>JAAETV010000227.1 GCA_024227975.1 Actinomycetes bacterium
CGACCCGCCGGCTGGCGTCGTAGACCGATGTTGTCGGCCCGGGACCAGGACCATCGACGATCAACCCATCGGGCTGAAGCTGCACCAGCTTCACCACGCCAAAGCCTGGCGACAGGCCGTTGCTCACGAGAGAACCTTCACACGAACCGACGAGCATCCCATGGTCGCGAAGCCTAGTTCTTGCTGCCAGTAGTCGGCGCTAGTGGTAGGTGCGACGGTCGGTTTGGGACCGGCGCATGCCATGGCGGGGATCTGGGACCGTCTACTCCGTTGCTGGGCCACGGATCGCGTCCTTGCGGTATCGCGAAGGTGGCTTGCCGAGGCAACGCTTGAATGCGGTCGAGAAGGAGAAGGCACTGGCGTAGCCGACCTGATCGGCAATGACCTCGATGGAGTACTGGCTGTCGACAAGCAGGCGACAGGCCACATCCATGCGCAGGCGATCTACCACCCGGGCCGGAGAGCTTCCGTGCTGACGCTTGACCACTCGGTAGAGGCTTGCGCGCGAGAGGCCGAGTGCGGAGGCGAGGTCCTCAGCGTTCCAGGGGCCTCTCGGTCGATCGAGGACCCGGCTCCAGAGGCTCGCCAGGACGACCGCCTCGTCGTCGGGCTCCATCCCAGTTTGCTTGCCGAGCAACGCTTCAACCTGGTGCCTCAGGATGGTCGCGTGGAGCTCGAAGGGATCAGCGCGCGGCGCGTCTGGCTCCTTCTCTACCCCGTCTTCGACCAGGCGGTCCGCGTACCGGGATAGGAGGTACTCGGCCGGCCCCTCACCACCGCCCTGGGACCCATGCGTATGACTCGGCACCGCGCTCCCCAGTGGGTGCTCGGCCAGCATGCCCTCCACCGGTGGAACCAGACGCCGAAGCCAGTGACCGGGTAGGCGTCGCGCCTCCCCCGTGCGTAGGTGCTGCCAGCGCTCACCGTCGGAGAAGCGAAGGGTGAGGAACTTCCAACCGGAGGCCTGAGTCGCGTAGCGCCTACGAACTCCCGCCGGCGACAAGCACAGATCACCCTCGCGAAGCACCAGCCGGACCCCTCCTGCCTCCAGGACGCCGTCGCCGTGGATCGTCCCTAGGAGCAGATGGTTCTGGCCCGGACCAAGCCAGTCGAAGCCATATCGAACATCGCTGATCCCGGCCAGGCGAATACCAATGCGCCGCAGTGTTGCGGCGCGCCTATCCGCCAGTGGTAGGAGCCGGTCTCGGCTGCCCGGCGGGACACGCACCCGTTCACTGGATTGGATTGCTGCCATCGGACAAGGGTGGCACGAATTCGTATGGAATATGAAAGTCTGAAGGATTCCCTCCGAGGCGCACCCGAGGGATGCTCGAGAACAGGACCTAGAGGTCCCCCTACGACGTGCTATCTGCGAGGCGCCATGTCCGAAATCGAGGAGATCAAACTATCGCTCGTCCGAATCGACGCGAAGCGCGCCTACCGCATGGGTGGAATGGAGAGCGGGGGCACCCACTACACCGGAATCGTCACCGACCTGAGAACGGCCGACGGTATTCACGGCATCTCCGAGATCTTCGTGACACGAGGCTGGTACGCACCTGACACGCCCGAGGGAACCATCGGTCTCATCAAGAGGATCTTCGCCCCAGCCATCATGGGGCGCTCCGTGTTCGACACCGAAGCCATCAATGTCGAGCTCGACCACCAGTGGATGGGCAACCTCTTCGCCAAGGCAGCGATTGACATAGCCGTCCACGACGCTGCGGCCAAGACACTGGGACGACCGCTCTGCGATCTCCTCGGCGGCCGCTTTCGGGACCGATTCGAGGTCGTCGGCGGTATCGGCCTGGAGACACCCGAGTCCATGGCCGAGCAAGCCGCCGAGTTCAGGGAACGGGGCTTTCGCACGATCAAACTCAAGATCGGTGCGCCGGAGGACCTCCAGCTCGACGTCAGCCGGGTCGAGGCAGTTCGGGAAGCCGTTGGCCCAGAACTGAAGATCCGAGTCGACGCGAACGGGGTGTTCGACGCTCCCGATGCGATCGCTCTCATCCGACGCCTCGAGGCGTTCGATCTCGATCATGTCGAGCAGCCGGTCCCCGCCCACCAGATCGATGCAATGGCGGAGATCCGCCAGTCGATCGGGGTGCGGCTCATGGCCGACGAGAGCGTCCACAGCATCGACGACGCCCTGCGAGTCGTGACAGCCAAAGCAGCCGACGTCGTGAAGATCAAGATCGCCAAGTGCGGCGGCTTCCGGAGAAGCCAGCGGATCGCCGATCTGTGCGCCGCCGCTGGTGTAGAGGTTGTCGTCGGCCAAGGCATGGGCACGAGCATCCAGGCGCTCGCAGAGCTCCACCTGGCCTGCGCCACCTCGGCAATCACGCCCGCGGGCGAGTTCATCGGTCCTGACAAGCTCACAGACGACATCGCAGATGTCCCCATGGTTCTCGACCAGGGGGTGGCGCCGCTTCCGACCGGCCCGGGTCTCGGAACCGATCTGGACCACGAGGCAATACAGCAACGGAAGCTGTCCATCCTGGGAGCGTGAGTCAATGAAGCTAGAACAGTCCATCGACAACAGGGTCGACACCAATGACACCACCGATGGCGACACCGCTCACGTCCATTTCGATTCGGTTTGGCTCGACAAGATCAAGGAAGAGATCGGTGTCGATCTGATCGGTGCCCTCGCAGTCACCTCCGGCTCCCATCCGGACTTCTTGTTCGGCGTGGAGACCTTCCTGCCACGATCCAATGCGGCCATCGTGCTCGGAATGGAGATGGCTTCGGAGACGGTGAATCTGATCAAGCATCCGATGAACTACTCGGGGAAGCCGAAGACGGGCGGGTTGCTGTCTCCCCACGTCGTGCAGCTGACCAAGGAGATCGATCAGGCCAACATCGATCTGGCCCGCATCCTGAAGCAACTCGGCTACCGCTCTATCGCACTGCCGAGTCGTGGACTCCCCATGAGACCGTTGATGTTGAAGGCGGCACTCTCCTACTGCCATATTGCCGAGGCCGCAGGGATGGGTACCGTCGGGACACACAGCTTCCTGATCACGCCCGAATTCGGCACCCGTGTGCGTCTCGGGTGCCTCCTGACCGAAGCGCCCATAGAGACCACGACCCGCCACGATCCGGTCGACGACTGCACCCACTGCCTCGATTGTGTGAAGATCTGCCCCGTCGAGGCGATCTCGGCACCAATACCGGGAAAGCGCTATGAAGTCGACGGGGCTCGCTGCAAGTTCTATCGAGATCGGATCGACAACTGTGGCCTCTGCCTGAAGGCATGCAGCTATGCGACCGGACACTCCGAGGTGGGTGGGCCGCTCGCTGCGGCTGGATCCCTTGACCGGGCCGAGGCCGTCAAGCCCAGGTGGGACCGATGAGCGACGCGGCCGACCTGTCACGTCCCGATCCACTCATCGAAGAAGACGTGCACCTCCTCCAGTCCCGAGCTGTGCTTCGCTGCGGGACAGAGTGGATCGGCTCGCTGCAGAGCTCGTTCACTTCGTCGCTCGATCGTCTGGATCAGCGCTGCGTGTTCGCGCTCAACCTCGACGAGAGGATGGACGTCGTCGCCGACGTGTTCCTCGTGCGGTTCGAGAACGACGTGCTGATCGACTGCGACGGCGAGGATCTCGCCGCGCTGACGCACCAGCTCACGAGTGCTGGCATCGGGGTCCAGGACGTCTCGAACGACTGGCGGGTGTTGGCGGAGCTGCCCAATCAGCGGTTCTTCGAGGCGGGCGCGCCCTTCGTTCGTGTGTCTGACCCAAGGTGCCGCGAGCTGGGCGCCCGCATCTACCGTGGCGCGTCCTCACGGGAGAGCACAGCCTGGCGCCATGAGGGGCTGTACCGGGCGCACACCTACAAGCTGGGTATTCCCCCTCGCGTCACATTGCTTCAACAGCTCGGTGTCGGTCTGTTCGAAGCGCACCTCCATGCACTCGGAGCACTCGACGCCGAACACGTCCCCGCCAAGCTGGCCGACGAACTGCGAGCGGCTAGTCACCCCCAGCGAAGGGTCCTTCCCTTTCGCGTGGAGCCAACCGGACACCATCTTCCTGACATGGACGCGGCACCGCTGCTTGCCGATGGTTCGTCCGTCGGCATTGCATTGGTCCGCCAGGGCCTATGGGGGCTCGGCCTCGTGGACCTCGCGCCTTGGAGGGAAGCCCTGGCTGGGCGCATCTCCGTCGTCTGCGAGGGCGAACCCGTGCTGATCACCTGGCCAACCTGGATTGCACGCGAGAGCGAGGGGCGCGCAAGCCCTGTTGCGCGAAAAGATCGGGAGCCCACACCATGAGTGAAACCAGCACCGCCGAGTTCAGCGATGAATACGAGCGTCGCAAGCTAGCGGCCGTAGGTGGCTCGGTCGAGGAAAGGGCCCACCTCTTCTCGCACTGGGATGAGGTACTGCCCCAACGCTCATTGAGCGCCTCCACCCAGCCTCACCGCTTCAAACGGCATCTCCGTCCCCTCGACGTCGAATACCAGTTCGCCGGTGCCACGAGATCGCTCGACCACTACATCGAACACAATGACATAGTGGGACTGCTCGTCATCGCCGACGGCGCGGTGGTTCACGAGACCTACCGGCTCGGGATCGACCCAGAGACTCGCTTCCACCTCTGGTCAGCTTCGAAGAGCTTCACCAGCACGGTGATCGGACGAGCGCTCCACGATGGATTCATCGACAGCCTCGACGACCCTGTCAACCACTTCATAAAGCTCAGCGGCAACGGCTACGGGGAGGCGACCCTGGGCCAGGTACTGACCATGTCCTCAGGGGTGAACTTCTTCCACATGGAGGGATTCCCCGACCGCAAGGAGATGTATCGCCAGATCTGGGCGGGCGACCGCGATCTCGATGACTTCGCCGGCGAGCTCGATCGGCGGGTCCCGCCCGGCACCGACTTCAACTACCTCGCGACCGACACCCATGTCCTCTCCATGGTGCTGCGGGCCGTCTATGACCAACCCTTGCACCAAGTCGTGCAGGAGCAACTGTGGGAACCGGTTGGTATGGCCGGTAACGCATTCTGGTCCCAACATGCCCCCGGCGAGGCCGGCCACGCGTTCGGCCACGCTTGCCTCTGCCCCCGACTCCTCGAATTCGCACATCTGGGCCAGCTCTACGTCCAGGACGGAGTGTGGAATGACACCAGACTCCTCCCCGAGGGTTTCGTCGCGGCCAGCGGCATGCCACAAGCCGCGACCCACGAACCGAGCGAAGGCGTACGCGGCTACGGCTACCAGTGGTGGATCCCCTGGGGGTACGAGGGCGAGTCGATGGCCATCGGCGCGTTTGGTCAGATGATCTGGCTCGATATCAAGCGCGGGGTGTCGATCGCACAGTTCGGCGCCCAAGGCGTTTCTGAGGCCACCCCTGAGTCCATTGAGGACACACACGCTGCGATGCGAGCCATCGTCAGCGCCTTCATGAACTGAAACGTTCAGATCGAGCCACCAGGCGGCGGCTCAGCCCGTGGCCTCCGGCCGCTCAAAGTAACTAGCCGGTGACGAAGCGACCGACTCCTTGCGATGGCTGGAGGCGGATCCTGAGCACGGCCTGGTCGCCCGGCGAGTTGTACCAGGCCTTGGCAGTTCGCTGGTACTCCTTCAACCGATCGAGGGTGTGCCACCTGGTGTGAAGGACGAAGTGACCGGCCATCGCAGCCCCCTGGGCTCGACGCTGGATGTTGCCCAGCACCGGAAGGCCGGCCTCGACACGGAAGCTGAACGGCAACTACGGGGAAGGAAACACTCGACATCGTTGCATGCCTGCCAGTGCACCCAGCCACTGATGGTCACACAACGACCGTTATCGTCTTTGTGTGCAGCGCGGTTGTTCTGTGTGAGAGGTAGGCACAGAACCACATCGCCGTCGTACACCTGCAACGTTTCGCCCGACCCCGAGAGCGTCAACGTCGAGGTCGGTGGCGCCAACGGCATATTGAATCCCTCAGCGTTCTCGAAGAACGGCCCGCATATGGGACCGCCCGCATGTCGACCTCGATCTCCATCACGTACCCCGCTGAGCCAGCGTTGCTCACAGCAGTCGGGTGATCGTCCACCGGGACTGGGAGAGCCCGCCTTGACGATGTAGCGGCAGCTACATATGGTCGCTTTGTGACGTGCTGTGAGTCGGAATGGCGGCCG
>JAAETV010000228.1 GCA_024227975.1 Actinomycetes bacterium
AGGTCCTGGGTGAGCTGAAGATCCCCGGCTTCTCCAGCTACCTCCACCCCGTCGGCGACGACCACCTGATCGGGGTCGGGACCGACGGCAACGAAGAGGGGTTCACCAGCGGGGCCGTCATCTCCTTGTTCGATGTGAGCGACCTCTCGGACCCCCAAAGAATCGCCAAGCTCAACTTCGATGACTTCCTCGACTTCGACGACCGGGTCGACGGTGCTTCGAGCACCCCCGTCTCTTGGGACGCCAAAGCCTTCACCTACTGGGATGGGAACGCCATCGTCCCCGTCAGCTGGTGGTCCTATGACATGCGTGAAGAGTCGAATGAGAACGGGTCAGCCGCCGTTGTGGTCGATGTCGACCTCAACAACGGCAACCTGACCGAGGTCGGCCGTGTCTCCCACCCCGCAACCACCTGGTGCGAGGACGGGGTCTACTACGAAGACCCTCCCCTGCCAGTTCCGACCGAAGAGACCGACGCCGAATCCACCGATGCCGAAGCGAGCTTCGTCGACCCACCCGAGGAGGAGGAGCTCACTCTCGCTCCCGAGCCCGGGCCCGACGATCGCTTCTGCGAGCGGTGGACGCCCGAGATCCAGCGCTCGGTCATCATCAATGACAACCTGTACACCCTCTCTGAGGGTGGGGTGCTGGTCAACGACTTCGACAGCCTCGACGCCGTGAGCTGGATCCCCTTCGAACGGCGCTGATCCTTCCCCAGTCGGCGATACCTCTCTACCCGCCGACCGTCACTACGTCGGTTCCGTCGTAGAGGCGGTCGGCCAGACCCTCGGCCACCATTGAGCGCCAATCTGGGGCCTCGTCGAACACCCCTACCTCGGTCAACAACTCGATCTCGTCACCCAGACGATCGAGGTCGAGCAGGCCCGGCCCCTCGCCAGGCGGGGTGGTGTCGAGGACCAGGGTGCTCTCGGTTACCCAGCGGAACCCCTCACCATCGGTCGACAAGAAGGCAGGATTGCCGGCGGCATCGATCCGGTCGAAGGCATGGCCAACGGCCACTTCAGGGTTCTCGACGGCGAAGGCGAAGCCACGGAAGGCCGCTCGGAGGAAATCCTCGACCGCCGTTGGGTGCTCCTCCAGGAACGAGGCGCTGGTGAAGAAGACCGCGAATGAGGCGGGCACGTCGAAGTCGAGGGGATCGAACTTGCGGTAGTCGAACCCAGCGGCGTCGAGTTGGGCCGGCTCATTGCTCTTGTAGACCGGGAGGGCATCGATACCCAAGCTGGGATCGAAATGGGCTACCGGATCGAAGCCGTCCAGGAGGAACTCCTCGAAACTGGACCGTTCAACTCCAGCCAGGCCAAGCATGGCCTGAAGGGAATAGGGCAGATCGCCCTTGATCCCCACCGTGGTCCCGGCCAGATCCTCCAGCTCGACCACCGATCCATCGGCAGGAACAACCAGGGCCTCGATCGCCGTCTTGCCGTATTGGGCAATGGCGACCAGATCGGCCTCGCCCTGGACATTGGTGTTGACCATCTCACCGAAGGAACCAGCCGAGCTGATCTGGGCTTGGCCTTCGGCTACCAGGCCCCCGTTGCCGGGGGCGAAACCCGGCTTGATGTCGACGTCGAGGCAGGCCTCGTCGAAATAGCCCTCGGCATCGGCCACCACCACATCGAGAATGGAAGCAGCGGCGGCGAAGTCGAATGATGAGACGAAGGTGATGGTCCCCGCCTCCTCGTTGGCTGTGCACCTCTCGTCAGCCGAGAGGTCCGAGGTGTCTACGACCAGA
>JAAETV010000229.1 GCA_024227975.1 Actinomycetes bacterium
CCGTCGAGCGGCGATGAAGTTGAGCCCGCCGACCAGGGCGAACGAGACGAGGCTGAGCCCGATGAGCGCCCAGCTGAGCTTGTGGCGCAGCGTCCGGTGGGGGCGCTGTACCGTCATCGGTGGTCATCGATCGCCGGGAGGGCGGGGTGCGTCACCCGTCGCTGGAGAACCTGGCAAACGCGAGGCAGTCGAATCTCGGCCATGCGATTCCCGGCGCGGGCAATGTCTGCGTTTCGGCTGGCGACCTCACCCGCCGTTGACGCTTCGATCACGATCACCTCACAGTCAGTGACGGCATGTAGAGCCAATGCTCCCCCTCCGACCGGAGCCTCGATCAAACCGACCGTCTCGAGCCGGCCGAGCTGGGACATGACGGTCTCCCGGCCGTCGGCTTCGGTCAGCACGATGTCGGCTCGGCCTTCGACGATCACGAGCAGATCATGGGTAGGACGAGATGAGCTAGCAATGGCCTCCCCCATCAAATAGCGACCGGCTCGGGCCGACCGGGCGAGCAGGTCGAGCTGATCCTCAGCCAGGGTCGCCAGGATGGGGACTTCGGCCAGGGTCCGATGGATGTCACCCGTTGAGGGGCCGGCGGTAGCCCCCGCTGTTGGGCCGTCATAGAGGTAGAGATCCTGAGCCGGGCTCGGCAACGGCACATTGTGGCGGTGAGACTGGTACCAGACACGCGACCCGAAGTCGCTGCTCACCCGGGGGGCAATGGCGTAGTCGTCGACCCACATCTGGACCTCATAACCCATGAGCGGATCGTCGACCTGGACGACCGCGACGAACGGTGGCGGATCGCTGAGGACACCTGGGGTGCTGGTCGCGGCGTCGAGCAACATCGCCTTGGCCAGTGTGGGTGGGTTGGCGTAGGCCACCTGAACGGAAACGACGACGCGATGGATCCGGGTCGGAGCTGAGTGGTTCACGATGGCGGAGTTGGCCAGCTGGCCGTTGGGGACCACGATCATGTCCCCGTTTCGATCACGGATACGCGAGCTCCGCCAGTTGACATCGACGACGAGGCCTTCCAGGTCTCCAGCCTCTATCCAGTCTCCGGTCTCGAACGGCCGGTCCCCGACAAGAACGAGACCCGAAGCCAGGCCGCTGAGCGTGTCTTGTAGCGCGAAGGAGATAACGAGTGACGTAACGCCGAGCGCTGTCAATAGTCCCGACAGGTCGACGCCCCACACCCCATTGACCAGAATCCATCCAACGACGAGGATGGTCGCCAGCCGGGGCAAGGCGAGTAGGAGCTGGGGTGGGGCCTGTTGGCTTCGGGCCCGACGCCGTTCGCTGTGCCAACCAATCACCACCCTCAACACCCGCAGCACGGCAACAGCTAGAGCAAGAACGAGGGCTGATGCCACGGCCCGCACCACTGGCGAATCGTCTTGGAGACCAAGTACCGGAGCCAGGATCGTCCAGGCGGCGAAGCTTGGCAGGGCCCAGGTGCGCAGGATCTGCACCGCCGGCCGCAGGGGGGATTGGCGCTGACGGAACCGCTCATCGAGCTCAGCGGCGAGGATGACAACGGCTGGGATGACCACAATGGCCACGATGGCCCATGTTATGTCAGCTCCGAGGAACGAGCTCATGGCCTGCCTCGGGTCGACTCGATATCCACTGACCAGACCTCTGCGCCGTCGAATCCAGGCTCTGGGGTCACATCAATCGTGTCAGGCAACATGGCCCGCGCTTCATCGGAAACCACAATATGGCCGCGACCGGCAGCACGAGCGAGATAGTGGGCTGTTGTGACCGTCTCGCCCCAAACGTCATAGACCGATCGGTCACTCCCGGTCACCCCCGCCATGACCGAACCGGTATGGATACCGGCCGTCACGTCGAGGTCGACCGGAGACTGCTCACCGAGCTCTCGCACCACGATGCTGGCCTCGGCCGCAAACGAGACGGCCCGGGGCACATGGTCGATGAAGGGCCGATTGAGACCACAGGCCGCGAAGTAGGCATCCCCGACGACATTGAATCGATCGAGATGATGACGGCGCGCCAGATCATCCAGATCGGCCAGGAGTCGATCGACCAGGCCCCGACTGGCTGTGGTGGCATCGCGGCGGACGAGGTCACCCAGCCCCTCCACGACGACAACGGCAACCGAAGCCTGGGGGATCTCGTCAATCGTCTGCGTCTCCCCGGCAGCGATCCGTTCGGCTACGGCCGGCGGCAGCATCTTGCGTAGCAGGGCCAGCCGGTCGGCCCTTGTTGTGGCCACCCTCGCCTTCTGGCTAGCGATCCGGTTGGCCATCGATTCGAAGCTCTCCGCCAACTGATGGAACTCGACGGGGCTGCTGGCCGAGACATCAAGGGGGACGACTCCGTCGCTGTCGCTACGTAGCTCATCGCTGATCTGGCGGATCGGAAGTACGAGACGTCCAGCCCAACCCACTACGCCAAAGGCCAGGATCACAACGAACAGGGCCACGCCAACGACCAGGAGCTCGCCGAACTCCCTCAGATCACGTTCGCCTACCTCTAGGTGAACCTCAGACAACACATACCAATCGAGGTCCGGCAATGGCACGGCGGAGACCACGCTCAAGGTAGGAATGCCGAGGAGGTTCGGACGCTCACCGACCGAGTCGTCACCGCGTATGGCGGCTCTCAGCGTCGGTTCAGCCACCGATTGGGTCAGCACGGTTGTACCGGTCACCCGGATGACATGGAGATCGGACTCCGCCAGGCCCGCTTCGACCGACGCTGATAGGTGCGCAGCAGGATCCTCGATGAATGACCGCGGCTCAGTACGAACCTTGCTGTCACCACCAAAGAGCAGGCTTTCTCCGGTCTCCGGGAACCCGGCATCCTCCCACTGCCCACCAGCGGAGAGAATCTCGTTGAGGGGGCCGCTGTCGTACATCAGAACGAGGAAGCCGACGAGCCGATCACCATCCAGCACCGGGCTGGCAACGAAACCGACCGGCTCGGCCAGGGCCGGCAAGTAGAAGCCGAGATCGCCGACGACGGTAGCGTTGTCAGATTCTCGTGCGCTGCGATCGACGATCGTCGCCAGTGTGGATCCGCTGTACGGTCCGGCAACGAGGCTGGTGCCGAGATCGGGCCCCTTCTTGACCGAGTACACGACATAGCCGCTCTCAGGCTCGATCAGGAACAGGTCAACGAGATCCAATAGGTCGACGATGTCTCGGTAGACCGGATGCACTGTGGCGTGAACCTCACTCCAGCGGCTCCCATCATCGGCGTCGTCGATCGCGTCACGGTCACCGGCAGGGCCACCATCGAGTCCATAGTTGACCTGGAGGTAGATGCCTGCCGGATTCTCGGGTATGACATCACGCAGGTCGACATCGGCGCCAGCGGCATGCAGCGGCTCCACATATCGCTCCTGGTAGTC
>JAAETV010000230.1 GCA_024227975.1 Actinomycetes bacterium
CGTCGTCTCTGTCAATCGCTCCGATCCTGACTGGCATGAAGCCTTCCTCCATCCCAAGCAGAGCCATGGCATCGTCATCCAACTCGCCTACCACCGAACCCACGACGACGACGGTGCCGATGAAACCAACTGGGTCAACGAAACCCAGCTCCCAGCAAGCCTGCGCTCGCGTCTACCGGTTCTGGCCGAAGTGGAACATCTGGTGGCCGATCTCGAATCGGCTACGAAGCTCTTCGCCGGACCTTTGGAGATGGAAGAACACGAGCAAGGCTCCGACTCCAACGGCCAGTACGTGGTGCTGACCGACGGACCATGGCGCCTGAAGCTGACCCGCCCGGCCAACCAGAGCTGGCAGCACTGGCTCGGCCCGCGACCGGGGCGGCTATTCCATCTCCACTTCGAGCTCACCGAGCCAGGAACGGTCCCGGGGGCGGAACCGTTGGGAGCAGGCCTCTACCAGATCGCCCCTGAGCACAACCTCGGGACCAGGCTCCTCCTCAGCCCACCATCTCATCGATGATGTCGCCGCCCGCGGCCCAACCGGCTCCGGCCAGTGGGGTGCTCGCCGATGACCTGGCTGGTGTGCTGATCGCCCGTCCTCGGCGACCCTTGGCGTCGAACGATCGTGCTCGTTTCGATGTCGGCCCTCATGGACCCAGTCGAGCGGCGGTGGCTGCGGTATTTCGCCCCGCCGCACCCGACACCGAGTTGCTGTTCATCCAGCGGGCGACCTTCGACGGTGATCCCTGGTCTGGTCAGATGGCGTTCCCCGGGGGTCGGGTCGAGCCGACCGACCCCGACTCCACGGCCACGGCGGAACGAGAGACAGCCGAAGAGCTCGACCTCGATCTCGGGCCGGCCCGACTGCTGGGTGATCTGGCGGAAGTCGACGGGGGCCAAGCAACCAACCGGGCGGTTCAGGTCTCAGGTCACTGCTATTGGTTGGAGGGACCACGTCCGGAGTTGACCCCCAACTATGAGGTGGCCAGTGCGGTGTGGGTTCCGCTCACCTATCTACTCGACCGCGGTCGCTACATCGAGTACTGGTATGGGGAGGCGCAGACCTCGTTTCCCGGTATCCAACTCGATCATCCCGATCAGGTGATCTGGGGATTGACCCTACGATTCCTGGCCGACCTGTTCCGCCGCCTCAGGCGACCCTTCATCATCTGAGACCCGCAGCACGAGCCACTGCGACAGCCGGGCCTGGATCTAGGACACGACTGTCGCAGCGGTCGGGTCCCCACCATCCCTCCGGCCATTGCGTCGACACTGGGTGTTGTGTCGCTTGTGAAAGTGACGGGCCAGAGCACACAGAAATACAAGAAATCGATCCAATGTCTCCCTGCGTTGCGTTGGACGCGCAGGGTTGCCACGTACCTAGTTCTCGACGGTGATGGTCTCCACAGGGAGGGGATACGCACGCTTCACCCGGCTGGGAAGATCGATCCTGAGCCAGCGGGAGACCGATGACGGCAGGGTCGAGATGATTATCTCATCGAAACTGGCCCGCTCCATGACCTGGGCGATCGAGTAGAACGGATCAGGCCCCCCGATCTCGCTGGTGAAATCGGCCCCAAGGTCAGCGAGTCGCAAGATGAAAGTATCTAGCCGCTCCTGGGCCGCGGCCCGGTCACGGGCGATGGCCTCCTCCAGTCCGACAGTGTCGACAACGGCATAGCCGGAGAGAGGGTCACCGGCAACGGCAGTCAACCGACGCGTCTCACGGGACCGGGTTGCCGGCACCAGGATATGGAACTCGGATGGACCCTCGCCCATATGAGCCGAGACCAGGACCGGGATCCGGTCGCCGGCCAGGGTCTCGTTGGCCACGATCAGGTAGCGGCGGACGACAACATCGGCCAACCCGGTGATTGGATTGCGGCGGGTCCGATCGACCTGGAACTCCAGTTCGAGCTTCACCCGATACTGGGCCGCCTCATCGTCGCGGATGGTCACGTCCATGTCAGTGACCTTGGCTTGCTGGAGATTGATGATGGTCTTGGCCGCCTCGGCTACCCCTCTGCGGGCGGCGTCCTCCCACGATTCGGTCGAGGTGGCGACCAGGCGGATGACCCGATAGGTGTGCTCGGGCTGACCGCCGACTGCTTTGGGGTCTTGGGCTGCCATCGTCCTAGCCGAACTCGTTTTCATGCTTGAAGCTGAGCCGCACCTTGGACCTGAACAACACGACTTCGCCATCTTCGACCAATACATCCTGTTCGATGACGCGGGCCACCCGTAGGTCCCTCAACGTCCTCGCTGCTTCGGTGACAGCATTGGCCGTCGCCTTCTCCCAGGACTCTGCACTAGTACCAATCAACTCGATGACGTTGTACACGCTCTCCGACATGGCCAGACACTAGTCATCCGATAGAGACCGCTCCAGGGCTTCGGTCCTTTGACCGTCACTTGTCACGTGCTCCGACCCCACCCCAGCCCGCCTCAGCCCAGCCAACGACCAACTCCCGTCGAAGGACTGGGAGCGTGACTCGAGGCTCAACTAGCGTCCGGGACACGAGATCCTCATGAACCGGAGCAATAGGACACGATGACCGAGATGAGACGGGTTGAGACAGAGGTCCGCGAGCACACCCTTGTCGTAACAATGACGAGACCAGACAAACGCAACGCCATCGATGGCGATATGACGCTCGCCCTCGACGCCGCCCTCAACCACCTCGACGACGATCCGTCCCTCTGGGTGGGTGTGATCACGGGCGGGCCAGACATGTTCTCGGCCGGTACCGACATGGCCGCCACCTCTGGCCCTCCGACCGAGCGAGGTGGCGTCTACGGTGTCGTTGGCCGGACCAGGGTCAAGCCGCTGATCGCCGCCGTCGAAGGGGTAGCTTTCGGCGGCGGATTCGAGGTGGTGATGGCGTGCGACCTCGTCGTCGCCGCCACCAATGCTCGCTTTGGGCTGCCCGAGGTCAAGCGAGGGCTGGTTGCAACTAGTGGGGCCCTGTTCCGAGCGGCCCGGGTGCTGCCGTTGAACGTGGCCAAGGAGCTACTGATGACAGGTGCCGAGCTGGCCCCGACCGACGCCCATCGGCTCGGCTTGGTCAACCAGTTGGCCGAACCAGGGGGTGCCCTAGCTGCCGCGCTGGCCCTGGCCGAGACCATCTCGACCAATGCCCCCATCGCCGTGCAGCAGTCACTTCGAGTAGTCGACACCCTGACCTCGGGTGACGATGCCGAAGGCTGGGCCATCACCCGAGATGCCCGCAAGATCATCGGCGAGTCAGCGGACTCAGCCGAAGGAGTCAAGGCGTTCTTCGAGAAACGTCCTCCCCGCTGGCAGGGCCGCTAGCCGCCCTTCCCTACGGGTAGCCGGCGCCAGCCACCTCCACCTCGACGATCTCGATCCTCCCATTGCGGCTCACGGCAGCTTCGGGACCCGAACCCGTGTTCGTGGCGACCAGGAGGGTCTTCCCGTCGGGGCCGCCAAGCATGCAGGCATAGGCGTTGCGACCATCGCCAGTCGAGATCCGCTCGCTGACCTCACCCCCCTCGTGCACTCTGAAAACCTCACTGTTGCGAGGATCGGCGACCCAAATAGCGCCCTCAGCGTCGAGACAGATCCCGTCTGGCACATTGGACCCGAGATCGGCCCAGACCCGCCGATTGCTGAGCTCACCATTGTCGGCCGACCGGTCGAAGGCGGTGAGCCGGTTGGCCATGCTCTCCCCAACCACCAGCGTGGTCCCATCGGGGGTGATGACCGCCCCATTGGGGAAAGCGAGGCCGTCAGCTACTTCGCGGGCGGAACCGTCAGGCTCGACCAACACCATGATTGTCTCGGCTGGGTCCTCCCCCTGGTGACGGTCGAAACCGAAGTTGCCGACATAGGCCCTTCCTTCACTATCGACCACCATGTCGTTGCAGGGCTTCGACACGAGCACCGAGAGGTCGGCGTGAGTCGAAGTCGCCTCACCGTCCCACCGGAGGATCTGACGATCGAGCATGGACACGATCAGCAGATCTCCGGACGGCAGCCAACCCAGCCCAGACGGCTGGTTCGGGACCGACACCATTGTCTCCCGGTTCCCGTCGAGGTCGACAGCAACGACCTCATGGCGGTAGAAGTCCGAGAACCAGAGGCGACCATCGCGCCATCGTGGCCCTTCGGGGAACGAGAGGTCGTCAAGGATGGTTGTCAGGTTCATTCCAGTACTCCTGCTGCTGCGATCTCCCCCAGCTTCTCATCGTCGTAGCCGAGAATGCCGAGGAGTACGTCGAAAGTGTGTTGGCCCAGGGTCGGCCCCGCTTTGGTGATCGAGGCTGGGGTTCGCAAGAGCTTGAAACGGCTCCCCTCGACCCACATCGTGCCGTGGTCATCGTGTTGGCCAGAGATGAAGTGCTTGCGATGAACAAGTTGAGGATCGTCGACGAGATCCAAACTGCTCTGGGCCCGGTGGGCGGCAATCCCGGCCGCTTGCAGCGCTGCCTCCAGCTCAGCTCCGTCCTGGTTGGCCGACCACTGGCCCACCAGATCCTCGATCTCGTCCTCCCGGGCCTGACGGGCCGCCAGGTCGAGCTCGGCCAGGGCGGCGTCGAGGCCAGCCAGGTCGACCAGTCGCTCCCACTGGGAGTCGTCCTCGCACACGATGGTGATCCACCGATCATCGCCTTCGACAGGAAAGACCCCATGGGGTGCCATCGAGGCGTGCCGGTTCCCGGGGCGAGGCGAGAGATGACCGTTCACCGCGTAGTCGAGCAGGGATGGGGTGAGGAAGTTCAGCGACGCCTCGGCCTGGGAGAGATCGATGTGTTGGCCCTCTCCGGTGCGGTCACGATGATCGATAGCGGCCAGAATGGCAGACGAGAGGTAGCGGGGTGAGATGTAGTCGGTGTAGGCACCGAAGCACCCGGCTGGATCACGATCCGGCCATCCTGTCACGTCATAGAAGCCGGACAGGGAGGCGCCCATGCTGCCATAGCCTGCGAGCCTGGACAGGGGCCCGCTCTGGCCGAACAGGCAGCTGCTGGCCATGATGATGTCGGGCTTGATGGCCTTCAGTTCCTCGTAGCCGAGGCCCCAGGCCTTCATGGCCCGGGGTGAGAACGACTCGCAGACGACATCAGCCCATCGCACCAGATCCTCGACAACCCCACGTGACTCGGGCTTGGTCATGTCGAGCGTGATGCTGAGTTTGCCGGCGTTCATGTTCTGGTAGAGCCCGCTGTTCTCGGCTCCTCCCTCATCGTTGAGGAAGGGTTGGATCGTCCTCGCCGTCTCGATCTTGTTCGCTGACTCGACCCGGACGACCTGAGCCCCGTTGTCGGCCATGACCCGAGTGGCGGCCGGCCCCGCCATGACCCACATGAAGTCCAGGATCTTGAGCCCAGCCAGGGCACCGCCCTCTGGCTCTTGTGGGGCTAGGGCCAGGGGTGGGGCTGGAGTCCGGGGCGTAGCACGGATCGAAGACGACGCACCATCGATGACGGGTGGGGGTGTTGTCACCTCGAGCGGAGTGGCCGAGAGCTTGGCGAAAGGCCCGGGGAAACGTACCGGTCGATCAACGGCCGGCACCTCGATGTCACGCCAGAGATCGCGTTGGCGGTATTGATCGGAGTTGGCGACATCGGCGACATCGGCGATGGGAACAATCAGGAGCCGCCGCTCGATCGCGGCCTGCTGGAGCTCGGCCTTGGTCTTGGTTGCGGTGAAGTCAGCTGCGACCTGCTGAATCCGGTCGTACTCACCGAGTGCGATGCGACCACTCATCACCCCTTCGACGAAGTTGGTCCAGTCGATCTCGAGGTCACTGTCCTCACACATGCCCTCCTCATGGATCCATTCGAAAAGGCGGGCTCCGAAGGGACCGATGGCTTCGCCGAACAGGATCGTTGTCGAGACATGGCCGTCAGCGGCGGGTGAACGGAGCCGGATGTTGAACGGCCCAAGGCTGATCCCACCGCTCGTCCGGGTGGTCTCCGGCGAGTTGTAGAGGTGGGAGAGAGCCAGCGACTGGGTGGCTTGGAGGATGGCCTGCTGGGCCGAGACGTCGACATGCTGACCCTGCCCCGATCGGTTGCGCTCATAGAGGGCGACCAGGGTCCCCGCCGCTGCTTCCGCTGATGCGTGCAGGAAGGCCTGATCGAGCGGGATCCTGACCGGTGGCCGGTCTGCGTCGCCCATCATGAGAAGCTGCATGCCGGCCCCGACGATGTTGAGATCCGCAGCGTTCCAGGTCGCCTTGGGGCCGTCGCAGCCAAAGGCACTGATCGAGGTGTAGATGAGGCCCGGGTTGACCTCGGCCAGATCCTCGGGCCCCAGTCCTCGTTCGGCCATCAACCCCGGCCGGTCCGACTCGATCACCATGTCGGCGCCGGCGGCAAGGTGTCGCAACTCCGTCTGGCCTTCGCTGGTGTCGAGGTCAACAGTGATGCTCTGCTTGCCCCGATTGTATGACCAGAACCATAGGGAGTACTCGGGATCTCCTTCGTGGTCCTCGACGAAAGGCCCGAGCTCACGTGATCTCGATCCACCTGGCGGCTCGATCAGGAGTACCTCGGCTCCGAGATCGGCCAGCATCTGGCCCGCGAGCTGTCCTCGCTCGTCCGATAGATCGAGTACTCGGTATGCCGACAACATGGTGTAACCTCCTGGGGCACTGGGTCCCGAGTATGGCTCCTGGTTACAAGAGGAATCCAACAATCCGAGCGCACGACTCTCACAACAAGAGTCGACACTGATCGGCTTCTGTGTGGATAGTCCCCCACCTGGTCGCCGGAATTGCCTACGGTTGGTGGAGCGGTTGGGACTGGAACGAGCGCGGCGTGACTCATAGCGGAGGTCGGACAGCAGTGGATGGAGGTCTTGTTCGGTGACGCCGGGAAACGGCGCCAGTGCGCCCAGAACTCGATTCCGCCACTCCATCATTGGCATGATCAGGATGCGGTTGATCGTGTTGGCAGTGGTTCCGGTGCTTGTCGCCGCTGTCTTGATAACGGCTGGGGCCCTGGTGACGGCCCAGCGCGCCGAGGACCGGATCTCGGCCGCCGAGTCGGATCTAGCCTTCGACACAATCGCCGCAGGCCATGTCAGCCAAGCTCAGGCCATCACCTCGGGAGTCGATCGGTTCGTGATCGAGCGCTTCGACGACGCCATCGAATGGGGTCACGATGACGCTGTAGTCGACGCCATCGCTGCTGACTACGAACAGACCGAGACCATGGCCCAATGGTCCGTAGCCCTGATCGAGAGCCGGCTCGATGCCACCGATCAACTCGATGCATCCGGGCTGTCGGCCTCATACCTCGAGGCCAAGGTGAGCGGTTCTTCGACTCACCTTGGGGCTTTGTTCACCGACGGCAATGGCTACACCATTGGCGCCGTCGGAACCGGCGATGCCTTTGTCCACCGAGAACAGGACTGGTGGCAGGCAGCGTGGCGGAGCGGCGCCTACATCGGCCAGGGCGCTGCCGTTGACGGTACCGACCCCTCGTACATCCTGGCCATCAGGATCGATCACCCCGCGAACCGCAGGCCCCTGGGCGTGTTCCAGACGACGATCAACGGCTCGTTCATCCAAGCCATGGCCGACGCTGGCGCCGACCCCAGCCGCGGGGTCGAGATCACGGTTGTTGACCCTGGCGGTTTACCCGTGGCCCAGAGCGTCCAACCGTCGACCCCAACCAGAGGGACGGTCGATGGCGAGGAAGCGGTCTCGCTGACAATCGCCAGCAGCCAACGGTCGGGGCCCATGGTCGGCGATGACTTCGTCGCGGGGTTTGCGACAACGTCTTCTCGCTACACCATCGAACGGCTCGGTGTCGATGTCACCGGAATCGAACTGGCGGCCGTGGTCGTGCAGCCATCATCGGTGGCACTGGCCCCCCTCGACGCCCTCAATCAGGTCGGCCCTGACCTGCGCTCGCAAGCCATAGTTTGGGCCCTGGCCCTGGCCGCCCTCGCTACGGCTGCCGCTGCTACCGCCTACCTGGCCGGCCGCTCGCTGTCACGCCGAATCGCCCAGCCGATCTCATATCTCTGCCACGAAGCTCACCGCATGGCCGACTCGGAGCTCCCGAAGCTGGTTACTGCCCTCCGCTCAACTGATGGGAGTGGCGAGCTTCCCGTCGTCGATCTGATCGAAATCGAGGGCCACGGGGAGGTAGCCGAGCTGGCTGTCGCCTTCAACCGACTTCGATCAGCAACCGTCGAGCTGGCCGCCAGCCAGGCCATCGACCACAGCAAGGAATTGGCCGGCCTGCTGGTGAACCTGGGCCGCCGCAACCAGCAACTGATTGGCCGTCAGCTCCGCTTCATCGACGAGCTGGAGCTGACGGAGTCAGATCCCGACGTCCTTCGCAATCTGTTCACGCTCGATCAGATGGCAACCAAGATGAGGCGCAATGCCGAGAATCTGCTGGTGTTGGCAGGGGAACGGGTATCACGAGGAGCTGGGCGCCCCCAGCGCATCGAAGATGTGCTGCGAGCTGCGACCAGCGAGGTCGAGGACTTCACTCGAGTCCAGATCACAACGGTGGAGCGAACCCTGATCCGTCCCGTCGTTGTCAGCGACCTGACCCACCTACTGGCCGAGCTGATCGAGAATGGAACCCGCTTCTCTCCGCACGACACCACGGTTGAGGTGATGGGCCGCCGTGACGCTGACGGAAGCTACACCATCTCTGTCCTCGACCTCGGGCCGGGGATGTCTCGCTCGAAACTGGCCGAAGCCAACAACAAGATCGTCCACCCCACCTACACCAGCGACACTCCAACCAGTCACCTCGGGCTCTTCGTGGTCGGCCGCCTAGCGGCTCGCCACCTGATCGACGCTCGGCTCATCGAATCGGCGATCAAGGGGACGATAGCGAAGGTGACGCTGCCGGCTGGATGTTTGACGCCGACCCCTCGTCCCAGTGGCGAGGTCCAGGGCAGTCGTTTGACGTCACAGGCCGATGCCGCAGCCCAGGAGGGTGCATCGTGGCCTCCCCCCATTCGGCGCCCGACCACCGGCCAGTTCCCGGCCATCGTTGTCGATGCGTTCTCCTTTGACCGCTCCGAACAAGACCTTGCCCCACACTCCTCGTTGAGCACCGAAGGTTCGACGGACATCGCCAGGGAAACCCAGGTCGACAGCGTCGGAGACAGCGTCGAAGAGGAAGCTGCCAGTACTGGGACTGCAGTTGAGCAGGACGGCGAGGCGGCTGCTGGAGAAGTAGGGGTTGAGCCAGAGGCAGCCACCGAGCCAGTGAGCGAATCCGAGGCAGAGTCGGCCTCGGGAGCCGACGTCAAGACCGAGCTAGAGACGATCGCCGAGTCCGAACCGGAAGCCAACGCCGAACCAGAAGTAGAGGCCGAGCCAGAACTGGAAGCCGAGTCCGAGTCCTCGGACACCGCAACCGAACCAGAAGTAGAGGCCGAGCCAGAACTGGAAACTGAGTCCGAGTCCTCGGACACCGCAACCGAACCAGAAGTAGAGGCCGAGCCAGAACTGGAAGCCGAGTCCGACCCGAAAGCCAACGTCGAACCGGGAGCCGAGCCAGAACTGAAAGCCGAGCCCGAG
>JAAETV010000231.1 GCA_024227975.1 Actinomycetes bacterium
CGAACCTGGGACCCTCCACTCACCACAGTGCGTCAGCCCCTCGTCGAGAAGGGGAAGGTTGCCGCAGAGTTGCTACTTGAACAGATCGACGGGGCTCCGCCGCGCCGCATCATGCTTCCGATCGATCTAGTCGTCCGCTCGTCTACCGCTCGTCGCCCCCACCGGGAGGGGAGTCGCTAGCGTGTTCGTGGTTGCCAGAAGGTAGACGCTGCCATGATCCCGTTTCTGGTCTGTGGCAGTATCGGGTCCGCTCACTGGACTCACCCAACGGACAATCGTGCCCAACGTTCTCCTCATCACCTCTGACCAACACAACCCTTTCTTCTGCGGGTATGCGGGGGATTCCCTGGTCACGACGCCGTCTCTCGACGGTCTGGCGGCCGCCGGGACGACCTTCGGCGCGGCCTATACGAACAACCCCATTTGCATGCCGGCCCGCGCCTCGCTGGTCACCGGTCGGTACGGCTCGCTCATCGGGAGCTACGACAACGGGAGCCCATACCACCCGGATCAGGCTGCGAGTTTCGGGCATCGCCTGCGTGCCCGCGGCCACCCCGCCATCACCTTTGGGAAGCTGCACTTCGCCCCCGACGGTGATAGCGGATTCGACATGCGCTTGCCGCTCCAGGCGAAGAAGGCCTACGCGGCGGCAATCCACGGTTGGGCCCGGGGGTACGCACCCCCCACCTCGCTCATGACCCAGCATGCACTCGACGCGCAGCCCGGGCCGTCGGAGTACGAGCTGTACGACCGTCACACCACTAGCACTGCCTGTCGCTGGCTCGTCGATGACGCTCCTGTGGATAGGCCCTGGGC
>JAAETV010000232.1 GCA_024227975.1 Actinomycetes bacterium
GCTTCCCAGATCGTCGAGCAGACGGCCAGGGGGGATGAGATGTTCGTTGCCATCATCCGCGGCTCAGCCAGCTTGATGGTGGACCTTGATCTCGAATTGTGAGAGGGCTCGGCCGCGACTGGCTCGCTTGCCCGCCTGACCGCTATGCACCGGCCGCCCGGAGCTGGCGGGCCAGCTGTGCCATCTCGACTGCACCGGCTGCGGCTTCCTCACCGACATTGTGTCCGCCCGGCCCCTCACTTCGAGCCTCCGCTTGTTCCACGTCTTCCACCGTCAGCACCCCGAACAAGATGGGTACTCCGGTCTCCAGCCCGGCTTGGAGCACCCCCTGCGCACACCCTTGCGATACCAACTCATAGTGGGTGGTCTCGCCTCGGATAACGGCCCCTATGCAGATCACGGCATCGACCGTACCGGAGCTGGCCAACAGCTTGGCCGCCAGCGGGATCTCCAGGCTCCCCGGCACCGAGTGCTCGACAACGGATCGCACCCCGAGCTCGTCGAGGGATCGCCCGACCCCGGCTCTGAGTCGGCCCACGATCTCCGGGTTCCAGCGGGCCTGTACGATGCCAACCCGTAGGCCGGCTCCGCTCAGGCCCTCGGGAACGGCTGCGCGATCATCTCCACTGGCCACAACGGCAGCATAGGAGGATGGAGACCGGCTACCTTGAGGGCCATGAGGCTTCTGCCCAAAACCCCTTCTCGTCGTTTTCGAACCATTGGCCTGTTGTCCGACGTGGCCATGGTCG
Source organism: Actinomycetes bacterium (assembly GCA_024227975.1). Next base: position 750 of record JAAETV010000232.1, read on the forward strand.
CTGCTGCCGGGATGCGGGTAGCCCGTCGATCCAAGGTCGAGAACGCACGATCAAACGACCCCGGTGAGCTGGTGTTGCTGGCCGGAGCCAGCTGGCGCCTCCTTCGCCGCATCCGCAAGGTTCGGCACTCACGCCGAGCCCGCCGTCTTGCATCGACAGATTGAGCCGCCGAAGCTTGACCCATGAAAGGTGAGCCGACCGAGGCCCCGATCCGCTACGACGAGGCCCTCCGCCAGCGCCTGAGCTCGAACCTCGACGACCACGACGTCCGCCGCCACCACCTCGATGGTCGCCGTCATGCTGCGGTCGGGATCGTGGTCATCGACAGTGACGCTGAGCTCCACGGCCACGATCCAACCGAGCTCGACCGTCTGACCCTGATCGGCGACGCCCCTGGCCCCAACATCGACGAGCTGACGGGCCGCATCGATGGAACCGCGGGCGGAGCAGCCATCCTCTTGACCCGACGAGGCTCCCGCCTCAATGCCCACGCCAACCAGTGGGCCTTCCCTGGTGGCCGTGTCGACTCGGGTGAGACACCCCTCGAGGCCGCCTTCCGTGAGATCGAGGAGGAGGTCAACCTCACCCTGACCACTGTCGACCTGATCGGCCAGCTCGACGACTATCCAACCCGCTCGGGCTATGTCATCACCCCCTACGTGTTCTGGGCCGGCCATGGGGCCGAGCCTGAGCCGAACCCCGGCGAGGTGGCCTCGGTTCACCGGGTCAGCATTCGGGAGCTCACCCGCCACGACTCGCCCCGCTTCGTCTCCATACCCGAGAGCAACCGTCCCGTCGTCCAGTTGCCGATCGGGAGCAACCTGATCCACGCCCCGACCGGGGCCATCATCTACCAGTTCCGGGCCGTCGCCTACGACGGAACCCCGACCCGAGTAGACGAGCTCGAACAGCCGGTCTTTGCCTGGAAGTAGTCCGACGAAGGACCAGAGCCGTTGGCCGTCGACGAACCCATCGACCAAGATGGCGGGATGGACTTCGAGATCGACCCAGACTTCCAGGAAGAGCTCGACTGGATCGACGACTTCGTACGCGAGGA
>JAAETV010000233.1 GCA_024227975.1 Actinomycetes bacterium
ACCGTCACGTCATAAGCGGATCCATCCGCCAACGCGGTAGCAAAAGTAAATGCGCCGTCCGCAGTCAGCGTGAGGTCGTCCCCGCCGTTGTTTTGCAACACCAAGGTGCCGCTCAATCCAGAAACGGTGCCACCGATTGTGTACATGGAAACACAGTTGGCAGCGACGTTCGTCACATCAGCCCCCGCGAGCGTGCCGCTTCCTGTCGTAATGGTGCAGATCTGCCCAGCTGGCTGAGTAAGAACCGTCACGTCATAAGCCGAGCCATCTGCCAACGCGGTAGCAAAAGTGAAAGCACCATCCGCAGTCAGGATGAGGTCATCACCGCCGTTGTTCTGCAGTACCAGAGTGCCGGTCAAACCAGAAACGCTGCCACCGATCGTGTAGCTGTCGACGCAGTTGGCGGTGACGTTCGTCACATTAGCCCCCGAGAGCGTGCCGCTTCCGGCCGTAATGGTACAGATCTGCCCAACAGGTTGGGTGAGTACCGTCACGTTATAAGCCGAGCCATCGGCCAAAGCCGTGGCAAAAGT
>JAAETV010000234.1 GCA_024227975.1 Actinomycetes bacterium
AAGGCGGCATCGACGGCGGCCGGGTCGTTCCAGGGCAGGAACACCACCTGGGCCCCACTATCGGGTGATTGGCCGACGGTGGCCGGCGAAGCTGATCGAGGACCGTCGCCGGGTACCAGGGAGACCCCGTCGAGCCAGCCATGGTAGAGGCCCTCGAACTGGACGATCAGGGGGCGTCCGGTGGCGGCCCGAGCCAGGCGGAAGGCGGCCTGCACTGCCTCCGTACCACTGCTGGTGAAACGAAGGCGATCAGCCCACGGGATCACGGACAGGGCCGCTTCGGCCGCCTCCACCTCCAGCGGGGTTGCCTGTCCAAGTGTGAGCCCTTCCGCCACGGCCCGGGCGACAGCCTCATTGACCATGGTCGGAGTGTGGCCGAGCACAGCCGGGCCCCGGCCCAACATGTAGTCGACGTAGCGGTTGCCCTCCACGTCGAACAGCCATGGTCCGGCACCCCGGGTGAAGATCGTCTCGGCCCCGGCGATGCGGGCGTTCGAGTGGACTCCGGCCGGGGTCAGCCCGCTGGCCCGCTGGTGCCAATCCGCATTCGTCTCGTGCCCCCTGCTCACCGCGACCGTCCTAGCCCTCACCTCGACTGGAGTCAACCTGATGGATCAGGCCGCCTTTGGTCGGGCTAGCGCGCTGTGCTCAACAGCCCTACTCATTGTCGCGGCCCGAGAACGTGAGCAGCATGTCGTGGGCGTATGTCGACCTGGGGTGGAGGGTCGGATCGGGGAAGTGAGCGTGGTTCGGGCTGTCGGGCCAGACCTGCGACTCCAGGGCGAGCCCGGCGTTCGGTCCGTAGACGGCGCCTCCCTTCCCCACAGGCCCACCGCCCAGGCCCCCGCCGGCGTAGAACTGGAGGCCGGGCGCCGTGGTGTCGAGCCTCAGCGCGCGCCCCGACCGCGGATCTCGCAACAAGGCGGCCCGACGCAGCCGACCGTCTGCTTTCCGCAGCACCCAGTTGTGGTCGTAGGCCACCCCGTCCCCGGACCCTGCCTCACCCCCCACCAGTCGGTGCTGGCGGAAGTCGAACCCAGTGCCAACGACCGGAGCCAGCTCCCCGGTTGGCAGGTTCTCGTCGTCGACGGGGGTGTAGGCCTCGGCCTCGATCATCAGCTCATGGCCTAGGGCGCTTCCCTGGTCGTGACCGGCCAGGTTCCAGTAGGTGTGGTGTACCAGGTTCACGATCGTGGATTCGTCGGTCACGGCTCGCATCTCGATCCTCACCTGATCAGGGGCGAAACGGTAGGTCGTGGTGGCGTGCAGGGCCCCTGGAAATCCCTGTTCCCCGTCGGCCGAGTCGAGGGAGAAGACAACGGCACCCTCCTCGATATCGATCGACCACACGGCCCGATCGAACCCACGCTGACCCCCGTGGAGATGGTTCGGGGGCTCGTTGACGTCGACCTCATGGCTGACCCCGTCGATGCTGAAACGCCCCCGTCGAATCCGGTTGCCGTAGCGTCCACAGGTCGCCCCGACGAAAGCCCGATCCTCGACATAGCCGGCTACATCGTCAAAGCCGAGCACCACATCGGCCAGCTCACCATCCCGATCCGGGACGGTGAGCGAGACGAGCCGGGCCCCGTAGTCGCACACCGACGCCCGCAGCCCACCAGTGTCGACCTCTAGCAGGGTCACCCCCGCGGCCTCGGCTGCATCGCCGACGTCGGGCCCGGAAGCCACAGGGCTATCGGCGACGACACCAAAAGGCGTAGCGTGAATCTGCACCTTCGCAGTCTGGCCCCGTCGACCAAGGAGTCCCCTCATGACCGAGTTCTTCCCAACCGTTCCCGACCCCATCGCCTACGAGGGCCCCGACTCCGACAACCCCCTCGCCTTCCGCTGGTATGACCCTGACCGGGTCGTGGCCGGCAAGCGGATGGAGGACCAGCTCCGCCTTGCCGTCTGCTACTGGCACAGCTTCAACTGGGACGGGTCCGATACCTTCGGCTCCGCCACCCTCGACCGCCCCTGGCTCAGTGCCACGCCTGGTTCCGGCGGCGATGCCCTCACCGCGGCCAAGACCAAGATGGCAGCCGCTTTCGAATTCTTCGAGAAGCTGGGCACCCCTTTCTGGTGCTTCC
>JAAETV010000235.1 GCA_024227975.1 Actinomycetes bacterium
ATCTTCGCCACCGATGACGTCACCCTGGCCGAACCCCACGACCGTGATCATCCTCTGATCGTATGTGGACGCTCGAATGTCTACTTCGCCTCCGAAGTCGCCGAGGCTGTCGGTGGGCAAGTCACGGCCTGCGGATCATCGGGGGTGAAGGCCATGCTCGTGGTCAGTGGGGCCGTCGACGCCTACGTCCACGGCAGTGGGCTCTACGAGTGGGATGTTTGCGCCCCGGCTGCGGTCTGCCAGGCCGCTGGTCTGGTGGTGACCGACATCCATGGTGACGAGATCGTGTACAACAAGGTCCGCCCTGTGGTGGAGGGATTCGTCGTCAGTCGGCCCGAGTACGCCGACATCACCCGCAAGACCCTCGAACGCGTGATCTGAGGCTCAGCCCCCGACCTTTTCCAAGGGGGCCCAGGCCAGGAGGAGGGTCTTCTCCCCAACCGTGGGAAAGCGGACGACGGCCTCGGTCTTGTCGCCGGAGCCACGCAGGTCGAGGATCACGCCCTCACCCCACTTGCGGTGCATGACGTCGTCGCCGACCTTGAGGTCGAGCCCATCAGCCCCCGACGGTTCGGGGCCCCGAGGCTTGAGCGCAGTATCGACAACCCGGTCCCGTCCCCCGAAGCTGGAGGCGCTACCGCTCGATCCGAAGACCGAGGTGCGCAACTTGCGACCCTGGCCCCGGCTCCCGTTCGCTTCGTCGATGAGCTCGGACGGGATCTCGTCGAGGAACCGGCTCGGAGGGTTGTACTGGGTCTGGCCGAAGATCATGCGGGCCCAGGCGTGAGTCAGGTACAGCCGTTCCCGGGCCCGGGTGATGCCGACATAGGCGAGCCGGCGTTCCTCTTCCATCTCCTCGGGGTCGGTCATCGAGCGGAGATGAGGGAAGATCCCATCCTCCAGACCGATCACGAACACGGTCGGGTACTCCAAGCCCTTGGCCGCGTGGATGGTCATCAACACGACAGCCGAATCGTCTTCATCGACCGCGTCCGTATCGGATACGAGGCTGATCTGCTCGAGGAAATCGTCGGTGCTGTCGAACTGGGCGGCAACCCCGATGAGCTCCTGCAGATTCTCCAACCGCCCTTCGGCCTCGACCGAGTGGGCATCTTCCAGCTCAGCCACATATCCCGTGTCGCGCAGGATCGCTTCGAGTGCGGCCCCTGGGCCCTTCTCCATGGCCTCAGCGAAACTGTCGAGCAATGACAGAAACGAGGCGATGCCCTTGACTGCCTTGCCTTTCACTCCAGCATCGGAGGCTCGGCGCAGACCTTCGACGAAAGTGACTCCGATTGTCTTGGCGTAGGCATCGACGTTGCCGATGGTGGTGTCGCCAATACCCCGCTTGGGGACATTGATGATCCGCTTGATCGAGACCTCGTCGGCTGGGTTCGAAACCGCCTTGAGGTAGGCAACGGCGTCCTTGACCTCCTTGCGGTCATAGAAGCGGGTACCCCCGATGACCTTGTAGGGGATCCCGACCCGCATCAGGTACTCCTCCAACACCCGGGATTGGGCGTTGGTCCGGTAGAACACGGCCATCTCACCCCAGCGGCAGTCACCGACGTCGTGAAGACGGGCCAGCTCCCCGGCCACATATTGGGCTTCGTCGACCTCATCGTCGGCATGGAAGCGGAGGATGCGGTCACCGGACCCAGCCTCAGTCCACAGATTCTTGGGCTTGCGGCTGAAGTTGTTGGCAATGACGGCGTTTGCCGCGTCGAGGATGGTCTGGGTCGAGCGGTAGTTCTGCTCTAGCAACACGACGGTGGTGTCGGGGAAAGCATCCTCGAACTGGGTGATGTTGCGGATGTCGGCACCGCGGAAGCGATAGACCGACTGGTCGGAGTCACCGACAACGGTGATGTTGCGGTGCTCCGATGCCAGGCGGACGACCAGATCGTTCTGGACCCCGTTGGTGTCTTGATACTCATCGACCAGGAGGTACCGGAAACGACGCTGGTAACTCGCCAGGGTGTCTGGCGAGTGCTTGAGAACCTTGACTGCGTTGAGGAGGAGGTCGTCGAAGTCCATGGCCGACGACTGCTGGAGCCGACGCTGGTATTCGGTGTAGACCTCGGCTGCCTTCTTCTCCAACCCCATGCTGGCCCGCTCGCCATACTGTCCGGCGTCGACACCTTCGTTCTTGGCCGCCGAGATCAGGGAGTGGATGGAGCGAGGCTGGAACCGCTTCGGATCAAGACCGAGGTCACGGATGACGTAGCCCGTGAGACGGACCGCGTCGGCCTGGTCATAGATGGTGAAGTTCGACGGAAAGTCGATGACAGCAGCCTCGCGGCGCAGGATGCGCACACAAGCCGAGTGGAAGGTCGACACCCACATCTTGGCCGCCACCGGGCCGACGATGGCGGCAATCCTCTGCTTCATCTCGTCGGCCGCCTTGTTGGTGAAGGTGATGGCCAAGAGCTCGAAGGGAGAGACGTTCATCTCATCGATCAGCCAGGCGATCCGACGGGTCAGAACTCGGGTCTTGCCCGAACCAGCACCGGCCACCACCAGTAGGGGACCACCGAGGTGGGTGACCGCATCGAGCTGGGCCGGGTTGAGACCGTCGAGAACGTCAGTCGGCTGGTCAACCACGGGCTTCACCACAATCATTGTTCGGCATCTGGTTTCAACCCTAGTTTCGCCCGCCCCTGAACACGCCCACTGCCCCCTACGATGACCAGATGGCGACCCCATCTCCGGCGACTCCTTCCCCTTCCGCTCCCCCGAGGGAGATTCCCTCTCCGAGCAAAGCCACCCTGACACTGATGCGTGGCTTCTGTATGGGGGCGGCCGACATCGTTCCTGGAGTGTCCGGGGGCACGGTGGCCCTGGTCTTCGGGATCTACGGACGGCTGGTCACCAGTATCGGCCTCGGGGCCAAGGCCCTAGGGTCATTGGCTCGAGGTCGGGTGGGGCGATTCAAGACCCTTCTCAGCGAGGTCGACTGGTGGTTCCTGATCCCGCTGGGAGCCGGCATCTTGGCCGCCGTCGCCCTGTTGTCATCACTCATCGAGGGTCAGCTGGAGGAACGGCCGGAGGAGATGGCCGGCCTCTTCTTCGGGCTGGTGATCGGCTCTATCGTGGTGGCCTGGAAGATGGTCCGCCACTGGACGACCCCGAACCTAGCCATGCTGGCCGTCGTTGGCGTCGTCGCCTTCATCTTCCTCGGGCTCCAGTCGGGGCCCGCCGCCGACCCTCCCCTACTGGCCTACTTCGGCGCAGGTGCCATTGCCATCTGCGCCATGATCTTGCCCGGGATCAGTGGCTCGTTTCTGTTGTTGATGATGGGGATGTACGCCACCGTCCTCGGCGCCATCCATGACTTCGACATTGTGGCCCTCGGGGTGTTCGGGCTCGGTGCCATCTTGGGCTTGGCTCTGTTCTCGACCGCATTGAACTGGCTCCTCGAACACCATCACGATGCCCTCCTGTCAGCCCTGCTGGGGTTGATGTTCGGCTCGCTGCGAGTCCTGTGGCCCTGGCCGAACGGGGTCGGCCTCCTCGGCGACGACGAGAACGTGCCCGTCAGTGGTACCGGCCTGGAATGGCCAGACGGCGGCGATCTGGTCGTCCCCGTCCTGCTCGGTGTGATCGCCTTCGCCGTGGTAGTCGGGTTGGCCCGGCTAGCCGACCACACGACCCCTGTCTCCGCCGCTGACCCAGCCTCGGCCTGAGAGCCTGCGAGAGGATCACGGCGTTCCTGACTCTCCGCACGGCCCAGGGTTTATGCCGGTAAATCAAAGGTCGCATTAAACAGGGCCAGGAACGCCGATTACCTTGCGCATAGCAAAGCGGACGGGGATAACCGATTCGTAACCAGTTTGGCCACGATGGCCCCGGCGAGGGTCGCAGGGCGGCTGCAACTAGAGTCCGATGGAGATGGGCCGGGCTATCGAGACCGAACAGCTGACCAAGTACTACGGTCAGCACCGAGGCATTCTCGATGTCGATCTGAGGGTCGAGGAGGGCGAGGTCTTTGGCTTCCTGGGCCCGAACGGGTCGGGCAAATCGACGACGATCCGTCTCCTCCTCGACCTGTTGAGGCCGACAGATGGGACGGTGAGGGTGCTGGGCCTGGACCCGCGGACATCCTCGGTCGAGCTGCGCCACCGGATCGGATATCTACCCGGTGACCTGGCCTTATACGACAACATGACAGGCCGACAACTCACCCAATTCTTTGCCTCTCTGCGTTCGGTTGACGTCACCGACTCCGTCGCGCGGCTGGCCCGACGCTTTGATTTCGACCTCGACCGCCCCATTGGCGACCTCTCGACCGGTAACCGTCAGAAGGCGGGTCTGATCCAGGCCTTCATGCACGATCCCGACCTGCTGATCCTCGACGAGCCGACGTCGGGTCTCGATCCCCTGATGCAACAAGAGTTCTACGCCCTGATCGACGAGACGAGGACCCGGGGCCGCACCGTTTTCTTGTCATCACATGTTCTGCCTGAGGTAGAGCACATCGCTGACCGGGTTGCCATCATCCGTGAAGGCCAGATCGTGGTCGTCGAGGAGCTGGCGGTACTCAAGCAACAGGCCATCCGCCGTCTCGACATCGCCTTCGCTGAGCCCATCATCCTGGCCGATTTTGCCGACCTGAAATCAGTGGTGTCCGCCGATGTGAGTGCCAATCGGCTGCGTCTGAGCCTACGAATCACCGGCGCCATCGACGAGGTAGTCAAGGCGGCCGCCCACTACGAGGTGTTGAATCTGTCGAGCCAAGATGGTGATCTCGAAGAGGTGTTCCTCGACTACTACGGACGCCAACCCGATGCCTCCGAGGGTCGAAGCAGATCATGATCACCAGCATCTTCACCAAGTCGTTGTGGGATCGACGCCGTTCAACTGGTTGGTGGGCCTTGGGCATGGTGGCACTGGCCGGGGTCACGGTTGCCGTCTTCCCCTCGATCCGCAACGACACCGAGTCATTCCAGAATCTCTTCGACTCCATGCCCGAGGGTCTCATGACCATGTTCGGGGCCGATGACTCGGCCACCTTGTTTACGGCCACCGGCCTCATCAACAGCCGAATCTATGCGGGAATCGGTCCTGCCATCTTGGCCGTATTCGGTATCGGATTGGGCACGGCCGCCGTAGCGGGCGAAGAAGAACGGGGCACCCTCGATCTCCTCCTCGCCCAACCGGTGGCCCGGACCCGCCTGATCCTCGAGAAGTTCGCTGCCATCGTCGTGGCCACAGTCGTCATCTGCGCCAGTATCGGGCTGACCCTGGCCGTACTGAACCCGCTGGTCGATCTGGAGCTCGAGGCCGTCAATCTGGTGGCGGCCAATCTTGGCCTCGGCTTGTTGACCCTGGTCTTTTCCAGCCTGGCTCTGGCCATCGGTGCCGTCACTGGCAACCGTGGCCTCACGATCGGGGTCTCGGCCACCACGACCGTATTCGCCTTCTTCGTGAACGGACTGGCTCCGCTCGTCGACTCCCTGAGCTGGACCCAGAAGCTGAGCCCATTCTTCTGGTTGCAGGGTCCGAACCGGCTGGCCAACGGATTCAGTCCTGGCTACTCACTACTGATGGTGGGCGTCATCGTCATCCTGCTCGCCACCTCCATCTGGGGCTTCAACCGGCGTGATGTTGGGGTCTGAGTGGGCCGGAGCGAATCCGGCTACTCCCACTCGATGGTGCCGGGGGGCTTCGAGGTGATGTCGTAGGCCACCCGATTGATGCCGTCCACCTCGTTGATGATCCGGTTCGACACCTTCTCGAGCAGGTCGTAGGGGAGACGAGCCCAGTCTGCGGTCATGGCATCGTCGCTGGTGACGGCCCTGATGATGACTGGGTGGGCGTAGGTTCGTTCATCACCCATGACCCCAACCGACTTGATGTCGGCCAGCACGGCGAATGCCTGCCAGATCTCCCGGGTCAGGCCAGCCTCGTCGATCTCGGCTCGGACGATGGCGTCGGCTTCTTGCAATACCGACACCTTCTCCTCGGTCACCTCACCGATGATGCGGACCCCGAGTCCGGGGCCGGGAAATGGTTGGCGCCACACGATCTCGTCGGGGAGCCCGACCTCGGTTCCAACCTGGCGGACCTCGTCCTTGAACAGGTTGCGTAGGGGTTCGACCAGCTTGAATTCGAGGTCGTCGGGAAGGCCGCCGACATTGTGGTGGCTCTTGATCTTGGCTGCGGTCTCGGTACCGGACTCGATCACGTCGGGGTACAGGGTCCCCTGAACGAGGAACTCAGCGTCGGACAGCCCACCGGAAGCCTCCTCGAAGAGGCGGATGAACAGCTCACCAATCGTCTTGCGTTTGGCTTCGGGGTCGGTGACGCCAGCCAGCCGCTGGAAGAAACGGTCGGCGGCTCGGACATGGATCAGCTCCATCCCCTGATGGCGCTGGAATGTGTCGACCACCTGTTCTGATTCGCCCAACCGCATGAGCCCGGTGTCGACATAGACACAGGTCAACTTGGGGCCGATGGCCTGATGGACAAGGGCGGCGGCAACCGCCGAGTCGACCCCGCCCGACAAGCCGCAGATGGCCCGGCTAGGACCGACCTGGGAGCGGATGGCATCGATCGACGAATCGATGATCGAGTCCATCGTCCACGATGGTTTGCAGCCAGCGATGTCGAACAGGAAGCGAGCGACCAGGTCGAGCCCGCCTTCGGTGTGGCCTACCTCAGGGTGGTACTGGACGCCGTAGAGCTTGCGGGACCCGCTCTCCAGCACGGCCACCGGAGCGTTGGCGGTACAAGCCGACGAGGTGAAACCCGGAGGTACGTCGGTGATGGCATCGAAGTGGCTCATCCACACCGTCGACCGTTCATGGCTGGCCAGGAGGGGCGACGTCACCTCAGGATCGGGTTCGAGCGTGGTCCGCCCATATTCCCCTCGTTCATTGGGGCCAACCTTGCCACCGAGCTGGTGAGCGATCAGCTGGGAGCCGTAGCAGATGCCAAGGAGGGGGATACCGAGGTCGTAGATGGCCGGATCGAGCCGTGGAGCCCCGTCGACGTGAACGCTCTTGGGCCCACCGGACAAGATGATGGCGGCCGGGCGGCGCAGCTCAACGTCGGCCGCTGAGAGATCATGGGCCACAATCTCGGAATAGACGTGTAGCTCCCGGATCCGACGGGCAATGAGCTGGGCGTATTGGGCACCGAAGTCGACGACGAGGACGACCTGGGTTGGGGCGGCGGCACCCGCGCTCACGAGTTGCCCGCCACGATCATCATCTCAGCCTTCTGCAGGTCCTTTATGTTGTCGTAGCCCAGGGTGGCCATGGCTTTGCGGAGGCCACCAAAGATGTTGAGTCGACCGTCGGGCTGTTCGGCCGGGCCGAGCAAGAGCTGTTCGAGAGGGGCGATCTGCTCCACCTGGACCCGGCGCCCTTGGGGGAGTGTGGGGTGAACAACGGAGGCCGGCCAGTGCCAGCCGCGCCCGGGGGCTTCATATGCGGCAGCCAAGGCCGAGCCCATCATGACGGCGTCGGCCCCACAGGCAAGGGCTTTGGCAATATGACCTCCGGTGCGAAATCCTCCGTCGGCGATGACCTGGACATAGACCCCGGTCTCGTCGAGGTGACGCATGCGGGCGGCCCGTACGTCGGCGATGGCGGTTGCCATGCCGGAACCAACCCCGATGACGTCGGTAGTAGTTGCCGTGCTGCCCCCGTCGATCCCGACCAGGACCCCGGCTGCCCCGGTTTGCATCAGGTGGAGGGCCGATTTGTAGCTGACACACCCGCCGACGATGACGGGGGTCTCCAGCTCACGAACGAACTGTTTGAGGTTGAGCGTGTCGTCACCATCGCTGACATGCTCGGCGGTGGTGACGGTGCCTCGGATCAGAAGGAGGTCGAGCTCGGCTTGCAACAGGGTCGAGGCCAGGGCGCTGACATGGCGGGGGGAGACTGCCCCGGCGGCGATGACGCCGGCCTCGTGGATCTCGGCGATCCGCTTGGCGATGAGGTCGGGGTCGACAGGTCTCTCGTAGAGCTTGCGCAGCCTGGCGATGGCCGCCACCTCGTCGAGCGATGCCAACTCGATCAGGCGTTCCTCGGCATCAGCATGGCGGGTCCAGATCCCTTCCAGGTCCAGAACAGCGAGGCCACCGAGCTTGCCGATGGCGGCCGCCGTGACAGGGCTGGTCACCGAGTCCATGGCCGAAGCCAGGAAGGGCAGCTCCAGCTTGTAGGCGTCGATCTGACACGAGAGATCGACCAGGTCGCTGGCGCGGGTTCGCCGTCCAGGTAGCAATAACAGCTCGTCCAAGCCGTAGGACCGGCGACCCGACTTGCCCAATCCGATCTCGATGGCAGCCATCAGGGCTCTCCTCCTGGGAAACAGTCCAGGCTAACGGCCAACACCTTCGGTGAGTGGGTTTATCACCCTCTCCCGCTGTTCAGCGGTCTACTCAGAGGGCTTGACGGAGTTGGGGAGCCAGATCTCCCGTGGCCCCGACCTCAACATCGTCGAGGTCGAGCCACTGGGCCATCTCGATCAGGGCGGCTCCCATCTCGGCTGCCACCCGCACGCGATCGACCCCTTCCTCCGCGAAACTGGCTCGGGCCAGGAGGCGGCCCTGCTTGCGATCGGCCTTGAGGCAGACCCGCCCCACGAGCTCACCGTCGAGAAGGAATGGCAGGACGTAGTAGCCGTGGATACGTTTGGCTTCAGGGACGTAGATCTCGATGCGGTAGACGAAGTCGAAGAGGCGCTCGGCTCGGGGTCGGAACCAGACGACAGGGTCAAAGGGGCTGAGCAAGACCCGGCCCGTGATCTGGCGAGGACGCTTCGCCTCAGGGTGGACCAGAGCCGGCTCGGACCAACCCTCGACCTCGACAGGGACCAGCTCGCCTTGCTCGACCAGCTCTGCCAGCAAGGGTCGGGCCACCGGCATGGTCAAACGGAAGTAGTCGGCCAGGTCGGCGGCAGTCCCAATGCCGTGGCTGCGGGCGGCCGACAGGAGAAGGTGGCGGTGGGCCTGTGACTCGTCGATGTCAGGGGTGGCCAGGATCTCGGGCCGGATGACTCTCTCGGGCAAGTCATAGGCGGTGACGAACATCTTGTTGCGTTCTCGGACAGCCAGGCGGCCCGACACGTAGAGCCACTCCAGGGCCACCTTTCCCTTGGATTGGCCCCACCAAGGGCCCGTGCGCCGGCCAGGATCGCTCAGATCTTTGACCGTGAGGGGACCGTGTTCGGCCACCTCGTCGAGTACCCCTTGGACATATTGGGGCACCTTCTGCTCCAGAGCCACCCCCCGCCGCCAACGGCTCCTGGCCATCCGCCACCGCAGGTAGGGGTGGAGGGCTTGGGAAGTGATGGAGGCCTCGTGACCGAGGTATTCGAAGTTCTCCCCCGAGTAGTAGAGGAACCGGTTGAGCTTGTCCCGATCGTAGGGTCCGAGTCGGGCCAGGATCGGGAGGTAATGGCTGCGGCAGACGACATTGACCGAGTCGAGCTGGAGGATCGTCATCCGGTCCATGGCTCGTCGGAAGTGGCGAACGGTCGGTTGGGCCGACGGGGGCCGATCGCTGAACCCCTGGGCGGCAAGGGCCATACGGCGGGCAACCCCTATCGAGACACGCTTCGGTTTCACCATGGCCTTGTCCCGGTCTGGCCCCGTGGCCTCTAGTTGGCTGACTGGCCGGAGGCTACAAGGCCTTCCAGCAGCTCTCGCACACCACCGACCTTCAGATTCTTCATGACATCGCCCGGGGTCGTTTCGCCCCGCTCCCACTCCATCCAGTGGTTGAGGAGCTTGGCCGGATCTGGGGATGGTTTCTCCATGAAGCGCAGGGTAGCGGTGGCATGTGACAGCATGTCTGTCGTGTTTCGTTCGTTCCTTGAGCGCATCAACCGCATAGGTGAGCAACGCACGGTGGGCCCGCCGACATCATCGAACGGGGCCTCGTCGTTTCATGTGTTCTGGGAGCTTGCACCCAAACCGCTGGTCGAGGTGGCGGCCACCATCGAGGTGATCGAACCACCGACGGTCGACAAGCTGTACTTCTGGGCGCTCCAGGCCAATTTCCAGGGTGACCAGGTGCGCCGAGGGGGCGCCCATTTTGGTCTGCAGTTCCACCCCGCCTATCCCGGCCGAGGAGCCGTCAACTGGGGTGGCTATCACCATGGAGGTGGTGAGCTCGATGGGTCGGTGTCCGCCCTACCGTCCACCCTCGACAACATCAACACCCGTGACTATCCGTGGGTCCCCGGCCGCCCCTACCGCTACCGGATCTACCGATCCCCTGAGCGGGGATGGCGAGGCTCGATCACCGATCTGGTCACGGGGACCGAGACCGTGGTTCGTGATCTGTGGATCGAGGCCGACTCGATGATCAGCCCCATGGTGTGGACCGAGGCCTTCGCTGACTGCGACCATCCTTCCAGTGCCGTGCGCTGGAGTGACTTCACCGCCCTCACTACCGACGGAGAGCAGCTGGAGGTCCCCGGTGTGCGCATCAACTATCAGACCCACGCCGACGGGGGCTGTGCCAACACCAACATCAGTGTGGCCGATGACGGGCTCGTGCAGCGGACCGCGACCGAGCGACTAGCTTCGACCGGAAGCCGGTTCACCTTGCGCCCGCGACCATGAGCGGGGCGGAGGCCGCGGGTAGCGAGGAAGCCGTGATCTCGGCCTCGATGGGGCAACCGTCGACGGTGGCTACCTTGATCGGTGATCTCCATAATCTCGGGCTCGGGGTTGGTGATCTGGTGATCATCCACTCGTCGTTGTCGAGGTTGGGGTGGGTCGTTGGTGGGGCTCAGGCTGTGGTTGAGGCCTTGATGGCCGTGGTCGGCTCCGACGGGACCCTCATCATGCCAACCCACTCAGCTCATTTGTCGGAGCCAGGTCGGTGGACCAATCCCCCGGTTCCTACACCATGGATCTCGACCATCCGGGCCGCCATGCCAGCCTATGACCCCCGATTGACTCCGACCAGAGCCATGGGGGCTGTCGTCGAGTGCTTCCGGAGCCTCGACGGGGCGGTACGGGGATCTCATCCCCGGTTGTCGTTCACTGGATATGGGCCGCTGGCCGAGCAGATCGTGGCTCCTCATGAGTTGGACGCTGGGCTCGGACCCGAGTCACCTCTGGGTCGCCTCTACGAGTCGGGGGCGAAGGTGGCCCTGCTGGGGGTCGGGCATGGTAACAACACCTCACTCCATCTGGCCGAGTATCTGACCTGCTGGCCGGACAAGCGGGACCAACTAGAAGGATCCCCGATCCTGGTCGACGGGGTCCGCCAATGGGTGACATACCACGAACTGGCCGTGGATGACTCCGACTTCGAGCTACTGGGCGAAGCATTCGCCGCCACTGGGGCCGAGACCCAAAGCCAGGTCGGCTCCGGCACGGGCCGCCTCTTCGACCAACGCCAAGCCGTGGACTTCGCCACTACTTGGATCCAGAGAGTCCGTCGCTAGGCAGTCGGTGTTCGGCCGGTCTCCAAACGCGAAGAAGGATTCGACCAGAGGCCGAACCCTTCTTCAACATTATTAGCGTTGGCGACGCTGTTACATCATGCCGCCCATGCCACCCATCCCGCCCATGTCGGGCATTGGGGGAGCTTCCTCTTCGGGCTTGTCAGCGACGAGCGACTCAGTCGTCAGCAACAGGGCTGCGATCGAGGCGGCATTCTGAAGCGCGGCTCGGGTGACCTTGGCCGGGTCGGTGATACCGGAGGCCATGAGGTCCTCGATGACACCGGTGGCGGCGTTGAGCCCCTGAGTACCGGTAGCCTCTTCGACCCGCTGGACCCAGATGGCACCTTCGAGACCGGCATTGTCGGCGATGAGGCGTGTCGGGGCTTCGAGGGCACGAAGGACCGAGCGAGCGCCCGTTGCTTCATCACCGCTGAGGGTGGAAATCGATGCCTCGACAGCTGAACGGGTGCGAATCAGGGCGGTACCGCCACCAGCGACGACACCTTCCTCCAACGCGGCCCGGGTGGCCGACAGAGCATCCTCGATGCGGTGCTTCTTTTCCTTGAGCTCAACCTCGGTTGCAGCGCCGACCTTGACCACGGCGACACCGCCGGCCAGCTTGGCCAGACGCTCCTGAAGCTTCTCTCGATCCCAATCGGAATCGGTGTTGTCGATCTCAGCCTTGATCTGGCTGACCCGGCCTTCGACCTCGGACTTCTCGCCAGCACCTTCGATGATGGTTGTGTTGTCCTTGTCGATGATGACCTTGCGGGCGGTGCCGAGCATGTCGAGGGTGACCCCGTCGAGCTTGAGACCGACATCTTCGGAGATGACCTGACCACCGGTGAGGATGGCCATGTCCTGGAGCATCGACTTGCGGCGCTCTCCGAACCCTGGGGCCTTGACCGAAGCGGAGTGGAAGGTACCACGGATCTTGTTGACCACGAGAGTGGCCAGGGCTTCACCTTCGATGTCCTCGGCGATGATGACGAGCTGCTTGCCGCCCTGCATCACCTTCTCGAGGACGGGAAGGAGATCCTGGACCGAGGAGATCTTGCCCTGGTTCAACAGGATGTAGGGGTCTTCGAGAACGGCTTCCTGCCGCTCGGCATCAGTCACGAAGTAGGGCGAGATGAAGCCCTTGTCGAACTGCATGCCTTCGGTGAACTCGAGCTCGAGGCCGAAGGTATTCGACTCCTCGATGGTAACGACCCCGTCCTTGCCGACCTTGTCGATGGCCTCGGCCAGCACTTCACCAACACTGGTGTCGGCAGCCGAGATAGCGGCCACTTGGGCGATCTCAGTCTTGTCGTCGATCTCCTTGGACTGCTTGGCGATCTCGGCCACGGCAACTTCAACCGCAGTTTCGATACCCCGCTTGAGACCCATCGGGTTGGCCCCAGCGGCCACATTGCGGAGGCCTTCCTTGATCAGGGCTTGGGCCAGGACCGTTGCCGTCGTGGTGCCGTCACCGGCGACGTCGTTTGTCTTGGTCGCTACTTCCTTGACCAGCTGGGCACCCATGTTCTCGAACGGGTCGTCGAGCTCGATCTCACGAGCGATCGACACACCGTCATTGGTGATGGTGGGAGCACCGAATTTCTTGTCGAGGACGACATTGCGGCCCTTGGGCCCAATGGTGACCTTGACCGCATCGGCCAGCTTGTTGACGCCGGCTTCCAGCGAGCGGCGTGCGTCTTCGTCGAACTTCAGAATCTTTGGCAAGGTCTATACCTACTTTACGATGGCTAGGACGTCGCGGGCCGAGAGGATCAGGAGGTCATCGCCCTCGATGGTGATCTCGGTGCCGCCGTACTTGGAGTACACGACGGTGTCGCCGGCGTTGACATCCATTGGGATGAGATCTCCCGTTTCGGCACGCCGGCCGCCGCCAACAGCAAGGACCTCGCCCTGCTGGGGCTTCTCCTTGGCAGTGTCAGGGATGACAAGACCGCTGGCCGTGGTGGCCTCGGCGTCGTTTGGCTTGACGACGATGCGGTCTTCAAGTGGTTGAAGGTTCATGCAAAGCTCCGTTTGGGCGTTAGCACTCTCATGGGACGAGTGCTAATGGTAAGCCGCTGAGCCGACGACCCCAACCGTGACTTGGCAAATACCGAGATGTTCGGCGAAACGGGAACAGATTCGGTAGCTGTTTCGGTAGTGGCGTGGGGTCGGATCGAGGGAACCAAGGAGGTTCTCCCGATGTTTGACCAGATCGTTCACGAATGGAGCCAGTGGGTGTCCTCGCCCCGAGGGTCGCAGACTCTGGCCCAATGGGCCATCGACGATCACCGATTGAGGGGCTGGACCGTGGCCGAATTGGCCTCACCCCTGTCCTCACCTCGAACCGACAGGATGCAGGCTGCCCTGGTCAGGCGAGCCCAGGATGGCCAGCATTGTGCCGTCCTGGCACTCATCACCCAACTGAGGCCGGGTCTGATCTCCTTGACCCGCTGGTGGGCCACCATCGACCGACGGCTCGGGACCCTGGCCGAGGCCGAAGGGGAGGTCCTTGCCACCTTCGGTGTGGTGTTGATGAGCCTTGACCTGGAGCGGAGACCCGAGAAGATCGCGGCCAGTCTGGTGCTCGGTACCCGTCAGCGGCTGTGGCGGGCCAAGATCCGCCAGTCCCGCTCCGACGATGCCGCCCTGGCGGCCGCCGTCACCGAGGCCCAAGCGACCCGGTCGGCACCAGAAGACATGGCCATGGAGCTAGATCTGGCCAACGCCGTGACCACAGCCATCGAAGGTCTCCGCGGTTCCGACGGATCACGACGCTTGACGGCGGAACTGGCCTACCGGGCCTGGGTCCTCGACCAGCCTGGAGCCGAAATCGCCCGCGACCTCGGGATCGGGCCCAACATGGTTCGGACCAGGTTGTGCCGCCTCCGCAGTGCCGTGCGTGATGTCCAGGCAGCGGCAGCTTGATCCCCCAGAGCTATCAGACCCAGGTGGCCCACTGATCGAGGGGGAGACGGGGGCTATCCATGGAGTTGACCGGCTTGTCCCAGTCGGCGTGGCCCATGGCTACCGCACAGAACAACATCTCCGACTCGGCCGCGCCGACGAAGTCCTGAACCAGCTCGTGCCACGGTGCCCACGCTTCTTGGGGGCAGGTGTCTATCCCGGCTTCTTGAGCCAACAGCATGAAGGTCTGGAGGAACATCCCGAGGTCAGACCATTGAGCCGACCCCATCCGCCGGTCGATGAAACAGAATATGGCGGCCGGGGCGCCGAAGAAGCTGGTATTGCTGGCCAGATGGGCGTGGCGGGCAGCCTTGTCTTCACGGAGAATGCCGAGCTTGGCGTACATCATCTCAGCGAGCTGGAAGCGACTGGACCGATGGGGTTCCCACAGGTCCGCGGGATACACAGGATACTCGGGCTCACCCGGCTCACCGGCGGCCACCCTTTGATGGAGGCGGGGCATCGACTCCCCGTTGACGACATAGATCCGCCACGGCTGGACGTTGCCGCCAGACGGAGCCCGTGCCGCCCCGACGAGCAGACGCTCGATCATGGCGTCGTCGATCGGGTCGGGCAGAAAAGCCCTAATCGTCTTGCGAGCATTGACGGCCTCAGTGACATTCACAGGACCGTTTCTAGTCGGTCGCTCCGCACCCCTCAAGGAACGAGCCGAAGCGAAGGGTTGGCGCCAGCGTCGAGAGGGGTCGGACCATCAGTGGCCAAGTGCCACCAGCCGGCGGCTCCGATCATGGCGGCGTTGTCAGTGCAATAGGCGCGGGCCGGAACCAGATAGTCGATCCCGGCTTCCTCGCAGGCGGCGGCGAAGCGCTCCCGCAGCCGGGAGTTGGCCCCAACTCCCCCACCGAGAGCAGCCGACGCTGCCCCTGTTTGGTGGGCAGCACGCACGATCTTGGTCACCAGCACATCGACCACTGCCTCCTGAAAGCCGGCGGCCAGATCCTGGTTCGCAGCCTCGGGGTGACGGCGGAC
>JAAETV010000236.1 GCA_024227975.1 Actinomycetes bacterium
CTATCGAGCCTGCTCCTACTCGACGACCTGTTCCAGCTCCACATCGTTGTCGCCAAGGCGGTCGGTGCCTCGAAGCTGGCCTTCTACATCATCTATGTCGCCCTAGCCACGGCATGGGTCACCACAAACGTCCGAGAGCTGCTTCGGACCCGCTGGCCCCTACTGGTGGCTGCGATCGGCGCTCTGTTGACGTCGGTCATCGCCGACCAGCTGATGAGTGGGACCGGTCGGGGCCTGATCACCGAGGATTCGGCCAAGTTCTTCGGGATCTTGGCTTGGGCCCTGTTCTTCGTTCTGACCGCCCGCGACATAGCCCACTCGGTCTTGACCGAGTTGGTGACGACGGTCCGCCAGCTCACAGACCCGGAACGTAGATTGGCCCCCCAACCAAGCCGACCGGGATCAGACAACCACCTCCAGGGGGCCGAGCCGTGACCGACTCGGCTCGATCATCCTGCGAGCTCGTTCCATGATCGTCTCCTGATCGTCGCTCGTCGTGCTCTGCTACCTCTGCTACCTGGAGGTGGATGCCGTCTTCAGCAGCTGAGACCAGAGAGGGGTTGTTGCGGGATCATCGGCAGACGACAATTGCGTCCATGTGCTCGGTTGCGGTCCTCTCCCGTCTTCGAAGCATCGCCGGGCAACGACCGTGACCAGTCCCAACCTCCGTCCACCAACACCGGCTGCGACCCCACCTGGCTGGTACCCCGATCCCTGGCACGTTGGGCCCTGGCGATGGTGGGACGGTCGGGCCTGGACCGTTCACGTCGCCCACGGCCAAGAGCACAAGCCCCGCCTCCCCTCCTGGTTGAGCGTCCCGGTCCTGATCGGAGGTTTGATTACTGCCCCCGTCGTCGTCGTCTTGGCTGTTCTTTCACCGCTGGCTGTCGTCTTGGGGCTAGTCCCTCTGCTCATCGTCTTGCCCGTATTGTGGTGGCTCGACCGGGTCGAGCCGGAACCCCGCAGTTCCAGGATTCACGCCATCCTGTGGGGGGCTTGTGTGGCTGGGCTGGTCTCAGGGGTTGTGAACTCGATCGTGGCCCTAGTCGGGGGCGAGACCATCGCAACCGTCGTCTCAGCCCCCCTCATCGAGGAAGCAACCAAGGGTCTTGGTGTCTACTGGGCCCTCAGACGCAAGGAGATAGACAGTGTCATGGACGGCATCGTCTATGCCGGCTGGGTGGCCCTCGGCTTCGCCGTCGTCGAGGACTTCACCTACTTCGCCGTAGCCTCCGCCGACAACATGCTGATTCAGGTCTTCGTCCTACGAGCCCTCGCTACCCCCTTTGCCCATCCTCTTTTCACCTCGTGGACAGGCCTGGCTATCGGCTTGGGAGTGGCCCGCCGCCAATCGATCCTCGCCAGCGCCTTCTGGGGCTACGGGCTGGCTGTTGTTTGCCATGCCGCCTGGAACGGTTCCATCGTCTACGCCGAGGAGACCGGAAACTACGCCGCAGTAGGGATCGCGACCCTGTGCTTCATCGCACTGTTCCTGGCCGCCATTGTCACCGTCATCGCCATCCGCTCCCACCAGCAGAAGCGATTCCTGATGGCCGTATCGATGCTGGCTGGACGCTATGGGATGTCACCGTCGGAGATCCAGCTCTTTGGTCGCTGGCGTGAGATGTTGTCGGCCCGGCGCCGTCTACCTCGACGCCAGCGAACGGGTTTCGACGCAGTCCATTCGGCCCTGGCTCGCCTAGCCCTCCTCCATGACCGGCCGGGCCCAATCGACACTGTCGACGAGCAACGACTGGCTGACCAGCTCCAACGAGCCCGGCAGGCCTACGCCAGGCACTGATCTCGCTCGGACACGGGCTCTGATCGGCAGTTGCCCTCGATCGGATACAAGGGTCAATACCGGCCACCGGTCGCCGATAGATCAGGAATGGCACCCGAAGCCCCCGATCTCGTCGACGGCATCCGGCCCCCACGATCGCTCGAGACCCTCGGGATCCCGGTCGGCCTGGCTGAGGATCTGTTCATGCGCCGTGTCCTGACCGAGCGGCTGACAACCATCGGCGAGACCTCCCGCCTGCTGTGCATCTCTCACGGAGTCGGTATCCAACTGGCTGAATCACTCCGAGAGAAGGCATTGGTCGAGTACCTGGGCGCGACGGGCCGTGACTATCGGATCCAGCTGACCGAGCTCGGCCACCGCACCACGACGCAGAGGATGACGAGCGGTCGCCACGTCGGCGCCATGCCCATCCCGGTTGCCTTCTATCACCGGGTAGTTGAAGCTCAGCGATCCGAGGTCGAACTAGACCGAGAGACGATCCGGGCTGCCTTCGCCGACCTGATCATTGATGACGAAGTCCTGGACCAGATTGGACCTGCCTTCATCAGTGGCGGAGCCATATTCCTCTATGGACCCGCCGGAACGGGCAAGACCAGCCTGGCCGAGCGACTCAACCGGGTATTCGACGACCCTGTCTTGATCCCCCGATATGTCGAGATCGACGGTCAGATCGTGTCCGTCTATGACCCGTCACTTCATCATGCGGTCGAGCAGGTCCCCCAGATCGATCCCCGGTGGGTCCTGTGCGAGCGGCCCCTCATCATCGTCGGCGGGGAGCTCGATCTCACCATGTTGGATCTGCGCTACGACCGGGTCTCAGGCGTCAACGCCGCTCCGATCCAGATGTTGGCCAACAACGGTGTCTTGGTTGTCGACGATTTCGGCCGTCAAACCATCCGGCCCGAGGAATTGCTGAACCGCTGGATCGTCCCCCTGTCCCGGGGCATCGACTACCTGAAGGCCAACACCGGAACGAAATTCACCGTGCCTTTCGAACTGAAGCTGGTGATATCGACCAACCTCGACCCAGACTCGCTCGGCGACGATGCCTTCCTCCGCCGACTCAGGAACAAGGTCTTCATTGGCCCCATCTCCGAAAACGCCTTCACCCAGATTCTGATCGGGGCGGCCGCGAGCCTCCAGGTCGGCCTGACCGAGGATGCCATCAAGCACCTGTGCCACATCGCTCACCAGCACATTGGCGAACTGCGCCCCTATCTGGCGGTTGACTTCTGCGAACTGACCACAGCCGTCTGCGACTACGAGCGGTGGGCGCGGGTCCTCGACGTCGACATGGTCGACCGGGTAGCCGATCTGTACTTCGTTCAGGACCAGGCCCACGAGATGAGCGGGCGCCAGGTCCAAACCTGGAATCTCCCACCAAGCCGGCCCGACACTCGTCGCGAGTGGGATGCCTACGAGATCGGGGGGCTCCACTACGATGACCCGCTGGCCGGCCTCGACGCCCTCGCCGCGACCCAGAGCATCGACGGGGTGACATCCGCCGACGAAGCTCATGCTGCCCTCCAGGCCCTGACCGAGCAGCACTGAGGGAGCACCGGTACATAAACCGACAACATGCCCCCAACAGGGCCCAGGACTGTGCCATCTTTCTCGGTGTGAACCAACTCATGACCAAGAGCCATCGCCGGAAGGCGCAGCCCGTATGGGCGTTGGTTGGTCTGGCCCTGGCCCTGACCGGCTGTGCCACTTCCAGTTCCTCTCGAGCCGAAGGCACCCAGGCCACCTCGACGACTCTCACCCCCTCGACCGAGACCACCGCCCTCGACGGAGCTGCCGCCCCCATCGGGTCTGAAGCCAGGGCTGGCGACAACGAGGAGGGGGCAACGACGTCGGCGCTCCAGGCAACGTCTGATGCCTTGCGGGCCTTCGTCGAGGAGTCCGAGGACATCCCCCCCAATGTCGCCTCGTATGTCACATCGGCCTCGGATCAGGACCTGGAAGATCTGGCCGCTACTGCATGCGCCCTGATCGAGCCCGACATGAGCAAGGCTGAGCTGGGGACCGCGACCCACGAGGCGAGAGACGGCCTCAGCGACGATGACCAGGACCTACTCGACATAGCCGACTTCGGTGTTGTGTTCGGGGCCACCGCTGGCCTGGCCTGCCCCGAACGCTTGCCCGTTGGGGTCGACCCGCCACCGAAGCTGCGGAACCAGGGCCTGATCGATAGCTACCGGGAAGCCGTTCCCACCTTGTGGTCCCCTGACCACCCAGCCAGTCGTTTCGTGACCGGCATCGGCGACGACCGGCTGCATGAGCTCCAAGCCTCAGCCTGTCGTTTCAGCGCCACCACTCACTCACCAGCCGAGTTCGGTACCGTCGTCATCGCCCATTACAGCGCTGAGCTGACCTCGGCCGAACGGAGCGCGATCGGCACCGCCGACTACCCCGAAGTGTACGGATCGCTCGTCGGCTGGTTCTGCCCCGACCGCCTCCCTAGCATCGACTGAGTAGCCACCTCAGATTGGAGCCGCCATGACCGATGCCACCACGAACGAGCCGCTGATCCCCGCCCTGGAGTTCGGTATCGCGGCTCGACTCCTCCGCAACACCAAAGAGGAAGCGCAGCGGGCCGAAACCCTGGGCTACGACTACCTTCTGACCGGGGAGCACATCATGTTTCACGGGGGTACGACCAACGCCATGATCTCGTTGGCGGCGGCGGCCGGCGCCACCGAGCGGATCAAACTGATGAGCGGGATCGTGCTCGCACCCCTTTACCCGGCCGCCCTATTGGCCAAGCAGGCATCGGTCCTCGATGCCGTCTCCGAGGGCCGATTCACTCTCGGTATCGGGGTGGGTGGTGAGTTCCCCAAGGAATTCGAGGCGGTTGGCGTCCCCGTCACCGAGCGAGGGGCTCGTACCGATGAAGCCCTGGAGGTGCTGGACAAGCTGCTGACGGAGCGCGATGTCGTGTTCGACGGGCGGTTCACCACCCTGGATGGGGTCACCATCTCCCCTCCCCCGGTCCAGAAGCCACGCATGCCGTTCTGGGTGGCAGGGCGGAAGGAGGTAGCCATGAGGCGAGCGGCCCGCTTCGCTGAGGGCTGGCTTCCCTACATGTACACCCCTGAGATGTTGGCCGATTCGGTGGTCAAGATCGAGGAGTACACGGCCGAAGCAAACCGACCCCCAAGCTCGGTCAGAACCGGCCTGTACATCTTCAGCTGCGTCCATGAAGACCGAGAGACTGCGGTAGAGCTAGCCAATGCGCAACTGAGCCGCCAGTACAACCAGGACTTCTCCAAGCTGGTGGAGAAGTACACGATCGTCGGCAATCCCGATGACTGCGCAGCCCGAATCTCCGAGTACGTCGAAGCCGGGGCGACCGCTTTCATGTTCAATCATGGCTGCCCCCCCGACTACACCGAGACGAACACCACACTGCTGGCCGAGTCCGTCATACCCCTGTGCTGATGGGGCCGGGCCCTGGCTTGGGCCGATAGGGCCAAGATGGGCCAGGCGCGTTATCGTTCCGCTGGTGAGCGGCCAGAACCAACAAGTACAACAGGTAGCAGACGTTTCGGCTGCGATTCTCGACGAGATCGAGCGTGCCGTTGTTGGCAAGAGGGCGGTCCTCCGCCTTGTCCTCACAGGACTCCTGGCCGACGGCCATGTCTTGATCGAGGACGTACCAGGGGTGGCCAAGACCCTCATTGCCCGATCATTGGCTGCAGTGACCGGGCTCGGTTTCTCTCGGATCCAGTTCACCCCTGATCTGATCCCATCCGACCTGACGGGATCGATCATCCCTGGCCCGACTGGCACCCCAACGTTCTCCCAAGGGCCTCTCTTCGCCAATCTGGTTCTCGGCGACGAGATCAACCGCAGCCCATCGAAGACCCAAGCGGCGGCACTCGAAGCCATGGAGGAGCGCCAGATTACGGTCGATGGCATCTCACATCCCCTTCCGTCCCCCTTCTTCCTGCTCGCCACCCAGAACCCGATCGAGACCGAAGGCACGTACCCACTGCCCGAGGCCCAGCTCGACCGCTTCCTATTGAGGATCAACGTCGGCTACCCCAGCGCCGATGAGGAACGGGAGCTGCTCCGTCGTCGTATCGAGCGCGGCCAAGACCAGCCCGATCTGAACGTCGTCACCAACCCCGACCAGCTCAAGATGATGCAGAACGCCATCGAGTCGGTGACTGCGGGGTCCGATGTGGTCGATTATGTGGTGTCCATCGTCGAGGCCACCCGATCGCATGACTCGCTCGAAGTGGGCGCCAGCCCCCGAGGTGGGCTCGCTCTGTTGAGGGCAGCCCGAGCATCGGCCGCCCTTGGGGGGCGGGGCTTCGCCACCCCAAATGACGTGAAGACCCTGGCCGTTCCGGTCTTGGCCCATCGTCTGGTCCTACGGACAGAGGCCTGGGTACGAGGTGTGCGCGAGACCGACGTCGTCGAAGACTGCTTGAAGACGGTGCCGACACCGGCGACCTTGACCGGCGACGATGTCGAGGCCGCAACCAGTCAGCGCCAGAGCGCCACCTCGGGGTGAACCAGCAGACGAGCCCCCGGTTCGCCATCCTCCTCTTCGGCGGTGTATTCGCCCTCCTCGGTGCCCTGATCGCGGGAAAGCCCGACGTAGCCGCCATCGTCAGCCCTGCCGTCATCTTGGTCGTCCTCGCTGCTGCCCTCCACCAGTGGCCAGATCTGGAGCTGTCGGTCAGCGGACCGGTGCGAGCCATCGAAGGGGACCGGGTCGACCTCGTCGTCACAGCCAGTTCCCGGATCGGGATCCCCTGGCTCCAGCTCACCTTCGAGCTACCTCCCGACTTCGAGCCAGTCGATGGGATACGCACCACCATTGTCTCGGTTCCCCCTGGACGCGAGGTCAGCGTCAAGTTCCCGGTAGAGGTCACCCGCTGGGGAGTGGCCAGGCCGGGCCGATTGCTGGCCACCGGCCGCGATCGGTTCGCCATGTTCACCACCTCGACCGTCCACACCTCGGATCTGGTGGTCAGAGTCCATCCGGCCGAGGGCCATCGACGATCGGTCATCGCCCCAACCCAGCTTCGCTCTCGGGTCGGGGCCCACCTCTCTCCTCGCCATGGTGAGGGGGCCGAGTTCGCCGAGGTCCGCCCCTTCCGCATTGGCGACCATATGCGCGCTTTGAACTGGCGGGTGACCGCCCGCAAAGGCGAGCCCTGGGTCACGGTCCGTCACCCCGACCGATCCGGTGACCTGGTCTTGATCCTCGACTCCTTCACCGACCTCGGTCCCGACGGGAATCGACTGGTCCAGCGTGGTGTCAGGGCGGCCATGGCTCTGGCCGACGCCAACCTCGGCACCCACGACCGGGTCGGGCTTCTCGACGTTGGCCGTCATATCCGCTGGTTCCGACCCCGGCTGGGACGCCTTCACCAGGCCCGCCTGTTCGACCGCCTCCTCGAAACCCAGGTCGAGCCGGGCCTACGGGCTCCCCGCCTCTCCCAACTCCCCATCCATGAGCTCGATGACGGGACCCTCATCGTGGTCATCACCGGCCTGGTCGATCCTGATATGTCTCACCTGCCGGCGCAGCTGGCCAACCGGGGCCTGGAGGTGGTGGTGCTCGACTGCGCCGCCGACGATCATCTCCCCCCAATCAGCAGTACCGCCGATGGGCTGACAGCCCGTTTGTGGCACCTCCAGCGGACCGCACGCCGAGACGAGCTCCGCTCCCAAGGGGTAACGGTCGTGACCTGGTCGGCCAACCAGCCCCTGGAGCTGCC
>JAAETV010000237.1 GCA_024227975.1 Actinomycetes bacterium
GACGCGCAGGCGCGAGTAGTTGTGGCCGACATCGGCCCGGGGTTCGTCGTGTTTGCCGCGTCGACGACCGCCGTCGACGATGCCCAAAACCAGTTGCTGATCACGGCGGCGATCGCTCTGGGCGTTGTTCTGTCAACCTTGGCCGCCGCCCTTTGGTCGGTCGACCGGCTTGGAATCCGGCCAATCGAGTCCGTGACAAAGGCAGCCGAGGATGTCGCCGCAGGTCGCAGCGATCACCGCGTCGAACACCCACCGGTGGCCACCGAGGCAGGCCGGCTGGGTTCAGCGTTCAACGCGATGCTTGATTCGCGGCAAGCGGTGGAAGCACGGCAGCGGCGCTTCGTGGCCGACGCATCCCACGAGCTGCGGACGCCCCTCACCACTCTTCGGGGGTATGCCGCGCTCCATGCGAGTGGCCAGCTGAGCGCTTCGGAAACTGACGACGCGATGGCACGGATTCATAGCGAGAGCAAACGGATGGAAGCGTTGGTCCAGGATCTGCTGACACTGGCCTCGCTCGACGAGGATCGACCCCTCAAATACTCGACTATCGACCTTTCGCAGCTGCTGAGCGACCTGGCCGCCGACGCCTCGGCAATTCAACCTGAGCGCCCGATCGATGCTTCCGACATCGACGAGAGAATACACATCGCTGCCGATCGGTATCAGCTGACGCAGGCACTGACCACGATCATCAACAACACACTTCGTCACACGCCGACAACCGCAAGCCTCGCGCTCGC
>JAAETV010000238.1 GCA_024227975.1 Actinomycetes bacterium
AGCCCGGCTCGGGGGGTGGAGGCTCGCTAGTCACGGCACCAAGGTTAATACTGGCGGCATGGGAATGATCGAGACCGTTCGTTCGGTGGTGCGTTTCAAACCAATCGAGCTCGACCCGGTGACCCGCCGCCTGTCGCGGGCTGCCGATGTGGAAGACCTGCGTCGGCTGGCCAAGCGACGCCTACCGTCAGGAGTGTTCGACTACATCGATGGTGGAGCCGAAGACGAGAGGAGCATGGCTGACAATATGGCCGGCTTTGCCCGGCTCGGGTTCAACCCTCGCGTCCTGCGTGATGTGGCCAAGATCGACACCACGACCACCATGGTGGGCCAGCCGGTGCCCTTTCCTCTTGCCCTTTCGCCAACCGGGTTTACCCGCATCGCCGACCCTCAGGGAGAGCTGGCGGTTGCTCGGGCCGCGGCCAGGGCTGGGGTGCCGTACGCCTTGTCGACCATGGGGACTCGCTCCATCGAGGAGGTAGCGGCCGTCTCGGAAGGACCCAAGTGGTTCCAGGTCTACACGTGGAAGGACCGCGGCCTGGTCAATGACCTGGTCGATCGGGCTGGCGCTGCTGGCTACGAGGCGTTGATCTTGACGGTTGACACCGCGGTGCTGGGTCGGCGTGAGCGCGATGTTCGCCGGGGCTACACCCTGCCCCCCAAGATCGGGCTCGACACCATCATCGACGGGCTGATCCACCCGGCGTGGACCCTCGACTTCCTCCGCAACGACCCCATCAACTTCGCATGCGTTGCCACCAACAACCCAGCCGACGATGGTTCGTCGGCTGTCACCCTCGCCGACTACGTGAACACCCAGTTCGACCCCGCCCTGTCGTGGAGGGACGTCGAATGGCTCCAGTCGGTGTGGGACGGGCCCATCATCTTGAAGGGCATCCAGACTGTGGCCGATGCCCGCCTGGCGGTCGAGGCCGGGGTGGCCGGCATCGCCCTGTCCAACCATGGGGGCCGCCAGCTCGACGGCGCTCCCTCGATCATCGAGCTGGTCGAACCGGTAGCCCAGGTCGTTGGGGGCCAGATCGACATCTTGTGCGACGGGGGCGTCCGGCGCGGCTCAGACATCGTCAAGGCTCTGGCCTTGGGGGCTACCGGGGTCATGATTGGGCGGGCCTATCTATACGCTCTGGGAGCAGGAGGGGAACGGGGCGTTGACCATGTCCTCCAGTTCCTGATCGAAGGGATGGAGCGAACCATGGCCCTCACCGGGTGCCAGACCTTGGATGACATCGGCCCTGAGCTGGTCAGCTGGCGCTCAGGGGAGCCGGGGTTTCACCAACCATGAGCAGTGGTGGTGGTCCGTTGGGGATGACGTTCATCACATCGGCTGATCGGGTCGACCGGCTGCCACCGTCGGAGGCCGAGGTCGCCATCGTTGGACGATCCAATGTTGGCAAGTCGTCACTGGTCAATGCCCTGGGTAAGTCGAAGAAGCTGGCCAAGGTCTCGAACACCCCGGGCCGTACCCGGCTGTTGAACCTGTTCGCCGTTGATGGTGGTGGCAGCATCGTTGACCTTCCGGGCTACGGCTACGCCCAAGCCTCAAAGCATCTGCGGGCGGAGTGGCAGGCCATGACCGACGAGTACCTGTTGGAGCGAGACGGGCTCAATATGGTGATCGTGCTGGTCGATGGGGCGGTCGGGCCGACCAACCTGGATATCGAGATGTTGGATTGGCTGAGGGACAATCAGGTCCCCCACACCGTCATCGCCACCAAGCACGACAAGGTGAAGTCGTCAAAACGGACTCGCCGCCAGCGTGATCTTGCTTCCGGTTGCCAGCTCGAGGTTGGCGACATCGTGTGGGTCAGCTCCGAGGTTGGTACCGGGATCGACCGTCTCCGCCGACTGGTCCTGAGCTGGCTGGAGTAGGTGACTCGGATCGTCGAAGCCCTTGGCTCAGCTCCGATTGGGCCGCCGTTGGGCTGCGGCTTGGCGGAGAAGGGCTGGTTCCGGAACAATGGTCGCCATGACAGACACTGCGGTCTCTTCTGATCAGGAATCCAAGCTCGTCGAGGAGGCCCTGGCGGCCTTGCTCGACGCCGTCGATCCGTCGTCGCTGTCGGCCAAGGAGTTCCGCGGCCACCAGTATGACCACGGCCTGGCCTGGGTCCATTTCGACAAGGGTTTCGGGGGTCTCGGGGTCCGCCCCCAGCTCCAACGAGAAGTCGATGAGCGGTTGCGGGCCGCCGGCGCTGCGGCTGCCGATCCCGCCAGCTTCTTCCTTGCCCTGGCCGGCCCCACCATCCACACCCACGGCGGCGACGAGCAACGGGCTCGCTTCCTGCGACCGATGTTCACCGGCGAGGAGCGTTGGTGCCAGCTCTTCAGCGAGCCGGGAGCGGGCAGCGACTTCGCCGGGTTGGGGACCAAGGCCGTCCGTGACGGCGATGAGTGGGTGGTCAACGGTCAGAAGGTGTGGAACACGATCGCCCATGTGGCCGATTGGGGGATGCTGGTCACCCGGTCCGACCCTGATCTGCCGAAACACAAGGGGATGACCTATTTCGCCCTCGATATGCACGCCCCTGGG
>JAAETV010000239.1 GCA_024227975.1 Actinomycetes bacterium
GCTGGGGGTCATCGAGGTCGAGGTCGAGGCGTTCATCGGTCAGTAGTTCGTCGAGACGTTCAGCGATGAGGGCTTGGTTGAACACGACTCGGACCTGGGTTGAGGTCTCCTCGGGTGAGACCAGGGTCGAGATCCACCGGCGTGAGACCATGTCCTCGATGGCGAACACGCACCGTTTCGCTCTCGTGAAATGGGTGACGTCCCAGATCCAAATGCGGTTCGGTTCCCATACCAGCCAAGCGGGCCACGGGGTCTTAGCTCGTTTCGGTTGGGGCGCTGGTTTGGGCAGTGTGAGCCCGTGAGCTGCGAGAACACGCCGGACTGTTGATGGTGACACCCAAACCTGGTTCTCATAGGAACCCCGGTGAGCGAGCTTACGATGCGACCGATCAACGGGCCCCCAGTCCTCGGTAACGGCCAAGATGGCGGTGATCTCATCCGGGAGGAGTCCATGGGTTGGGCTCCCACCCGGGGCTAGATCCTCGAGCGACCCGTAATGGTGTTGACGGGCCCGCCACCGGTGGACCCGGTCATCTGAGACATCCCAGATGCGGGTAGCCCACCGATGCGAGAACCCCGCA
>JAAETV010000240.1 GCA_024227975.1 Actinomycetes bacterium
GCGGCTTCCAAGCCCCGACTCAATAGCTCCTCGGCTGCCGCTTCAGGGTCGGAGACACCAATGGCGACCTCGCACTCCTTGCGGTTGCCGACGGCCATGGTGACCCGATCGAGCATGGGCTCGATATGGCGCCGGGCCTCGGCTTCGGAAGCCCAGAACATGGGTCGCCAGTCGAGATCGATGATGGTATGGGTCCGTCGGTTCCTCCATTGGAGGAAGGTGGCCACCGTCGATCTACTGGGCTCGTCGTGGAACCGGCTGGCCGGGACCCAGAAGATGTCGACCTCCTCGATGATCGACCGGTCGACGTCCGAGGGCTCCAGCTCCATATCAGGAGCCTTGGGTTCCCGGTAGAAGATGATGCTGGGCTCCTCCGGGGGGAGTCGTTCGGCAAAGGCCAGCGGCGTCTTCAAGGTGGGGTGGGTTCCGACGAAGCGGGTGTCGACGCCGAAAGTCTCTTCCAGCGCATGACGGATGTACCGCCCGAACTGGTCATCGCCCACCTTGGTCACGAGGCCAGCTCGATGACCAAAGCGGGCAGCGGCGACCGCAACATTGGTTGCGGTCCCGCCGATGGACTTGGCGAAGCTCTTGACCTCGTTCATCGAGACCCCGCCTTGCTCGGCGTAGAGGTCGACGCTGACCCGACCGACCGTCAACAGTTGGAGGTCGGGATCATTCATTGCACGCTCCTAGTTCTCGGCTCCCGCCGACTCCAGCTCATGGGTGAGCTGATCGAGCTCGGCCCCGCCCGCCATCATCTGCACCAGCTCGTCGCGGGGCAGCTCAGCTTTGGCAAAGTTGCCGAGGCTACGACCCCGGTTGAGGATCATGAACCTGTCCCCGACGGGGTAGGCGTGATGAGGGTTGTGGGTGATGAAGATGACGCCGAGACCCCGGTCGCGGGCGGCCAGGATGTAGCGCAACACCACACCAGACTGTTTCACTCCGAGGGCAGATGTTGGCTCGTCGAGGATGAGCACCTTGGCCCCGAAATGGACGGCTCGGGCGATTGCGACCGACTGGCGTTCACCACCAGAAAGGGTCCCGACGGGTTGTTCGACATCGCGGATGTCGATCCCCATCTTGAACAGCTCTTCCTTGGCCGTGGCCTTGGCTTCATCGACATCGATGCGAGTGAACGGGAAGCGCCCCCTAGTCGGTTCCTGGCCGAGCCAGAAGTTCCGCCACACCGACATCAGGGGCACCATGGCCAGATCCTGGTAGACGGTGGCGATGCCCTTGGCCAGGGACTCCCGAGGGGAGGCGAAACGCACCTCCTCGCCTTCCAGCTTCACCGTGCCAGCGTCGTGTTGGTGAACACCAGCCAGGATCTTGATGAAGGTTGACTTCCCGGCCCCATTGTCACCGAGGACACAGGTCACCTCACCGGCCTCAACAGTGGTTGTCACCCCCTCGAGGGCAATGATGTTGCCGTAGTACTTCGCCAAGCCGTCTAGCTCCAGCAAGCTCGTCATGATCCTGCGACCTCTCTCGAATAGATGGCGTCCTGGGCCCCCGACGTCTCGCCTCCGGCGAAACTCGAACGAACCCGAACGGTTTCACAAGCAGCGTCCTGGGCCCCCGACGTTTCGCCTCCGGCGAAACTCGAAGCAACCCGAAGGGTCTCACCGACAGTGTCTTGGGTCCCCGACGTTTCGCCTCCGGCGAAACTCGAAGGAACCCGCAGGGTTCCCGGAACCCGCAGGGTTCCCCTCATCGGGCTGCCTCCGCGATACGTCGGACATAGCCGTTGGCGAAGACCGCTATCAGCAGGATCGCTCCCACAAACACGAACCGCCAGTCGGTGTTCCAGCCAGCAAAGGAGATGCCCTGCTGCGACATGGCCATGATGAGAGCACCAATGGCGGCCCCAATCGCGGAGCCGTAGCCACCAGTCAGCAAGGTACCCCCGACAACGGCGGCGATGATGTACTCGAACTCTTCACCATTGCCTGTCCCGGCCTGGATGGTGTTGAGACGGAAGGCCAACAAGATGCCGACCAGCCAAGCCGAGCCCGCCACCAGCATGAACAGCTGGGTCTTGGTCCTGGCTGCGGGCACCCCGATCTGACGGGCTGCTTCCTTGTTGCCTCCGACGGCGTAGATCCAGCTACCAAAGGGGGTAGAGCGCAGCACCCAGGTCATGAGAGCGGCGAAGGCAATGAACCACACGATACGGATGGAGAAGATGGCCAGGCGTGACGGGTCACCGGCGTCGATCTCGGACTGGACCGAGAACAGGAGGCGAATGACCACACCGACCAGAGCCAAGACCCCACCGACGATGGTGATCCCCCGCGCCGTCAGATCTGCTTTGGCGTCTACCTCAGTTCGGAGCTCGAAGAAGGCCGATGCCGCCGCCCAACACAACACCACCAGGGCTAGCAGGCTCATGACTGAGAACAGCTCGGTTCGGAACTTGTGGCTGGTTGACTCGCTCTGGATGAACAGTGCCATAGCCATGGTGACCACGGCCAGCAGGGTGAGTGAGGCTGACTTGGTCAGCGCCGAGGCCTCGCGAGCCCGACGAGTGGCAATGGCCAGATAGATGAATCCGACAGAGGCCAGGACCATGAAGAGGATGGCTCGCAACCCCTGCTCGGTGATGAACGGCACAATGTCGGTGTCGACCGTGCTGTCAAAGATCAGGGCTGCGATCACGGCCAACGCCAGGGCACCTAGCCCAAGCCCAGTGGCCTGTGTCAACTCGGGGGTGAGGTGGAGCGACCCCCGGTCGGTCAGGGGCTGATAGCGCCACAGGCCAAGACCGGCAACGGCGACCAGAGCACTGACGGCGAAGATGGCCATCATCAACCAGTCACTTCCGTCGAGGGCATGGAGTAGGCCGACCCCGGCCCCGATCCCGGCCAGGCCGATGATGAAGACCCCTATTCCGAGCGGGTTGGCCTGGGCCCGACGCTTGAACCCGAACTCGTAGAGGGCTGCTACCAGCATCACGCCACCAATGAGCAGGAGGATGGTGTAGAAGAGGTCGCGCTGTTCCCAGATATGGTCCTGACGCTCCCAGGTCGACCCGAAGATGATCTGCCAGAAGTCGTAGTGCTTGCCTTCATCGGCTCGGCCAACCTGGATCTGGTCGACGATGATCTTTGAACCAGCTAGCTTCACCCCGCGGAGGACGAAGAATGTGGCCAGAGTCACGATGAAGCTCGGCAGGGCCGTCTTCTCCACCATGAATCCGTTGAGCCACCCAATGAACAAGGCGATGACCAATGAGAGTGGGATGGCCAGCCAGTAGCTGAACCCGGCTCCCCCTAGCTCACCGGTCTCCTTCACCAGAAGAACGATCACGATGCCCATGAACCCGGTCATGGCTCCCGAGGAGAGGTCGAACTCACCTCCGATCATCAGCACCGCAACAGCGACGGCCATGATGCCGAGAGTGGCCGACACGTCGAGCACAGTGGCGATACCACCGGCGTTCCCGAAGGGCCTCGTCACCCCCCAGAAGAACATGTACAGCAGGACCGAGGCCAGCAGGCCAACGATCTCGGGCCGTACCAGCATCCGTTGGCCCAATCCTCGATAGGCCAGGCGTTCATCGCCAGCCCCGCTCGAGTCTTCGACCTCTTCATCGACAGCGGTGCTCTCACCAGTGTCGGCCTTTGTCTCACTCATCTAGTTCCCCCACGCTTCAGCCGCCTATCAGTTCATTGTTCCGCAATGACGGGGGGCCGGGCCAGATGGCCCGGCCCCCCTGTTGCTACTTATGAAGTTCGCTACCCGCTAGCGGGTACCGGCGTCCACCAAAGCCTTGACCTGGGCGGCGTTGTCCGGAGTCACGAACCCGGGACCGGTCAGGATCGGGAGACCACCACCAGCGGTGTTCTGGTTGGTGTTCTCAAGGTACATGAGTATGACCGGCAGGTACCCCTGGAGGTACTGCTGCTGGTCGACGGTGAAGGAGACATCGCCGGCCTCGATGGCCTCGATGATCTCCGGAGTGATGTCGAAGCCACCGATGATGGCGTCACGGCCGACCGCGTCGCTGGCCCGCAGGGCCGACATCGCAATCACCGGACCGACACCGAGCACGGCGTCGATCGACTCATCCTCGGACAGGATGGCATTGATGGTGTTCTCCTGGTCCGTCTGGTCGGCGTCGAGGCCACCAAAGGCAACCGTGACCTCACCGCTGAAGGTCTCTTCGAGACCATTGCAGCGCTCGGTCAGGCCGACATTGGCCTCTTCCTGGAAGATGCACAACACATGGGTCGCCCCGGCGGCGTTGAAGCGCTCGCCGGCGCCGTTTCCGGCAACGACCTCAGTCTGACCAATATGGCTAGTGGCCCCGATCTCCTTGTAGAAGTCGACACCCGAGTTGAGGGTGTAGACGGGAATACCGGCTTCGACTGCCCGCTGGAGCGGCCCGGTCAGGGCATCGGGATCAGGTAGGGAAGCGGCAATGCCGTTGGTTCCGGCAGCGATGGCGGCGTCAATGTCTTGCACCATCTGCTGGGGGTCGTTGTTGCCCGGGTTCCAGACCAGGGTCACACCGACGTCAGCGGCCGCGGCTTCGGCCCCACGCTTCACGACTGACCAGAATGGCCCATCATCGGAGTGGGTGATCATGTGGAAGGTGAGGTCACCGGATTGGGTCTGCTCGACCGACTCGGCGTCGTCACTCCCTTCCTCTGTGTCTGACGACGATGAGTCGTCAGAGTCGTCGTCGTCGGAGTCGCTGCCGCAGGCAGCAAGTACCAGCATGAATGCGAACGAGATGGCAAGCAGTTTCAGTATCTTCATGTGTCCCCTCCCAGGGTTCATAGTTTGGGATTAGCTGGCATCTTGCCAGGCATAGGTGTCGATCAATCAACACCTGGAATTGATTCGAGTCAGTCGACAATACTCCGTAACATCTCGACACTCTCGACAACTTGGAGCATGGGGCCGCTTCCTTCGGGCGGTTCGCCCTCAGTCAGGGCTACATCTTGCTCGAGCACGTACCAGCCGTCGTAGCCTGTGCGCTCGAGCTCGGCCACGATCTCGGCGATGGGAATGTCACCACGACCCATGGGGCAGAACATCCCGGCTTGCACCCCTTCCATGAGGGTCAGCTCACCGCCGATGACTCGTTTCGCGGTGGCGAGGTGGACATCCTTGAGATGGACATGGCGAATCCGATCTCCCGCATCGGCCAGGAACTGGAGGGGGTCGTAGCCCCCGATGGCGAGGTGCCCAGTGTCGAAGCACCAGGTGGCGTCGCTGCGGTTCAAGACCTCGGTCACATCGGCCGCGGTCTCGATGATGGTTCCGACATGGGGGTGAACAGCCTGAACCAGGCCATAGTCAGCGAGGAGTCCCTCGATGAGATGAAGCGAGTCGGCGACCACGGACCATTCGGCGTCACCCAGCTGGCGACGCGGCCCCCAATCCCAAGTGCTGAGCCCGGCGGTGACGAACATGGTGGCTCCCCCACCGGCAAGCAGTTCAGCCGAGTGGTGAACGGCGGCCTTCATCGCTTCGCGCTCAGCCTCATCGTGGAGGACCAGGCCCACGAACCCACCCACCAGCTGGAGCCCGGCTTCCTCGCATATCCGACGAAGTTCCTCGGGGGTGTCGGCAAAATAGCCGTCGGAGCCGAGCTCGGTTCCGACCATGCCGACCTCGGCCATCTCGCGCAGAACCCGATCAGGCTTGAGCTCGAGGCCCCAGCCGGGCACTTCACAGACGCCCCAACTGATCGGGGCGCTGGCCAGGCGTTCGAGCATCGTCAAACGAGTGGAGGAGGGAGGGTTCGGCATCAGTTTCATAGTCTGGAATCGAATTGGAGCGCTCTAATGACTAGTCTGTGGGGAATCTGTTGTCAACCAGTGCAGGAGATAGAGATGGGCATAGCCCTGGCAATCACCCATGCAGGTTGGGCTCCACGGACGGGGCCGGCATGAACGCCACCCGTCCTCCGACCATGGATGATGTTGCCACGGCGGCCGGGGTCTCACGGGCTCTGGTTTCCCTGGTCATGCGAGGCTCACCCAAGGTGAGTCCCGAGCGGCGGGCAGCAGTTCTGGCAGCAGCAGACGAGCTCGGATACCGACCAAACGTGCTGGCCCGCAACCTGGCCAGCGGTCGAACCAGAACCGTCGGCGTCATCATCGACGATCTCCACAATCCATACTTTGCCGATGTGGTCGAGGGGGCCG
This sequence comes from Actinomycetes bacterium, assembly GCA_024227975.1. Next base: position 6,168 of record JAAETV010000240.1, read on the forward strand.
AAGATAGGGCGGCCGCCAACGACTACCGCCTTCTCATCAATGCCGGTTGGCGTCGAGTCGATGCTGAACAGCAGGCGATAGAGACCATGCTGGAGTTCAGAACCGACGGCATGATCCTGGCCGGTCCCCGGCTCGAGGATCATCTGATCGAGGCGGCGGCGCGTTCGGTGCCCGTGGTCGCCGTCGGCCGGGCTGTCGACTCGTCGATCGTCGACACCGTCAACAATGACGAGATCGCCGGGTCCCGCCTCGTTATCGAGCACCTGGTCGATCTAGGTCATCGGAGAATCGTGCACCTCGACGGTGGACACGGAGCCGGCGCCGACACCCGTCGCCTCGGCTATGAGCAAGCCATGTCCGAAGCCGGACTGGCCGATCAGATCCGAGTTGTTGGTGGCGACTTCACCGAGATCAGCGGGGTGGCGGCGGCCCGAGAGGTCCTGTCGTGGGCCGAAGGGGAGAGACCAACGGCCGTCTTCGCCGCCAATGACCTGATGGCGGCGGGGGCCCTTGACACCCTGGAAGAAACAGGACTGGTCGTGCCCGACGATGTATCGATTGTCGGCTACGACAACACGGCCTTGGCCGCCATGCAGCACATGTCACTGTCAACGGTGCACCAGCCCCGCCACGAGATGGGCCGCCTGGCCATGGAGGCGCTGATCGACCGGTTCGAGGGCCGGCGAACCGAGGCATGCCACATAGTGCTCGCCCCCGAGCTGGTTGCCCGCAGAACTTCAGGGCCGATCAGATGACCGTGGCACTCGGGGTCATCGGTACCTCATGGTGGGCCGATGCCATGTATCTTCCCGCTCTGGCCAACAGCCAGGCGACGGTGATGGCCGTGGCCGGCCGTAACCAGGCCCGCACCGACGATTTCGCCTCCCGCTGGGGAGTAGCCAACGCCTGTGCCAGCAGCGAGGAATTGCTGTCGATCGAGGATCTCGAAGCCGTCGTCATCGCATCCCCGAACGACACCCACTATCAGCTGGCCCTAGAAGCACTGGAGCGGGGGCTGCATGTCCTGTGCGAGAAGCCCTTGGCCCTCGATCTCAACCAGGCCCGCACCCTGGTGGCCACGGCCGAAAGAGCCGGCGCCGTCACCATGGTCCCCTTCACCTACCGCTTCATGCCAACCAACCAGTGGGTGAAGCGGCTGATCGACGACGGCTTCATAGGCCAGCCTTATCATCTGGACTTGCGCTACTTCACCGGGTTCGCCCGAGCCGGCGAGTACAACTGGCGCTTCGACCAGGACCGCTCAGGAAGCGGTGTGCTCGGTGATCTAGGGAGCCATTGGCTTCACCTCGCCCGCTGGTTGTTCGGCGACATCGTCTCGATCTCGGCCCAAGCTCACACCTTCGTCAAACGCCAGCCGCGACCTGATGGGACGCCATACACCCCGACCGAGGACTGGGCCACGATGACGGTCCGGTTCGCATCCGGCGCCGTCGGCAACCTCCAGGTCAGCGCGGTCGCTCATGCCGGTGACGGGTTCGGCCAGACCCACCACCTCGACGCCCACGGCTCGGGCGGCACTCTTCATGCCATCAATGACTGGAGTCGCACCCAGTGCGTGTCGGGCCTCCGTAGCGATGAGCCCGGCCCGGCCTATGAGCTGCCGGTACCCGACGACGTCTGGGGGATGGCCCGGCGAGAGTCGGTGCACGACACCTACCGTGACGTGTTCCGCCACAACGGAGCCATGGTCGGCGACTTCGTCGACGCCGTGGCCGAAGGCCGGCCCTGCGAGCCCGACTTCGCCGAAGGACTCCGGGTGCAGGAACTGCTCGACGCCGCTCTACGCAGCATTGCCCAGGACGGCCGGATGGTCACCGTGTGAGAGGACACGAGGCCGGCGGGGCGGAATCAAAACGGCCAACGGTGCTGGCGATTTCATTGTTGGCCGTTGCTGGTGCCCTGGGGGCGGGCTTGGTGTTGGCAGGGCTGTCGGCGACCCGGTCAGACCCCTCGGGAATCGATGCTGTTCGGGCTAGGGCCGTCGGGATCAGGGCCGGGGGTTGCTCACTGGTCGATGGTCTGGGCAGCGGGTTCATCGTCGACGAGGGAAAGGTCCTGACCAGTGCCCATGTGGTGGCGGGGGCGACCGACGTTCGGGTCGTGGTCGACGGGGTCGAACTGGCGGCTAGCGTCGACGCCTTCGACCCCGACGCTGATCTGGCCCTACTGCGAGCCGAGGTCGACGGTGACCCCGTCGTGGTTCAGGCGGCCCCCGTCGAAAGCGATGTGTCGATCCTGGCCTGGACTCCCGATGGTGGGGTGGAGGCCATCCCATCAACGGTTGCCCGTCGGCTGTTGGTCACCATCGAGGACATCTACCTCCAGGGTCGCACCGAACGCGAGGCCATCGAGGTTGCGACTGGGGTGGCTCGAGGGGTGAGTGGGGCCGGAGTCGTCGACGCGGACGGTCATCTCGTCGGCATCATCTACGCCTCTTCTCGTGAGCGACAGGCATCATTCGCCATCGACGCTCCCCTTCTGGGTGAGCTGATCGAGACTGCCGACGGGGACCCCACCCCAAACGGCCGCTGCCCCTAGATCAGGTCGCGGAGCCGGGGCGGCGATGACCCGAGCCAGCCCGGCATCTGAGCGACCTGACTCCTTGGCTCGGAGGAGAGCAGGGTAGAGGGCCTCTCGATCATGGCCCCCGTCGATCGATCGCCTCCATGGCTCCCTGGACGACGCCACTGGCATTGGGATACTGGCTCAGGTCGGTGTCGGGCTCGACCAGGCGTCGAAACGATTCAAGGTCACAGCTCTCAGCGCGAAAGGGGGGCGTCGTAGGGCTCGTCATGTCAGGCCTGTCTCCTTGGCCGCCAGCAGGGCGGCGCCGAGCGCTCCGGCCGCTTCCCCCGCGGCCGCCGGTTCGACCCGGATGGCTGGCCGGTGCTCGGAGGCCAGGAGGACCTCGTCCAGGTAGCGGCGGACCCGGGGACCGAACAGGTCCCAGTCGCGCACCAGTCCCCCACCAACCACGATCATCTCTGGGTCGCTCATGACGGCGCAGTTGGCCATTCCGACCGAGACCCACCAGGCGAACTCATCGAGCACTGCGGCTGCGTCGGCATCGCCGAGACGGGCAGCCCGGGTGATGTGCTCGCCCCGAATCGCACCAGGTGACCCGCCGGCCTCGACACAGACTGCGGCCAACTTGCCGTCCCTGGCCGCACGCCTTCCCAGATAGGCGAGACCAGCGCCCGATGCGTATCGCTCCCAGCATCCGACCAACCCGCAGACACACTTGGGGCCGCTGGCATCGACCATCATGTGCCCAGGCTCACCGGCCATCCCAGCCGCCCCCCGGACCACCTTGCCGTCGACGACGAGGGCGCCCCCGATCCCAGTGCCGAGGGTGATGAGTACGGCGTGGCTGACCCCAACCGCGACCCCGACGTGGAGCTCAGCCCTGGCTGCGCAGTTGGCGTCGTTGTCGACCATCACCGGCATCTTGACCAGTGGTTCCAGCAGGTCGCGGATGGCGAACTCGTCGGCGTCGACCAGGTTGGGGGCTCGCCGCAGCCGTCCCATCGAGTCGACGAGGCCGGCGATGCCGACACCAAGTCCTCGGACCTCACGCTCGGGTCCGACCCGGTCTTCGAGCTCCAGAGTCAGCTCGGCCAGCAGTTCGGTGACCGCCGGCGCCCCCTCCCGGGTCGGGCGTCGTTCGGTGAGCAGGACCTCGCCGGTTTCGTCGATCACGATACCGAGCGTCTTGGTCCCCCCTATGTCGATCCCAATGACGCACGACCCATGGCGGGAGGCAGTTGGTTCACCGGCCCGACGTCCGCTCTGTTCACGAGTAGTCACTGGGCCCACCATCGCCGACACCAGGCGCACGCGCAACGCCGAAGGAAACTTGGGGACGCCTCTGGGTCGAAGGCCGAGCGGACCCTAGGCTCAGGCGGGTGCGATACTCGTCATTGACCAACCGGATACACACCGATTCCGCCGCCGGGTGGGCTGTCCACTTCGAGGCCTGGGAGGCCCGCGACCGGGGTGAGGAAGTCATCGTCCTCAGTATCGGTGATCCTGATTTCGCTACTCCTGAGCCGATCGTCGATCGGGCCGTCGAGGCCCTTCGGGACGGCGACACCCACTACATCGAGATCTCGGGACGGACCAAGCTGCGAGCGGCGGTCGCCGCCGACTGTTCGGCCCGGATGGGCATCGATATCGGGGTCGACAATGTCGTGATCTGCGCCGGTACCCAGAACGCGTTGCTTGCTGCCAGCTTGTGCCTGCTGGATCAGGGTGATGAGGTGATCGGGCTCGACCCGATGTATCTCACCTATGAGGCGACCCTTCGTATGGGGGGTGCCAGTCTGGTCCGAGTGGCCCAGCCAGTGGAAAGGGGGTTCCGACCCGATCCCGATGCCATCGAAGCAGCCGTGACCGAGCGAACGAAGGCGATCATGTTGACGACGCCGAACAACCCAACCGGTGTCATGCTCAGCGGCAACGAGTTGGGTGCCATCGCCGACATCGCTCTCCGCCATGATCTCTGGGTCATAGCCGATGAGGTCTACAGCGACCTCCTCTTCGACGGTGATCATGTCTCGATGGCGTCGCTACCGGCCATGTTCGAGCGGACGGTGACGGTGTCGAGCCTGTCGAAGTCCCACGCCATGACGGGCTGGCGGGCTGGGTGGGCCATCGGTCCCCAGGAGCTGATTCGCCACATCATCTCCCTCCAGGTCAATGTTCAGTACGGACTGCCGGGGTTCATCCAGGAGGCGGCCCTGGTGGCTATGACTGAGCACCGTCAGGCCTCGCAGCCGATGAGGGAGATCTACCGCCGTCGTCGCGATCTGGCGGCCTCTATCCTGGCCCAGGCGCCTGAGATCGACGTCTTGGTCCCCCAGGCCGGCATGTACCTACTGGTCGACGTTCGGCGGGTGGCCGAGTCAAGCGCCACCTTCGTCCGGGCCCTATTCGACAAGCATCGGGTGTCAGTGGTCGACGCAGCCGCCTTCGGCGCACCAACCGACGGTTGGGTTCGCATCAGCTTCACGACCGACGATGATGCCCTAGCCGAGGGGTGCCGACGCATCGTCGACTTCGTCAGCC
>JAAETV010000241.1 GCA_024227975.1 Actinomycetes bacterium
GACCCCAGCACCCCACCTGGTGGTCCAACAAAGACCATCTCAGGACTGGGTATGGCCCGACGATGCGCCGCCTGTGGCCGCTCGTCTGCTGGTCAGGTTGTTCGATCTCGTGGTTGCGACGGTTGGACTGATCCTGCTCGGTCCGATCATGGTGCTGGTCGCGATCGTCCTCAAGCTGACATCACCAGGTCCGGTGCTATTCAGATCAGAACGTGTCGGCCATCGCAAGGCTAGTTTCGGCGCCTTGAAGTTCCGCTCGATGCGAGTCGACGCCGACGTGGCCCTGGCCGAGCTACTTGCTTCAGACCCCGATGCGGCAGCGGAGTATGCCCACTATCACAAGCTCAGCTCGGACCCACGAGTAACTAAAGTTGGGAGGTTCCTGCGTCGATCAAACCTTGATGAGCTTCCCCAGTTGTTCAACATCTTGAAGGGTGAGATGAGCGTCGTCGGGCCTCGACCCAAGCTCATGTCGGAGCAGCACGTCTACGGATCTGCTCTCCCGGTCGTGCTTCAGGTGAAGCCCGGCCTCACAGGCCTGTGGCAAGTGAGCGGGCGGAGCAAGCTCTCCATCCAGGAGCGAGTGGTACTCGATGTTCACTATGCCCGCCACCGCACTCTGGTCGGCGATGTGCTGATCTGCCTGCTGACGTTCGTGCAGATGTGGCGGCCGACTCGACATGGAGCCCGCTGAGAGCTGTGCGCGTTGTCGTCACCGGCGGTTGCGGGTTCATTGGTAGTCATCAGGTGGTGGTGCTGCTCGAAGCCGGCCACGACGTCCTGATCATCGACGACCTCTCGAACTCTCGATGCCACGTATTGGACCAGGTTGCAGCCATAGCTGGCCGGTCACCCGAGTTCGCCCACCTCAACATCCTCGAGACAGAAGAGATCCACAGGGTGCTGTCCTCCTTCAGACCCGATGCCATGCTCCACTTTGCCGGCATGAAGCACGTTGCCGAATCAAGGGTCCGTGCTCTCGACTATCACGAGGCGAATGTTGGTGGTCTGCTGTCGGTGTTACGAGCGGCAAAAGAGACCAGCCTCCGGAAGCTCGTCTTCAGCTCGTCGGCTTCCATCTATGGCGAGACGAATGCCCTCCCAATCCCTGAGACACACCCCCACAACCCCTCGAACCCCTACTCGGCTTCGAAGTCGATGGGTGAGCGCGTACTCGGCGATCTTTGTTCGAGTGAGCCCGACTGGTCAGTCATCGCCCTTCGCTACTTCAACCCTTCGGGGGCCCACCCGTCGGGGCTACTCGGCGAAGACCCAATGGGCCCTTCCAAGAACCTGCTTCCGAAGCTCCTTCAAGCATGTGTGTCGCCCAGACCGGTCGCTTCCGTTTGTGGTGACGACTTCAACACCCCCGACGGTTCCGGGGTTCGCGACTACATCCATGTCATGGATGTAGTCGAGACCCATTTGCTGGCTCTGGACCGCTTGGCCCATCAGCACGGGTTCACCGCACTCAACGTCGGCCGAGGTGAGGGGACATCGGTTCTCGAACTGATATCGGCCGTTGAGCAGGCTTCGGGGAAGACGTTGGAGGTCGAGATCGGGCCTCGGCGTCCAGGCGACGTCTCGTCCCTCGTCGGTGACACATCCAAGGCGCGACAGGTACTCGGCCCGATGACCTACCGGTCAATCCAAGAGATCTGCAATGACGCCTGGAACTGGCAGCGACGGAGCACTCTCGGCAGGGCCACAATCTGCAACAACTAGCCCACCTGATCGGCGGTACTGGCCACTGGGTAGGGCGCCGATGGCGTCGCTTGGGCGGTGATTTCTAGCGATCCTGCTGGTAGTAGAGGCTGGTGGTCACCTTCGCTTTGGTCAACACGATGCCGAAGACCTCTCCCCCGGCCCGATCGAGAATGTCGACCGCACTGAGGAGCTGGTCCTGCGTGGTACGGCCAACTTCCACCACGACGACGACACCGTCGACGTAGGGGCACAGTGACGTGGCGTCGGCCACGGGGAGGACCGGCGGCGTGTCGAACACTGTCATGTCCGACTGGGTCGCGAGCTCGTCGTGGAGGCTGGCGAAGCCGGGGGACGCGAGAAACGCTGCCGGGCTCGGAGGCTCGGTTCCGGCCGGGAGGGCAGCCAGCGATGCTCTCGACTCAAACGAGCTGGCAACAGCAATGCGATCGAGTGGGATCCCTTCGACGATGGCATCGCTGACGCCAGGCACTCGATTGGTGTTGAAGATGGTGTGGATCTTGGGGCGGCGCATGTCGGCATCGACCAGCACAACTTTGTGGTCGACACCGGAGAAGGCCAACGCAAGGTTCACTGCCGTGGTGGTCTTGCCGTTGCCCTCGGTCGGGCTGGTGACCAGGATTGACTTCGCGTTCCGGCCCAGGGCGACGAATTGGAGTGCCGATCGGACCTTTTGGTACGCATCGGCAACGGGGCTTGTCGGGTCGAACAGGCTGATCTGAGCGAGGGCGTCACCTTGGCCCCTGGGGGCTTGCGGGATGGCTCCCAAGGCCGTCAGCCCGAGACGCTGAATGTCTTCGGTCGTACTCACGCTGCGATCGACGTGGTCACGGAACAACGCCAGACCGACCCCTACCATGACCCCTACCACGAGACCGATAGCCGTGTTCTGCAAGATCGAGCCGTTGATCGCCCCGAGTGGAGGAGTGGCACTCCGGTAGATCCAAGCTGTGCCTTCTGGCGCCAGCTCCCCGTCGAGCTGAAGCTGGGTGATGCTCTGAATGATGGCATCGATCTGAGCATCGACGAGGTTGAGCTCGCCAGAGATGGCACCGGCCTCCCGATCGATCTGTACCTGGAGGGTGGCCCGCTGTTTGTCGGTAGAAGCAATGGCTCGGCGATCCTCGAGCGCAACGAGATCGACACGCACCGAATCACGTTCGACACGGAATTCGTCGAGTTGCGTGTTCAGGCGCTCTATGGCCCCGGTGAGGCTGGCCTGGGCCGCTTCCTGCTTCAGATCGACAAACACCGTCGCCCAGGTGTTGGCCGCGAGGGCAGCATCGTTGGCGGTGGAGCCCTCGAACCGGAACAGAAGCACGTCGGAGTTGTCGTCGGCAGTGATAGTGCCCGTAGGCAGTGCCTCGGTGGCGCCAAGTCCGAGCGCCTCACGGACGGCCTGGCGAGCAGAATCGCTCCGGGCCAGATTGATCTCATTAGCCAACTCCCTGGTCCGAACGTTGGCATTGGCGAGACTGCCGGCGACGGCGTCTTGAGCCGCTGATTCGTCGAGCAGCACCCGGGCGGTGGCCCGGTAGGCGAGGGGCTGGCTCGCCGTGTAGTAGGCGGCGGCGGCCGGAAACAGCACCAACGGGACGACCAGCCAGCCAATGCGCCGCCGCAAGACCCGGAGGTAGCCATGCAGGTCATGGCTTTCGGTTGGTCGCGCTCGTGCCACCAGTCGGCCCTACCAGCTACCGGACCGCGACCAACAGATTCGCACTCGCCTCAAACAATGACCTCATCGATCGACCTGTAGCTCCCTAGCGTCTTGACCGAGCCTACCGCTTGAGCCGATCACCTCAGAGCATCGCTACCACCGGCGCACCTAGTTCCGCCTTCAGTCCATGGGCGGTCGGCCACGACGCGACTTCGCACACCGGGCAAGCCTGTGGCATGACAGAGAAGGCCGAGAGGAACGTCGACACTATCCACAGGGTCAGGGTGGACCCGGTCGGTCGGCGGTGTTTGGAGTCCTAAACAGAGGGCAGATCACGCCAATAGATCAGATTTGGA
>JAAETV010000242.1 GCA_024227975.1 Actinomycetes bacterium
GCGACTGGATCGACGAGCTCTACCCGGTATTCGAGCTTGTTCACCTGGGAGATCTGAAGTCCGAGGGCCTCGCTCAGCCTGACGATGGATGCCCGGTTCTCACTGAAGTGAGAGAGCAGCGCCATCCGCGTTTCCGGATCCTCCTCTTCCCGCAATACCGCCCACAACTCATTTTGCGCACGCTGTAGAGCCTCGAGCTCACCTGTGAGCTCAGCCTCCGACTCCTGCGGACTATTCCAATGACCGTCCACGTGTCACCCCCTTGGTTCTGTATCCGATGAACTGTTCAGTTTTCGTCCGACGATCAGAGGACTCGTTTGTTCCGCCCTTGGCCGACGAACTCATCGACTTTCCTTCAAACTAGCAGAACGAACAGTAGCTACTTTTGGGTAAATTCGCTGGGATCCACCCATAGCCTTTTCCATCGATAGTTTGGGCACCTCCGGAACTATTGATTGATTATCCATCAGCATCATTGTCGCTATCAGTTGATGCTTGTCGCCTCATCTCAGAGCTAACTTCCTGGGCGAGGTGACGATCCCAAGATCTGGCGCAAGGCCCACACCAACACGAGAACCAGGGCGGCGAAGCCGAGGGCTCGCATCAGGAGGGTCCGCTCGGGAGCAACGGCGGCCATCACTGCCCCCAAACCCCCGACGAACGCGGCTAGGGCAACAACGGTCACTACCTCGTTGATCCGCTTTCGAGCCACAGCCGTTGCTCGCTGAACCCCGTCGCGATACTCGATCGAGGCCAGCCCAGCCTCCACCGCCACGTACCACAAGCACCCGGCAACCAGTGACCGCCCCCAAAGCAGCTGATCGCTCGGGAAAAAGGCAATGGCAGCTCCGGCCAAGACGGGGGCAGTGGCCAGAGCAATCAACCGCTCAGACCCGATCCCTACGCCGGCAATCAAGACCAATACTGCTGCGATCTCGACCCGGACCACCACTCCTTTGAGGGTGGTAGTGGTCATGATGACCAACAGGCTCAGGGCCAATGCCATCGCCAGGCTGATCCCGGCCGCGACCCATCCGTCCTGAACCAATGGGCCATGATGACGGTGGTGGTGGTGGTGGTCGCGACCGTCAGGGCGTGCATCGGTCATCGTCTGATTCCTCGACCCCGGCTGCGCCAACGGGTGAGGTCGGCCAGCACCACATCGAGGTGATTGCCCGGAACCCAACGGCCGACGGCTATTCCGTGGGTAGCCAGCCGATCTCGAACCATCGTCCGCTCGGCTTGCCACATCCTGCGGGCCACAGCCGACGCCTCGGATCGGGCCGGAACCGCAGGATCACCGTGGGCCATGCAGTCGATGACGACCACATCGTGCCCTGCCCCTCTCAACTCGAAGAGAGCATCGATGAAGCGGGTATCGAGCAGGGGGCTGAGGGCCACGACGAACGAGCGCGCCGGCAGGGCCCGACGGGGCACGATGCTCAGATCTCGGTCCGAGGCGTTGGCGTGCAGACCAGTGGTGAGGAGGGCATCGGCCAACCGCTGGAGTTGGAGCTGGCCGGCAGCCGGGACGACCCACCGGACCACCCCGCCCAGCTCGACCAATCCGATCCTGTCAGTGCGAGCCAGGTGGCTCTCTGCCAGTGCTATCGCGGCCTCGATGGCCAGGCCGACAACCGACCGAACATCGTGACCGGCTTCAACAAAGGAATCAAGCAACAACACGACATCGGTCGCTCTCTCAGGATGGCGTTGCGATACCCACAGCTCACCGGATCGCGCACTGATTCGCCAATTGATGTCGCGCTGGGAGTCACCAGCGACAAAGGGACGGATGTCGGCGTACTCGATGCCCCGATCGGCTTCGGCTGAATAGTGAGTGCCCGTGAGGCGCCGCACCAGCCAGGGGGCAACGAGACGCCGCAAGTCCATGGGGGTGGGATGGACGCGGAGCCATCGCTGCCCGGTGGTTGTCCCCGACCATTGGATCAGACCGTAGGTTTGACGCACGGTCAGTTGGACGCGGCCTAGGTCATGGCTGCCCCACTCAGTGGCGGTCAATGAGCAGCGGAGGGTGACCGGCCGACCGGGTGTCATCACATCGGCCTGGGGAGTCACCGGCCGATCCGAGTCACAAGGACCTCGAGGCCAGAAACTGGGGGCCGGGACGAGCTTGGCCTCGACCCAACCATCGATTGGGCCCTTGACGACGACCTCGATCTCGACCTCGTCACCGACCAGGACCCGATTGGTGTCGAGCGCGACCGTGGCCCTGGTCTGGCCGGGCCTGGTCGAGACGAGGCCTAGCACCAACAGCACGGCCCACGGCGCGGCTAGCAGGGCCAGCTCTGGCCGCCCAGAGGTAATGGCGGAGACGGCGGCCATGGCCGTAACCACAACGGCGAGGGGAAGCCTGACCGTTGAGCGGCGAGTCACCCGGCAGCAGTGGGGTTGGGCCGGCCGGGGAGAGTGGCCGGCGTCGGTACCCCCTCTAGGCACTCGTTGACGATGGCCATTCCGTCGACTCCTCTGACCCACATCTCAGGTCTGAGTACCACCCGATGCCCGAGGGCGGCGGCAGCAACGGCCTTCACATCGTCGGGGGTGACATAGTCGCGACCGTCGATCATGGCGCTAGCCCGCCCCAGCTTGACCAGGGCATCGACTCCTCTCGGGCTCGCACCAGCCTGGACCTGGGGGCTGGTGCGAGTGGCATGGACGAGATCGACGCAGTATTCGATGACGGGCTCAGAAACGAGGATCGTCTCCAATGTTGCCTGGATCCCGAGGACGGTCTGCTGATCGACGACGGGAGCCAGGATGACGTCATCGGTGGCCCGCTGGAGGCGGCGCCTGATGATCTCGATCTCGTCGGACCTGGTGGGATATCCAAGTGAGCTACGAGCCATGAACCGGTCGATCTGGGCTTCGGGTAGCGGATAGGTACCCTCGAACTCGATCGGGTTCTGGGTAGCCAGAACCACGAACGGGGCCGGCAATTGATGCGATATCCCGTCGACTGTGACCTGGCGCTCTTGCATAGCTTCGAGCAGAGCAGCCTGGGTCTTGGGGGGAGCCCGATTGATCTCATCCCCGAGGACGATGTTGTTGAACACCGGGCCGGGTCTGAACTCGAACTCGAGCCGCCCCTGGTCATAGAGAAGGGAGCCGGTGACATCAGCAGGCATCAGATCAGGGGTGAACTGGACGCGACCGACCGTCAACCCGGTCACCTGGGCCAGGGATCGGGCAATCAGTGTCTTGCCAAGTCCGGGCATGTCCTCCAGGAGAACATGCCCCCCGGCCAGCAACCCACTGAGCACGAGCTGGAGGGCCGGCCGTTTGCCGACGATGACTGTCTCGAGCCGATCGAGGATCTGCTGGCAGACCCCGGCCCCCTCCCCGACTGTCAGTGCAACCGGTTGCCCATAGCCTCCGTACTCACTCATGGTCTGAGTCCTCGCTAGCTCTGATCTCTTGTTGGTCCACGGCCAAGATGTCGAACAAGCGCTCGATGTCGTCAAGGTCCACCTCTCTGGCTGGAGCTCGAGGATCGATGAGGGGGACCAGGTCACCTAGCACGATGGCCGCCCGCTCCGGGCTCGATTCCAGATCGATGCCGTGGCGGGTGGCCAGGAAGTGCTCGGTCAGCTCCCGCAGCCGGGGACGTAGCCGGAGCGACATGGCCCGCTCGTTGTCTCGGGCGCTCAACAACAACCCCTCGAGCGAGATCAAAGGCCGGGGTCGCTGAGGCTCGACACCACGATGGCGGCGCCGCCTCCAGATCCCCGTGAGCCGCTCGGGCCCAATCGGCGCCAGTTTCAGCAGGTCGACGGTTACCAGCCACGCCAGCCACCCTGCAACGAACACCAGCCAGAGCTCCACTGAAGCTTGGCGGCGCTCCTCAACCGAGAGGACGACGATCAGACCCAACACCAGTCCCCAGGCCACACTGACCAGGACGCGTCGGACGCTCACCAGTTGGGTCTCATCGTCAACCGACACGGGACAGCTCGCTCCTGACCCTGCGCAGAGCAGCCGCCGCCTCCCACTTGTCACCCTCAGTGATCAGATGGTTGGAGAAGCGGGCCAGCTCATGCAGTCGAGCCAGATCGATCAGGGGTGCCGGGTCGACGATCACCTCGCTCAGGATCCGGGTCAGATACTCGGTCGGGGTCTCGGTTGGTTGGGGAGGGTGCCCAAGTTCGGCCAATGCTCCCTCCACTCCGGCATAGGCCACCATCACCGCCGAACGCGGATCATTACCCAACTCCAGCTGGTTCGCAGCCTCGTCGACGATCGGGACCAGCCGATCCTGAAATGAGCTGTCGTCTCCATCGTCTGGTGTCGCCACCGCTCCAAGCCGACGCCGACTCCAAGCAACCAACACCACCGACAAGACAATGGCTATCAATACCACACCCAACTCGCTGGCGGCGATGGTGGGGGTGCCCGGCACGTCGACCTCGGTGTCTAGCTGAGTGGTCGGAGGCACCTCGACCTCGATCTCAACCGGTTCCCCACGATCGAGACGACTGAAAGCAATAACGACCAGCACCGCCACAACAATGAAAGGCCACACCGGCTTGCGCTCGGGGACCTCTATCGCTTCCTGGCGGCTGAAGATCATCGACAACAACAACAGCACTGCTACTACCAGCCCGACTCCCATCACCAACGCGACCAGAGCGGCGAACAATCCGCCGAGAGATGGCACCCCGACCCATTGGGAGTCACCAGGCTCCTCCCCGGCAGCCAATACGACGATGCCGACCCACATGGCCAACACTGCTCCTATGACCGCCGAACGTCGGTTGACACGACCTCTCAACCGGCTCAGGAGCTCCCCGATCGACCGTCTTGACACCATGGCCAACACTAGCCCGGACGCTGACCAGGGCTTCAGCGGACGGTTGCGAAGAAGGCACGGACATCGTCGACGAACAGCTCCGGCTGCTCGAAGGCTCCGAAGTGTCCACCGCGAGCCATCTCGGTCCAATGGGTGATGTTGTAGTTGGCCTCACACCAGGCTCGTGGGGATCGGATGATCTCCCGGGGGAAGGAAGCCACCCCAGTCGGTAGCTCGACCCGGTCCCCCTGACCGAAGCTGGCGAAGCTCTCCCAATAGAGCTTTCCCGACGAGCCCCCGTTTCCCTGGAGCCAGTAGAACATGACGTTGTCCAGCAACTCATCCTTGGTCAGGATGTTCTCGGGGTGACCGTCGCAATCCATCCATGACCAGAACTTTTCGACCACCCAGGCCATCTGCCCGACCGGTGAGTCAACCAGGCTGTAGCCAAGGGTCTGAGGTCGAGTGCTCTGCTGCTTGGAATAACCAGAGTCCCAGTCCTGGTAGTACTTGATGCCAGCAAATGCAGCCTGGTCGGCTTCGCTTGGATCGGTCTTGGCTTCAGTGGTCGGCCGCCCGGCCGGCATATTGGTGTGGATGGCGACACAACGGCCCTCGTTGCGGCCGATCTGGGAGGTGACGGCGGCACCCCAGTCGCCCCCTTGGGCTCCGAACTGGTCGTAGCCGATGCGACCCATCAGCTCATCCCACACCCCAGCGATCTTCTCAACACCCCAGCCGGGGGTCGTTGGCTTGGCCGAGAATCCGTAGCCCGGAAGCGATGGGCACACAACATCGAAGGCATCTTCGGCCCTACCCCCGTGGGCCGTCGGGTCAGTCAGGGGTTCGATGATCCTGTGGAACTCGACGACCGAGCCCGGCCAACCGTGGGTGATCAGAAGGGGGAAAGCGTCACGATGGGGTGAGCGCTGGTGGATGAAGTGGATGTCGAGCCCGTCGAGCTCGGTGGTGAATTGACCGAACCGGTTGAGTGCCGCCTCCCGTTCCCGCCAGTCGTAGGCGTTGACCCAATAGGAGGCCAGCTCCTGTGTGTAGGCCAGGGGAACGCCCTGGCTCCAGTCATCAACGGTCTCCGGCTCGGGCCAGCGGGTAGCCCGGATACGGCGAGCCAGATCGTCGAGCTCGGACTGATCGATGTCAATGGTGAACGGGCGGACCTCGGTCATGGGGGTCTCCTCACTGACTGGTTCCCAGATGGCGGCAACCGCGAACCTAGTTGCCATACCGGCCCGCTGGTAGCTGATCCGAAACTGGCTGGCCACGGGCTCAACCCATGGTCAGAGCTGGCCCAGCCGATGGTCGGGAGCTACGTTCGATCCAAGCCCAGGAGGCCAAGGAGTGTCACCGATGACGACCGAAGCCATCAAGCCCACGATGATTAGTGACCACCCAACCCCGGGGGCAGCCTCCCCGGGATCGAGCTGATGGCCCTCGACCCCGCCATCGAGATTCTCGACAAGCGCTTCTACCAGCTCGTGATCCACAACGCTCATATCGATGGGCTGTGGACGGGAGCCCGTTGGACCGAGGGCCCGGTCTATGTCCCAGCGGGCCGCTACCTGTTGTTCTCCGATATTCCAAACGACCGGACCCTCCGCTACGACGAGCTGACCGGCACGGTGACGACCTTTGAACAGCCGGCCCTGAACCAGAACGGACATTGTCTGGACCTGGAAGGTCGGGTCGTCAGCTGCGAGCATCGGGGGCGGGCCGTCAGCCGCATCGGCCACCACGGCCAGCGAGAGGTGTTGGCCGACTCCTGGGAGGGAAAGCGGCTCAACTCACCGAACGACGTCGTCGTCAGTTCCGACGGTGGTGTCTGGTTCACTGACCCCACCTACGGGATCGACAGTGGCTACGAAGGAGACCGGGCCGAATCCGAGATCGGCCACTCCTACGTGTACCGGATCGATGCCGACGGTTCGATCTCGGCCGTGATCACCGACATGGTGCGCCCCAACGGGCTCGCCTTCTCGCCAGACGAATCGCTGCTATATGTCGCCGATACGGGGATCTCCCATGTTGGCACGGCGTGCCCTCCCGACATCCGGGCCTACCCGATGGCCGCTGACGGCCGCTCGATTGCCGGCCCCGCCACCACCTTCGCCACCTGCACCGAAGGGGTATTCGATGGCTTTCGGGTCGACGACCACGCCAATCTGTGGACCTCGGCGGGTGACGGGGTCCACTGCTATGACCCCGATGGCACCCTGATTGGCAAGATCCATCTCCCCGAGGTGGTAGCCAACGTGGAGTTCGGAGGCCAGAAACGCAACCGCCTCTACATCTGCGCAACCACCAGCCTGTTCGCCTTCTATCTCAATACGAGGGCGGCCAGCCGACCCAACCGTCGGCCCCCAAGCGGTCTGGCTTGACCTTCAGGGAATGTCGATGAGGGTCACAGTACCCAGGTCACCATTGACCTCGATCATTGCCCCATTGGGGATCCGCTCTGTGGCTTCGTTGACCGAGACCACACAAGGTATGCCCAGCTCCCGACTGACGATGATGGCGTGGCTGAGCGGGGCGCCCACATTGACCACTACGGCGGCCGCCGGCACGAACAGCGGCGTCCAGGCCGGATCGGTCATGGGGGCCACGAGGATGTCGCCCGGCCCGAGATCGGCCGGCTCGGTGGGATGGTTGACCACCACGGCCCGACCGCGGGCAATCCCGGGGCATCCAGGCAGCCCGCTGAGCTGATCGCCGACCTCCCCCTGAGGTGCGATCGTAGCCCCCTTCATCGGCCACTCGGTATTGGCCGGTGGTGGCTCAGAGAAGAGGAAGGGTGGTTCACGGTCTTGCAGGAAAGCGAGATACTCCCGCCGGGCTACCACCAGAGCGGCAGCATCAGTCAGCTCTCCCTTGATCAGGGCTTCCAGCTCATCGACGAAGAGGAGACAGGCATCGCTGGGCTCAGATAGGTCGCCTCGCTCCACGGCCCGACGGCCAATCTCCCATACTGCCACCCTGACTTCACCGACAACGCGGATGATGTTGGTCTTCGACCGCTCCCGCCCCGGCAGGAAGGTGGCAGCAGAGGCCAGGGCGGCGGCGAACTGGCCCTGGGTCTCCGGGTCGGCGGCCAGGGCTTCGGTGATCTCGACCCCTAGGGCTTCCCGTTCGGCTTCGCGCTTGGCTTGCTCGATGAGGGGTGAACCGTCGTCGTCGGAGAACCGCATCCGATCCAAAAGGGCCAGGACCATGTCCGGATCCTGCTCCCACGTCGGCGAGTGGATATCCCACTCGTTGGGACCGCGACTGCCGAACTCGGCGATGAAGGAATCGAGCTCGGCCACGAAATCGCTCGCGGACTCCCCGTCAGCATCGACCAAGGTCTGATATAGCCCATGGTGGCCACGATCAAACAGTGAGGTCAGCTCGGCCGAAGCTCGCACGGTACGTGACAGCTCCCACATGGCATACGACGGAGCGGCCGAATCGACATCACCGACGCCGGCCATGAGCCGCATAGCCTTGGTCGGATCACCAATGGCCTCGCAGACGGTGACGATGACACCAGGTCCGATGCTGGCCGCCCCTGACTGGTTGATGTGCTGGTCGAACAAGCGACGACAGACCGGCTTGAGGCTTGCGGCCCTCCCCAACAACTCAGTGTCGGAAAGGGTGCTCAGGTCGGGTCGATCGGCGCGAATCTGGCGCGCTTCGAGCCTCGCTGCCTCCAACTCGTCCTGGTTGCGGTCACCCATGACCCAACCAAGCCATTGGGTCATGACCTCGGTGGTGTGAGCGTTCTCATGCCATGGCTCAGCCACATAGGCCGGCACATCGGGGTGGCCGGCGAAGTAGGCCTCGTCGAGCAACTCAGCGGAGAAACCCGGGGTCCGCTCAGCCCAGACCCGAAGCAGGGTGGCCCCGAGATAGGCGTAGCCGCCGAACAGGCCCATCACTTCAGGCCGCTCGAGGTGGATCTCGTGTTCCTCTATACCAAGCCTGAGCATGCAGTCACGCCAACCAAGGACCGTCCCACCTTCGAACACCAGATCCCAACCGAGTGGGCTCGGGGGTTCGGGGAGGACCTCGCCAACATTGGCCCTGGTCCACAATGGGTACTTGGGATCGAATGTATTGTCCTCGATCCAGCGGAGCTCGGTCATGGTTGATTCCCGTCTGACCCCCGTTGTCGATTCAGGGGGCTGGGTCAGACGCTACCGCATGAGGTGGTGACGGATCTCAGCTGAACTGGCGGTAACGCTCCCGCTCCCAGTCGGTGACCTGCTCGGCGTCGATGGCTCCGGCCTCGGTGGCCAGCCTCAGCTCGTTCTCGGCCAGTACGACGAAGTTCTCGGCGAAGTCGGCGCCAAGGGTGGAAGCCAATGAGCTCCCACGGAAGGCACCGACGGCGTCAGCCATGCTGGCGGGTAGTAGGTCGTGATCACCGGGTTCGTCGTAGAGGTCCCCGTCGGCCATGGGGATGAGGGGGTGGTCGTTCTCGATCCCGTCGAGTCCGGCGGCGATGATGCCAGCTAGGAGGAGGTAGGGGTTGGCCGAGGCGTCGGCTGCCCGATACTCGACCCGGTTGCCTCCCCCTTGACCAATCAAGCAACGAGCCAGGACCGAGCGGTTGTCGAGGCCCCAGTGGATGTGGGTGGGGGCAAACGAGTAGGGGGTGAGTCGCCGGTAGCCGTTCACCATCGGCAGGCCGAGCAGGGCCAGGGCAGGGGCGTTGGTCAACAGACCAGCCATCCATTGCTTCATCAATGAGTTGGGCGCCTCGGCCGAATCGGCGAACAGGTTCTGACCGTTGCGGTTGAGACTCGAGTGAATGTGGGTTCCCGAGCCGGATGGCTCGTCGAACAGCTTGGGCATGAACGAGGCCCGCACCCCGTGCCGCTCGGCCACCTCCTTGACCACCATCTTCAACAAGGCTGTGTTGTCAGCAACGGTCATGGGGTCACCATGGGCCACATTGATCTCGATCTGGCCCGGCCCGTATTCGGGGTTTGACGACTCGACCGGCACATCACAACCGAGGAGGGCACTGCGCATCTCGGCCAACACCACCTCGATGTCATGACCGTCAGTCAGTGACGAGTACTGGGTATGGCTCTGAATCGGTTGCCAATCTGAGGTCAGCAGGTAGGCCTCGAGCTCGGTTGCGACCACCACTTCGAGGTCCATGGCTTCAGCTCGGGCTAGCTGGTCAGCCAGGACCTTGCGGGGGGCCAGGGGATGGAGCTCGTGAGATGGGTCGTAGGAGTCAGCCATGACAAGCCCGTAGCCGGGCCGGTGGCCGAAGACCCGGAAGGTGCTCAGATCAGCAACGAGATGGGTATCGAGGAAACCGGTCCCCATATTGATGAAGGGACTGTCAACGATGTCGCACAAGATGTCCAGGATGTAGATGGCGTCGGCCATGTGAGCCCCGCTGACAGCCACCGAATCACAGAACCGCTTGGCCGGAATCCGCTTGCCCCGCAGGTGGCCGTAAGTGTCGGTGAGAGCCAGCTCGATCGTGTGTAGATCGTATTGATCGACCGCCTCACGGATCCGCTGCAACAATGCGAGGTCGGCTTGGTGGTTTGCCACGGGATACTCCTTGGGGTACTCGATCACTTGTCCGCCGGGATGCCAGTGAGACGGAGCGGCTCCGGCCGCGACTATACAACCCGGCTCGTGGCACCGCTGAGCCTGTGGCTCTCGGCTGGGGTCGCTCGGATGGCCCGCAGTAGGGTCGGGGCCATGACCGATGAGCTGCTGTACGAGATCCGCGATCAGATCGCGGTGATTACTTTCAACCGGCCCGAACGGATGAACACGATCACAATCGAGATGCTCAACAATCTGTCCGAGCGACTGCTGGAGGCCGACGCTGATCGTGGGGTGCGAGCCATCGTCATCACCGGCGCCGGCCGAGCCTGGTGTGCTGGCCTCGACATCGGGGCCGCCGTCTCGGGCGATGGGATCGGTAGCGAAGGCAACTCGACCGGCAATGGTGAGTTCCCGCTGCGGACAGCTCCGCCCGTGGTCCTGCACAAGATCGACACCCCGACCATCGCTGCTCTCAACGGTGGTGCCGCCGGCTACGGCATGGATCTTGCCCTCGGTTGCGATATCCGCATCGCCGCCAACACGGCCAAGTTGTCTGCGGCCTACACCGCTCGCGGTTTGGTGCCTGAAAGTGGTGGGACCTGGCTGCTACCTCGCATCGTTGGTTGGTCGAAGGCGGCTGAGCTGTTGTTCACAGCCAGAACGCTCACCGCTGACCAAGCCCTCGATCTCGGCTTGGTCAGCCAGGTCGTGGAGCCCGACGAGCTGGCTGAGATCTCGATGGCCATGGCGGCGGAGATCGCGGCCAATGCTCCCCTCGCCATTCGGGCCTCGAAGCGGCTGATGCGCCACGCCATGACCGAGGGCCTCGAGGACCATGTCCAGCGCCAATACCTGGCCCTGCTACCCCTGTTTGGAACCAAAGACTTCCGCGAGGGGCTGGCCTCATATCTGGAGAAGCGACCTCCTGAGTTCCAGGGACGCTAGCTCCGCGTCTCCTTCAGCGCCCTTCCAGGGCCTCGACCAGTCGGAACTTCTGGACCTTGCCCATGGGGTTGAGGGGTAGTTCGTCGACAATGACGATCTCCTTGGGGCACTTGTAGGCCGCAAGCCGTTGGCGGCAGTGGGCTATCACGTCATCCGGGTCCAGGGTGGTCCCGACCCGGGGCACAACCCCAGCCGTGACCCGCTCGCCCCACTCCTCATCGGCCAGCCCGACCACGGCCGCCTCGACGATCCCCTCGTGCTCGATGAGGATGCGCTCTACCTCGGCGCAGTAGATGTTCTCACCACCGCTGATGATCATGTCTTTCACCCGATCGACGATCGTCAGCCTCCCGTCGGGTAGGCGGATGCCGAGGTCACCGGATCGGCAGAACCCGTCATCGGTCATTGCCGCCGCCGTTGCGGCCTCATTCCCCAGGTAGCCACTGAAGACGGCAATAGATCGTGCGACAACCTCACCCGGCTGGCCAACAGGAGCTGGGCTACCGTCGTCGGTTCGGAGGTCGATCTCGGTCCCGACCATGGGCCAGCCAACGGAGTGGGCGACCAGATCGGTGCGGTCCTTGACCTCGTAGGTGACCCAACCCCCTTCAGTCCATCCGTAGCCCTCCGCGATATTGGCGTTCGGGTAGATGTCGAACGCTTCGTCCAGAAGCGACATCGGCCCCGGGGCCCCCGACGACAGCATCCAACGGAGAGAGTCGAGGTCAGGGCGGCCGGCCGCCTTCCAGGCTTCGGCGATCATGGCCGTCATGGTCGGAACCAGAAAGACCCAGGTCGAATGGTTGGCGTACTCATCGAGGGCGACGACCGGATCGAAATCGACCATGAGCCGGTTACGGCCGCCAACGGCGAGGTGAGCCAGGCTCAACCCACCGTAGGAGAGGTGGAACACGGGCCCCGGAGTCGACAGGACCTCTTTCGAGTTGAGGCCGAAGGTCCAACACCATTGGGAGAGACGGGTCGTCAATCCCCGGTTGGTCACGATCGACCCCTTGGGGAATCCGGTGGTCCCACTGGTGTAGGCCACGGCCGCAACCTTCGACGCGGCCTCCAACCCTGACGGCTGCGACCAGGTCGACTCCTGGCCCGTTGCTACCCGAGCGACGTCGAGTACCTCTACGCCAACCTCAGCGGCGGCGCCGACGGCGACCGCGCTGAATGACTCGTCGGTCAGTACCAACGAGGCGTCACTATCAGCCAAGACAAAGGCCACCTCGGGCTCGGCCAGACGGTTGTTGACCGGTACCGCGGCGGCACCAATGTGCTGGCAAGCCAGGTAGGCGGCGAGATGGTCGACCGAGTTCGCCAACATGAACCCAACCATCAAACCGTGACGGCCGGGCTGGCGATCCCCCACTGCCTCGGTCATGGCTCCCGCCAGAGCCTCGACCCGAGCCCATAGTTCTCCGTAGGTCCAGGTCTCCACTGGGGCTACCCCCTGACGACGGGGATCGAGCACTTCGATCGCCACCTTGTCAGGGAATGACCTGGCATTGACGGCAACACAGTCAGCAATGGTCCAGCCCCCAGACATCGAATCGAGAGTGGCAAGTGGCATCATGTCCCCGCTCTCAACTGGACCGGCCCAGGACTACCGAGGCGTTCTGCCCGCCGAAACCGAAGGAATTGACCTGAAGGGTCTCCACCTCGACTGCACGAGGCTCACCCAAGGCGACATCGAATCTGATCTCAGGGTCGAGCTCGGTGGTACCAGCAACGTTCGCCAGATGACCGTTCTGCATGGCTTCGATCCCAGCCATGATGTTCATCGCTCCCGACGCGGCCCCGGTGTGGGCCGTGTGGCCCTTCAACCCCGTGACGACCAGGTCGGGATTGTCGACGAAGACCCGGTTGAGGGCTCGAATCTCAGCCTGGTCACCCTTGGGTGTCCCGGTGGCGTGAGCAACGAGGGCATCGACCTCACCCGGAGCAATCCGGGCCGAGGCCTGGGCCTGAGTCATCACGAGCTGCTCCCAACGCCCGTCGGGCTCAGGCGAACTCGGATGGTGAGCGTCGGCGACCGAGGCGTAGCCTCGAAGCCAGGCTTTTGGCTCGGCCCCTCGGGCCGCTGCATGCTCGGCTGTCTCCACAACAAAGAAGCCCGATCCCTCACCGGAGACGATCCCGACCCGGTCAGCGGCGAAAGGCAGCATGGCCCGAGTCGGATCGGTCTGGCCACTGCTCATGCCATAGCTTCTCTCGGCCGCGCTGACGGCGGCGAGGAAGTGCTCCTGGCCGGGATCGCAGGTATAGCCGCCCTCGGTCCCGCCAACCAGGACGATGTCGACCAGTCCCGTTTCGAGATACATAGCCGCCATCCCCAGCGCATCGAGGGAGGAGGCGCAGGCCGTCGTCACCGTCAACGACGGGCCGTGCAAGCCATAGGCCATGCAGATCTGAGCGGCCGCCATATTGGGCCAGATCTTGATCTGGGTCTTCGGGTCAACCGCGTCTGGCCCCGAGCGGTCGTATTCCCACTGGGCCCGCGAAGCCGAGAAGAGGCCCCCCATCGATGTCCCGTGAACAACCCCGGTTCGGTGGGGATCGAGAGCCGTTGGGTCCAGACCAGCGTCAATGACGGCTTGGCCGCAAGCGGCAAGGGCGAACCGGGCGAATCCGTCGGTTCCCGCGATGATCCGTTCATCCATCCACTGGGCGGGATCGAA
>JAAETV010000243.1 GCA_024227975.1 Actinomycetes bacterium
GCCGGGATGCTCCGCCGCTTGGGCCAACGAGTCATAGGTGGCAACCGATCCGAGGTCGGCCGAGGTGGCGGCGAGCGCCTCCTCTGCCCCGTCGGCAACGGCCAGCAGGTTCACCGCCTCGCAGCCCGCGAGCGCGTTGGCGTGGAATCGGCCCATCCGTCCGACGCCGATGACAGCCAGTCCCAAAGGTTCACTGCTCATGGGGGCGACGCTAGCGGCTGCTACCCGGATGTGAGCCGGCGAGTCAGAGGTGATCGTCACATCGACCTCATAGCCCGGATCGGTCAGACACGCCGACGGATCACCCGACTCGACGACCAGCCAGAACGGCTGTCGGTCGTCGGCGAAACGCAGACATAAACCCCCACGGTTTCCCCTTGTCTTTGGTGGCCATCGTTGGATGGGTACAGTTTCTAGACCACCAGAGTCCAGAAACTGGACTAGTTGGGACCGTGGCCCCTTCGTTAGTTTGGAATCATGACGATGATCGATGACAAGACCAACAACCATACTGGCCCCCCGGCCGCCGATTCGACCACAAGCGATTGGGTCGGGGTGGCCCGTGAAATCGGCCTGCAGTTGGGGTCTACTGTCGCTGAGCGCGATGAGACAGGGCATATCTCACATACCGCTTTCGAGCTATTGCGAGACCGGGGGGCCACCAGGGCCTTGATCCCAGCCGAGTTCGGTGGCGGCGGGGCAACCCACGCCGAGATCGGGGCAATGTTGCGTGAGCTCGGTCGCCATGACGCACCGACGACGCTGACCCTCTCGATGCACAGCCATATCGTCGCCACCCAAGTATGGCGACACCGCCATGGTATGGACGCCACCGGTTTCTTTACCAAGGTCATGGAGGGATCGCTCATGATCAGTACCGGGGCATCCGACTGGGTCGGGTCATCCGGCATCGCCCGTCCCGTCGAGGGCGGCTACCTCGTCGCCGCCCGAAAGACCCCGATCAGCGGGTGCGAGGTTGGAGATGTCCTCGTCACCTCGATCCGCTGGGACGATGCCCCTGACGGTCCTCAGGTGATCCATTGTTCAATCCCCTTCGGTGCCGATGGGGTGAGTATCGAACAGACCTGGGACACCCTGGGCATGCGGGCGACCGGTTCCCACACGGTCGTCCTCGACGAGGTCTTCGTCCCCGAGGCGGCCGTGTCTCTGGTCCGCCCGGCCGATGCTTGGCCCCCCCTGTGGAACACAGTGCTCGGCTCAGCCATGCCGCTGATCATGTCGCCCTACGTCGGCATTGCTGATCGGGCGGTAGCTCTGGCCACCGCCTTCGTCGATGGTCGCGAGGACCCCCATGTGTTGCAGCTTGTCGGGGAGATGATCACCGCTCACACAATGGGTGCCGACTCGGTCAAAGCCATGCTGGCCTCGTCCGACAATCTGAGCTTCGACAACACCGATGAGCACTCGAGCCTCACC
>JAAETV010000244.1 GCA_024227975.1 Actinomycetes bacterium
GGTGACGACTGGATCGGTGATCCTCGAACCGTCGATGTCCATGTCCGCCAGCTCCGCCGCAAGCTCGGTGAGGACCTCCCTCTGGTGACCGTCCGCGGCTTCGGCTATCGACTGGGTTGAGGATGCAACGCCGGCTGATAACTGCCCTGGTTGGCATTGCCCTGGCCGCCGTCTTGCTGGTCGGAGCCGGGGTGCTGGTGCTGGCTCAGATCGGGGCCAGGGCCAACACCGAGACGGAGGTGGCCGAAAGACTGGAGGCGGTGGCCAATCTGATCGAAGGGACCAACACTGACGAAGGATTGCGGCCTCTCGGTGGCCGAGACCGGTTCGGCTTGGCTGGCCTCGACGTCGTCGTCGTCACCACCGAAGGGGAGGTTCGCCTCAATGCCAACCCGAGGGTTGGGGGTCGATCTCCGGCCTCGGGCGACGGCCGAGTGCTGTTCACCCTCACTCCCGATGACCTCACCAGGCTCACCAAGGGTGAGACCGTCACCGTAACGGGGTCTGGCCGCAGCAGTGGGGAGGTGATCGGGCTCCGTCAAGTCCAGCTCTCCGACCCAGAGGGACAGACCTTGGCCCTGATGGGCCGTCAGGACATCGTGACCATCGGACCTCGAGCCAGATTGTGGTTCATGGTGTCGGCAGTGATCGTCCTGGTCGGTAGCGGGATCGCGGCCTGGGCACTGGCCCGCCGGCTGACTCGGCCCATCGAGGAGATCGAGAGGGCGACGGCGTCGATCGCAGCCGGAGACTTCGGGGTCCGGGTGGCGGCCACAGGTCAGGACGAGGTTGCGGAGCTCGGTCACTCCATCAACCGGATGGCCCAGGAGCTCGAGCGCTCGAAAGCGCTCGATCAGCAGTTCTTGATGTCAGTCTCACATGACCTGCGCACCCCGTTGACCGCTATTTCGGGCTACGCCGAAGCCCTGCGCGATGGGACTGTTCACGATCCAGTGAACGCCGGCGAGATCATCGGGACCCACGCCGGCCGGCTGGAACGGTTGGTTGGCGACCTTCTCGACCTGGCCAAGCTCGACGCCAAGCGATTCACCCTCGATCTCCAGTCTGTCGACCTGGGAGTAGCCGTTGGCCGCTCGGTGGCAGGGATGGTGCCCAACGCCGAGCGGTACGGGATCACCCTCCACTTCCAGCACGATCATGGGATCGATGTTGCGGCCGATCCTCACCGGCTGGCCCAAGTCATCGACAATGTGCTCGACAATGCCATTACTTTTGCCACTTCCGCGGTGGCGACGACGGTCACCGCCGAGGGCTCGATGGCCGTGATCTTGATCAGTGACGATGGCCCCGGAATCACCACCGAGGATCTGCCCCACGTCTTCGAGCGACTCTATGTATCGAAGTCCCAACCAGAGCGGGCCGAGAACCCGACTGGGATGGGCCTCGCTATCGTTCGGGAGCTGATGACGGCCATGGGCGGCACGGTATCGGCGGAGCGAGCAACCACCGGAGGGACCACGATCGTGCTCCAGATACCTAGAATTCAGGGGCTGGGACAACCCGTATAGGGTTGCATCATGGCCACCAACAAGCCGTACCGCTCCTATGAAGCTCTCGAGACCGAGCTGACCGAAGACGGTGTCCTGACCGTGACCCTCGACCGGCCGGAGCGGCTGAACGCCTTCAACGGCCCCCTACGCCGGTCAATCCGTTCCATCATCGACGACGCAGCCGTCGACGCCGAGGTGCGGGTCTTCGTGTTGACCGGGGCCGGCCGCGGCTTCTGCTCGGGGGCTGACCTGACGGCCGAAGACCGGAGCCCAGTGCCAGTGGCACCCCACGACCCAGCCTTCGCCTGGTGTGTCGACCTACTGGAGATGCCGAAGCCGACCATCGCCGCAGTGAACGGGGTGGCTGCTGGTGGAGGGCTCGGTTTCGCCCTCCTGTGCGATATCCGCATCTGCTCGACCGAAGCCAAACTGCTCCCCATCTGGATGAAACGGGCCATTCACCCCGACGATCTGATCACCTGGACCTTGCCGCGCCTGGTTGGACTGAGCCGGGCTCTCCAC
>JAAETV010000245.1 GCA_024227975.1 Actinomycetes bacterium
CGATGCGGGCGATGAGGGCGAGGACCGCGAGGATGGGAGACCGGCCCCGGTCGGCGAGGGGGGCGAGTAGGAGTTGCGCCACCAGCGCGGCGGCGAATCCGTTGGCGGCGATGGCCCGAATCTCCCAGTCGGCCAGGCTGTTCTCGGTCTGGACGTCCTCGAGGAACACAAAGACAACCCCCAACGAGGAGGTCAGTAGGAAGTTGGTGAGGTAGATCGGCCAGACTCGGATTCGCTCCACGCTAGGCCAGGAGCGGGCCGGCCACGACCCGGTTTTCGGCTGCTGCCACCATCACTGGGCGGCGAATCAGTGCCTCGTGTAGATCGGGTGGTATTGCGGCGAGGCGATATGTGCTGTGGACCTCGCCGGCTTGGTCAGGCCGCGTGGTTCTGCCGGAAGGTGGCTCGATACCTCCCAGGCGATGTTGTCAACATCCTCTGGAAGTGTTGCCGCATGTTGGTGGTGGTGCCGAAGCCGGCGTCGTTGGCAATCCAGTCGATCGAGCGATCGGTGGTCTCCAGTAGACGCTGGGCCAGCCGGACCCGCTCGATGATGAGCCACTGGTGCGGGGTGGTACCTGTCGCATCCCGGAAGCGGCGGGCCAAGGTGCGAGGACTCATGGCCGCCCGGTGTGCCAGTTGCTCGACTGTGATCGGATCGGACAGGTTCTCCCGGGCCCAGTCCAGGGCCTCGTCGAGGCGGACGTCAGCGTCGTCGGCCGAGACCATCGGGTACTCGATGTACTGAGCCTGCCCGCCCTCCCGGTGTGGAGGGACCACTAGTCGGCGGGCGATCAGGTTCGCCACCTCGGCGCCATGGTCGAGGCGGACGATGTGGAGGCAGAGGTCGATCCCGGCGGCCGCCCCCGCCGACGTGGCGATATCACCGTGATCGACGTAGAGCACGTTGGGGTCGACCTCGATGAGTGGGTATCGCGCCGCGAGCTCATCAGCCATGGCCCAGTGGGTCGTGGCCCGGCGATCATCAAGGAGCCCTGCCGCGGCCAACACGAAGGCACCGGTGCAGATGGAAATCAAGCGGGTTCCCCGCTGGTGGGCTGTGCGCAGGGCGGTCAGGTAGTCCTCCGGCACGTCACGTCGAGCCGTGGGCAATACCACGATCGTGTCGGCCCATTCGAGAGCCTCGAGGCCGAACGGAGTGTCGACCGTGATCCCGGTCTCAGTTCGCACTGGACGGGGACCGGCGCCGCAGAGCCGGAACTGGTACCAGTCTGAGGTGAGGTCGGATCGGTCGATACCGAACACCTCAACCGCCGCCCCCAATTCAAAGAGCGATCCCCCTTCGGCGATCACCGTCGCGATGCGTCGAGCCATGGCAGTATTCTTTCGTATATTGGCATTCCTGTCAATCGACAGCGGCCAGCCGGGGGAGGACGATTGAGGGGAGGAGAAAGCGAGGAGGAAACAATGCGTAGTGAATCGTTGAGCATTCTGGCCCTGGCCCATGCGATCCAGGCCGACCGTCTGACTGAAGCCGAGCGGTGGAGACGAGAGAAGAGGCGAAGGCAGGTCCGGCCCATGTTGGCCCGGGCCGTCCGACGGCTCGCCCGCGGAACGATCTCCGGTCAGGCCGAGACTGCGAACAGCCTGCGGCCAGCGGCATGACCGAGAGGAGGCGGCCTAGTCCAGGCCTGTTTCGTCGACGAATCGAGGTTGGGGCCGGGCCAGCATTGTGCTCGTAGCGGCCCACCAGAGACTCGTAGCAGAGCTCGCTGTCCGACCATCTAGGAGAGGCCGGCCAGGCGATACAGCACGAGGGAGCCAGCTACCGCGACGTTGAGACTGGCGCCTCTGCCGATCATCGGAATCTCAACTACATCGTCGGCCAGATCGATGATCTCTCGTGGTAGGCCATGATGCTCGTGTCCGAGCAGCAGCACAGTCGGCTAGCGAGCCGGATCGAGTAGCGACAGAGGCAAAGCGTCCTCAACCAGTTCGATGGCCACGATCCGGCGCCCGGCAGATCGTTGATTGCGAACCCAGGCTTCCTTTCCTGGGCGCACCCAATGCATGTGGGGTCGCTTCGGTAACGTATCGCCCTTGTCGAGGGCTCGGCGATAGTGCGGTGTCTTCGGAACGGCCATACAGTCGCCGACCGCGTCGCAGGTACGGAGCAGTGTGCCGAGGTTGGCTTCGAAGGCGACCCACAGCGGGGCGACGATGAGGTGATTCCAGCAACCGTGGGCTCGCTGTTCTCGCCGTCGGCCTCCAGGTGGCGTCCACCGTGCAGTCATCGGCGCCGGGAGCGGGCCCCTTTGGTTGCGTCAGGACTGCCCATATGTCTCATGTGATGTGACGCACTTGGCGGCGACGTCCGGCCATCGACGGTGCCGGAGACTCCCGGCATTGGACCCTCAACGATACAGGAATCTACCGGCACACTTGCCAACGATCGACAGTCACGTCGCCGAGTCGATCCTGCTGCGGTTGTGTTGGCTGGCCACCCCGGACCGGGAGGCGGCGGCTGATGTGGCTCAAGAGGCCATGACCCGTGCTTGGGCGCGGTGGGACGAGCTGTCCGAGCCGGGCTCCAATCCGGGTGCTTGGATCACGACGGTGGCTTTGAACTTGGCCCGTAGCCGATGGTGCCGGTTCCGCCGGGCTGCTGAGGCGGGTCGACGCCCAGTGGCCGATGTCCAAATCGGCGTGACTGACCCCGTTCTATTGGATGCCATCCGTGGTCTCAGCTATGGGCAAAGGGAGGCTGTGGTGCTTCGATATTGGGCCGACCTGAATGGCGGGGACTGCGCAGATGACTGTTCCGTCATCGTCTGTTTGAGCTCATGTGCCACCCGCCGTCGGATCGATCGCGAACCAGGCAGAGTCCACCGCAGTCGATGACAACAGTTGGGGCCAGCTCAATGAGATCGTCAACTCGATCCTCGACCACATAGGTCTCGTTGGAGAGAAGTGTCACCTCGCGCACCCGCTTATCGCCCAAATCCGCTCGATGCTCCACCCGTCCGGAAAGTCGCTCACGGACGTGAGGAATAGACGGATCGCATGCAACAACACCGACAGGAAGCATCGGACTGCCGTGAACCCGGTGACGGAAATCGCGGTGGTCAACTCCTGAGGCGATCTCCCGCTATCGCAGATTGCTCACTTCTGAGGGAGCCACTGAACACCGCAAACATTGACTGACACGGCGCTAGAGGTCGACGATGGTCCCGCTCTTGATCGACTGGTC
>JAAETV010000246.1 GCA_024227975.1 Actinomycetes bacterium
CCGCTTCGGCCGTGATCGCCTCAGCCATCGAAGACGCAGAAGGGTTCTCCGTCACCCGCATGCCCCTCGACCCCCACGAGATCCACGCCTTGCGCCTGGCCAACGGCACCCTGGATCGCCCCTCGGGGCCCCTGGGATGAACTGAGCCCACCGTCTTACCTGTCTCTACCGAGCCGAAACGGTACCGTTTGCTCGGCTACCACCCGAACGCCAACCCCAGAGGAGCCCCCCATGCCGTTCGCCGCACACAAGGTTGTGATCGAAGGCGTTTCCGACGCTGAAGGCCTGGCCAAGCTGATCGACGACGGGGAGATCGACGCCGATGGTGTCATCGCCGTGATCGGCAAGA
Organism: Actinomycetes bacterium; assembly: GCA_024227975.1. Next base: position 350 of record JAAETV010000246.1, read on the forward strand.
CCGAGGGCAACGGTGGGGTCAACGACTACACCCGCATCCTGGCCGATCAGGCGTTCCGTGGGGTCTTGATGGCCAGGGGAACCCGCTCCCAGGACGAGGTCAATGAGATTCCCATGGCCTGGTCAGGGGGTACCGACGGGGTGATCTGTCCCAATGCCGTGATCCTGTCCCGCCGGGAAGGACCAGCTGGTCCAGCCGACGAATCCCGGCTCACGGTCGGCATCTCCATGAGCGACACGATCCTGCCCGAGGACATCGGCCGCCCCGCCATGGTCACCAAGACAGCGGCCGCGGTGAGGGTGGCGATGGCAGAAGCTGGCATCACCGATCCGGCTGAGGTTCACTATGTGCAAACCAAGACCCCACTGTTGACGATGGAGACCATCAACGACGCCAAGGACCGGGGCCAGACCGTGTTCACCGAAGAGCCGCTGGAGTCGATGGCCGTCTCCAACGGCACCACGGCGCTCGGCATCGCCGTTGCCTTGGGTGAGATCGACATGCCAGCGGCGGAGCAGATCGGCCACGATCTGAGCCTCTATTCGTCTGTCGCTTCATGCTCGTCGGGCGTCGAGCTCGACCGGGGCCAGATCGTCGTCGTCGGCAATGCCTCGGGGGCCGGCGGCAACTTCCGGGTTGGGCACTCGGTGATGAAGGACGCCATCGACCGCGACGGAGTCTTCGAGGCCATCCGTTCGGCCGGTCTCGACCTCCCGGACCGCCCCCATCCCGATGATCTCCAGGGGCGGGTGGTGCAGGTCTTCGTCAAGGCCGAGGCCGATCCCCGGGCCCAGTTGCGGGGCTACCGCCAGGTCATGCTCAACGATTCCGACGTCCATCATCATCGCCAGATCAAGGCCGCGGTTGGTGGGGTCGTGGCCTCGGCGCTGGGGGAGCCTGCCGTGTTCGTCTCGGTCGCCGCCCTCCATCAGGGTCCGGCTGGTGGTGGCCCCGCAGCCGCCATTGTCGATCTCGGCTGATGAGCCCGGTTGCTGCCGCCAGCGTTGCTCTCCGGGCTGCCGATGGTGACACCCTGGTGGTCGTCGAAACGGTAGCCGGACCTCGCTTTCCCAATGGGGTGATTCTCGACTCGCCGACGGCTGATGCTGTTCCTGGTGGCACCAATCATGGGGGGCTCATGTGCGGGCCGACCACGCCGCGAGATCTAGGCTGGTCTTTGCCCCTGTCGGCCCGGCGCTGGTGGGATCCGACATGCCCGGTCGGTTCACTTGACCCGAGCCTGGTGAGAGCGTTCGTGGCTGGCCTCGACCCTCTCACGTTGCCCAACGAACCAGCCGCCAGCATCGGCTGGGGCCCGGGCCTGACTCCGGCTGGCGACGATGTGGTCGTCGGCATGCTGATCGGGTTTCATGCTGCCGGTGCCCCCCGAGAGGCACGCCAATTAGCGGACGCCTGTGCCGGGGCGGAAACAACGCCCTTCTCCCGCTCCCTGCTCGACCACGCCACTGTCGGTGAGACGGTCCGACCGGTTCTCGACCTGGTGAGGGCACTCGGCAGACACGGTGAATTAGGGGCCGCCGTCGAGGGCTTGCGCCAGTTCGGAGCTACATCGGGAGCCCATATCTTGGACGGTCTGCGTCAAGCCTTCAGCCAGGCGCCATCCCTCATCCAACCAGAACAGGAGTTGATGGTATGACAGATCATGTTGAGGTCAGACCCGGCCTGTACCACGACTCGGTGACCCTGATGTTGTTGAGCCAGTCCCTGGGCGAGGGCTCGACGGTCGAGCATGCCATGGTGGCCATGGGTACTGCGCTCAACGTCGAGCTCTTGGTCGACGCGGGCTATGAGTTGGGTCCGGTGACGCCAGGAGATCTCATCGTCGCCTTCCGGGCCGACTCCGCCTCCGTCGAACAGATCAGGGGACAGGTTGACCACCTACTCAGCCAGTCGACAGGCCGGGGTGGGGCAGGGGAGAGGACCGGCGGAGGAGAAGCCGAGCCAGCCCACTCTCTGGGTCACGCCATCAGCCAGGTCGGAGCCACGGTTGCCCTGATCTCGGTGCCGGGAGAGCATGCTTTTCGCGAGGCCATCGATGCCATCGAGGCTGGGGCTCACCCCATCATCTTCAGCGACAATGTCAGCGTCGAACACGAGGTGTTGCTCAAGAAGGCGGCCGCCAGTGTCGGGTTGCTGGCCATGGGACCGGACTGTGGCACCGTGATCCTCAGTGGCACCGGTCTCGGCTTCGCCAACGTGGTGACCCCCGGCCCCATTGGGCTGGTCTCGGCGTCGGGCACGGGGGCCCAACAGGTTTGCGCCCTCTGCGACCAAGCCGGCGTCGGGGTCCGCCATGTCCTCGGTCTCGGGGGTCGTGATCTATCCGACGAGGTAGGTGGGCTGTCAGCCTTGGCCGCCATCGACATACTCGACGCCGATCCGACAGTCGAGGTCATCGGCATCATCGCCAAGGAGATTGGCCTCGCTACCCGCTCTCGCCTCGATCGGCTACTGGCCGAGATCACCACCCCGTCAGTCGTCGTTGCCACCGACGATCTCACCGCCGGTGCGGCCGCTCTGACCGAGGCGGCCGGAGTCCAGTTTCCTGAACCACGGACCTGGAGTCCTGCCCACCGGCCCTCAGTCGCTCCGAGCACCACAACCACCAGTAGGATCCTGGGCCTGTACAGCGGTGGCACCTTGGCTTTGGAGGCCGATCGGATCCTGACCGGGGCCGGAATCGAAGCGGAGATCATCGACCTCGGGGCCGATGAGTACACCCGTGGCCGGCCTCACCCCATGATCGACTACCGCCTCCGCCTCGACCGTCTCGGCGCCGCCGCCGGTGATCCAGACATCAGAGCCGTTCTACTGGACGTGGTTCTCGGTCATGGAGCTGCCCCCGACCCGGCCGCCGAACTGGGGCCCGCCATCACCGGGCTCGAAGTGCCGGTGCTGGTAGCACTGATCGGGACCAGCGGCGACCCCCAGAATCTCGAGTCCCAAGCCGAGCGCTTGACCGCAGCAGGGGCGACCGTCTTCGCCTCGAACGCCGAGACCGCACGGGCGGCAGCAGCCATCGTCAAAACCAATGGGGACCCTTCATGACCAATCTCGTGGCACCCCTCCTCCAGGAGCCGACGGTGGCGGCCAGTGGCGCCGCCATGCTGTCGGACGCATTGCGGGCTCAAGGCATCACCGTGGCCGATGTAGCCTGGCGCCCCCCTCCGACCAACCTGATCGAGCCTCTTGACCGGATCGCGGCTGA
>JAAETV010000247.1 GCA_024227975.1 Actinomycetes bacterium
CAGTCTCAGCAACGAGCAGTTCGTGAGGCTCGTGTACAACAACGTCTTGGGCCGTGAACCGGATCCCGTTGGCTTGAGTCACTGGGTCACCGCCCTCAACAACGGCTACTCACGTGGTGCGGTGATGATCGCCTTCTCCGAATCAGAGGAGTACGTGCTGAAGACCAACTCGTTCCCATCTCAGGCCGGCTACCTGATGTGGTACGACCGCCACCTCCAGTTCGACTGTGGCACCGGCTTCCACAGCTCTCTGAACGCCCGGCAACTGATATCCGTGCCGAGCGACATCCCATCACCGCACGTTGACATCCTCGTGTGGAACACCACCGATCAGACGAGGAAGCTCACTGCTCGCTTCCTGTATGCGGCCAACGGCGGTGCGATCCCTATCTACGACGAGGTCCTGCTCAACCCAGGCGAGTACCTGCACCTCTACAACATCCCAGTTCCCGACACCGTCCACGAAATTCGCTTGAGCAAGGACAACACCAACGATCCCCAAATGGCATGGTCGGTCAACTTCTACGATCACCCCCACAGCACCGATCGCCCCGGTTGGGAAGGGTTCAGCTGGCTCACCCTTCCGGGGCAAGGTCCCCTCCAGCGGCAAGCGGCGTCGGCCAACGCCGTCGGAACCGCCACTCCTTGATCCACCAGCTAGCCCACCTATTGGACTCGACGAGAATGAGGTATGAATGGTGAAGCAGGGACTTGCAGCTCTGGCGTTCGTGATCGCGGCGGTGGCGGCCATGCCACAGGCGTCGGCCGAAGGACCGGAAATAGTGGTTGGCATTGCGGGGCCAACGAGTCATGCGACCACCGACTTCGTCAGTCCGTGTCCAGAGATGCACGACTCGATCTACCGGCTCTACCGGGCCTACTTCTTGCGTGAGCCCGACCAGGCGGGCTGGAACTACTGGACTGTCGAGTACGGGGGCAGACACAATAGCAACCTCGAGGTGGTCTCGGATTCCTTCGCCATTTCCGATGAGTTCCAGGCCCGCTACGGGGGCCTCGACAATCAGCAGTTCGTGAGTCTCATCTACCAGAACGTGTTGGGTCGCACACCGGATCCTGAGGGTCTCGCCCACTGGACGAACGCTCTCGATAGCGGCTACTCGCGAGGTGCGGTCATGATCGCGTTCTCCGAGTCAGCGGAGTACGTCCTCAAGACGGGAACCACCCCACCACTAGCCGGCTACCTCCAGTGGTATGACCGCCTGCTGTACGCCTCATGCGGATCGGAGCTCCCCATATGGTCTGGTGTAGCCAGCCTGTCGCTTGTACCGGGTACGCCCAGCACCCACAGCGACGTCTACATCTGGAACTACACCTCCGAGACGAGGGTTGTCACCGTGAGGTACCAGAACAACTACTACTACTGGAACATCGTCGAGAGCATCGAGCTCCCGCCCAACTACTACCTCTACGTGTACAACGTGCCGGCCCCGGAGGGAGCAGCGAGTCTCACGATCAGCAAGACCGACCCGGGCGGCGCCGAGCTTCGTTGGGTAATCAACCACTACGACCACCCCCACAGTAGTGATCGTCCTGGCTGGATCGGAGAAAACTTCCTGGCCCTCTCGACCCAGGACCAGGGGCCGGCTGGCGGTCTCAGGGTCGGTGAGGCGAAGACGCTGGCCGGTCAGGCATCCGACTAGTACCACTGCCCACCGACCGCCTGTGGCGGTGGCAGGACGGCAACAGACCGCTGGCTTCAGAGGGCCCGCTCGCGGACCTTGGTCGCCAGATCAAGACGATCGAGACGGCGCAACCCTGGAATCTGAGCAACCAGGGCACAAAGAACAACCAGGATCACGGCCGCGACCAAGGACGTGTAGTTCATCACGGCATCCATACGGAACTGGTCGGTTGAGAACTCCTTGATCACGGCACCAGCCGAGATCCGCCCCAGGATCAAGCCCGGCACCAGACCAAGGCCGACCGTGACCAGATTCTCAGCCGTGATCACACGCCGGATCCAGGACCGTCCGACCCCATTGGCCTGGAGGGTTGCCACCTCGGTCTCTCGTTCCCCAATGGTCACGGCCAGGGCATTGAAGATGAGGGCAACGGCCATGATCACAGCCAGGATCAAGATGAACCCGACGAAGAACCTGCTGGCCGCCAGGAGCTCTTCCGCCCTCTCCGCCGTCGCCACCTGGTCATTGAGCTGTACCACCCCGTCGATCTGAGCCACCTCGCCCCGGACCCGCTGATGATCGTTGCGATCGATGAGACCGACGGCCAGGGTGTCGGGAACGCCCCCTCCGGCCCGTTCCCAAACATCAGCCGAGATGTAACTCGAACCGGTGAAGGGCTCGGAGATGATACCGGCCACTGTCACGCGCCCGGCGGTGCCGTCGAGGGCGCGGAACTCGACCTCATCGCCTGTGCCTAGCCCGAGCTGGCTAGCCGCTCCGGCCGACAACACGATCCCGTCGATCAGTAGACCGCCGACCGAGGTGAAGTCATGGAGGGTGGTGCCGGCAGCGTAGATCCCGAGCCGCTCGGTCACTACCTCACCGTCGGCGACCAAAGAGGCGCCGAGGTCGAGTTGGGGCTCGACGGTCGACACCCCGTCGACGG
>JAAETV010000248.1 GCA_024227975.1 Actinomycetes bacterium
GATTGCGCCGGTCCGTTCGAGGCGGCGGGCTCTGGCGAGGTCGGTGTCGGGGATGGTGACGGTCCCGCCGGGAGCGGTCCCATCGATCGAGTGCGCACCGGTCACTTTATAGCGGCCTGCGGCGGGTGTCTTCTTGGCGGCAGGCTTCTTCTTGACGGTCATCGTCCGTGGATCTCCAGTAGGAACTCGGCCCCTAGATAGGTTTGGTTGGCGTCGCGGACCTCGCCAATCTGGACCAGCCTCCGAACGATGGCATGATCGACAACCCCGCCAAGGGTCGGGTCGGCAAGAAACGCTGCGGGGATCGACTTGGCGCCCGCGCTTGACGCGTATTCGTCGAGCAGCTCGAGCGCGCCCCGTTCGTTTGTCCGGTCGACAAGCACCACGAGGGCAACGTCGAGGCGTTGCAGCCGGCCGGCGGTGCCGTCCATCGACACCCAATAGTCGGCTTCGTCGAGCATCACTATCGCTGCGGGTGGACGCACCGACGTGTACCCGTTGACGTAGCCGGTGAGCCCGTCGATAGTGTCGAGCACCGATTTAGCCCCGGCACGCACGGTCGCTAAATCCATGTCAGCCGACCATCGCCCGGTTGCGCTGATACGGGTACAACATGCGCTGCACCGATCGCAGCTCAGTGATACGGATAGCACCGAAGTCGTTGAAACCGGCGACACCGAACGGCGCTTCGGCCGATTTGGCGCGCTGCGCCGCCAGCTCGAGCGTCGCCTGATTGATAGCCCGCGGGACAGCGGCCCATCCCCATGTTGCGGTCACCCGCACCCGTCGGGAGTGTTTCCCGCCGGTCGGCCACAGACGTGACCCGAGCGAGTGGAGCCGTTCAACGGGCCATTGCACACCCGACCGCAGGTCACCCGAGTACGGGTCAACCTCGTAGTCGGTGTACGCAGTCCAACTGTCGGTGTCGTCGATGTCGATTTCGACGGCGGTGATGGTGCCGTGGACGAGGTCGGGGACTGGCAGCCACCAGCCCGACGACGGCCGGGCAACATAGCGGACCGTGGCGGCGTCGGTCTGGAAGAAATGCCGGTCACAGTACGAATCGATGTCGCGCGACGCGACCTCAATCACCCGTTCAAGTTCGGTGGTGCCGCCGGCACCGTCGTAACCCTGGGTGAGTGACGCCGACCGTTCTTGGAGCTCGGCGAGGGTGGCGTACCCGTTGACGATCGCCATGTCAGACCGTCACTTGCGTGACGTCTTGCGGCCGGAGGTCTTCGGGTTCGTTGACTTCGGCCTGTCCTGGGTCGCCGTCGGATGAAGCAGTACCGAGTCGGCCCCCAACTTTTTGGCGATCGACGCCGGTACCGGTTCGTTCGCTGCGATCACCACATGGCCGGGACCGTCCGGGTTTTCCACGGTGAATGTCTGGTTTGCTCTACGCAACATTGGTTTCTCCGTTGTCGGGTGTCGGGGTCCGGTCGGCACGGAGCTGCCGGCCGGACCCCGACGAAGCCCGGTCTAGCTGGTCGCTCTGGTCAGGTCGCCGGCAGCTTTGATCTCGGTTGTAGCCGGAAGCAGATCGCCGACATTGCCGCCGAACCCGTAATCGGGGATGAACCCGGTACCAGAGAACGACGGGTTCGTTGCCGACACGGCTGCGCTGGTCGGCTTGAGCACCACCGCGGGGTTGGTACCGACCAGAGTGAACACGGTCGCGTCGACCGCACCGGCAGCGAAGTCCTGATTCCATGTCACCGACATGGACCAGTCCTTCAGCCCGCCTTTGCGGACCTGCGTATCGTCGCCCATCGCCGTCTCATCAAGCTCAGCAGCGGCATAGGTGAAGTTGACCGATTTGATGTGTGACGAGAGGTCAACACCGCCGATTGTCAGAGAGGCGTCGTTCCAAGTGACTGTGGCCATTGTGTGGTCCTTTCCGGTCCGGGACCGCTATCAAGCCTTGACCTGAAGCAGCGAGAACGCCGTGTCGAGCACCGAGTCGGCGCCGATACGGGTCTTCGCGTACACGCCACGAGCACCGATCGGTCGCTGGTTCGCTCCCATCAGATGGGGGATCACCTCAACCAGAGTGCCGATACCTTCAGCGACGACGTAGTGATCGAAGTTGCCGGCGACAGCGATCTCGGTGCCAGCCGAAACGGTCGAGTCCATGTCCTGGTTTTCGACGAGCGGCAAACCCATGATCCGGTCCGGTGACCCGTCACCGAGACGGGCGATCAGAGCCGCACCGCCCGCAGTGTCAAACTGGCGGGTCAGCGAGATGATCGGGAACGCCATCATTGCGGTGGAGTTGCGACGGTGCCGGGCGGCGAGACCGTTGATCCACGAGTAGACGTCGGCGAGGGCGTACACGCCTGAGCCGGCGGTCTCAACCTCAGCGGCCGAACCGATGAGCGCGGTGATGATACCGGTCGGCTGAGCCGAACCGGAACCGGTCGCCAATGCTGCGCCGACAAGGTCCTGATAGCCGCCAGCGAGGGCACGTTGCACGTCACCCATGATCCCAGCGATCGAGCGTTGTGCTTCGATTGTGACCGGCACGAAACCGTTCGCCGAGTAGAGCGGAATGTCGGTGGCGGTGAACGTCACCGTGTCGTCGGAGACCTCGGCGCCCTCAGTGTCCCACGACCAGGCGGCGTTCGGCATCCCCACGTTACGCAGGGTGCTGGCCGCGGTCTGGACACGGCGTGCCATACCCCAGATCGGGTTGTCGGTGCCATCGGAAGTGAGCGTCACAGACGGTTCGATGTCGGTGGGGATCAGGTAGCCGCCGGCACCGTCAGAGGTGGTCGCCTGCGCGCGCTGCAACTGTGCGAGCGGTTCTGCGAACTCGAGCGCTTGACGCTGCTCGGGTGCCAGCAGGGCGAGGTTGCCGCCGTTGCGGAGCAGCTCACCGAAACCGGACTTGTAGTCCGCGGAGGTGGTGCGCAGCACGAGGCTGGCCATGCCAGCGTCGCCGTGCTCCTCGATCATGCGGGTGAGTGCGCCACGGCGGGTGTCGGTGCTGTCCGTGGTGAGAGCTGCGGCGTCGATCGCTCGGGCCTGTAGCTCGTCGGGGGAGGTGGTGCGCTGGAGTACGTCACGGTCCCACGGGTCTGACGTCGAGGTTTGGGCGACACCTGTGGGTGCGACGAAACCGTCGGTCGGCGACGAGATGTTGCCGGGGCGTGGCTTCCAGTCGTTGAGCGCTGCGGCCTGCGCGGC
>JAAETV010000249.1 GCA_024227975.1 Actinomycetes bacterium
CCAACCTCACCCGTGATCCAGACGAGCTGATGGACGGTCCTGGCCGGAGTCGGTCGTTGGCAGAACGGGGTGTCGGGTGATGGGCAATAGGTAGCCTCGGCTGGCGTGGCCAGCTTCTCCATCCATCCAGCCGATGATCTGATCCCACAAGGCCTGGTCGGCCTCGCAGTCACAGCTGAGGCCGAGGGCATCAGGATCGTCACGGCCGTGATCGACGGGTGGCGGAACGGCACCCAGCGCTACGAGCTACCCGGGGAGTGTCTTCTGGCTGCGACCGACCGAACTGGATCGGCGGTCGGCATTGGCGGTCTGTCTCGGTGCCCTCACGTTGCCGGTGCTTACCGGGTGAGACGCTTCTACGTCGATCCCCAATGGCGACACCATGGGGTGGCCCGAACCCTGGCCAAGCAACTCATTGACCTCGGCTTCGATCACTCCGACACCCTCACCTGCAATGCCGGCGCGTCGGACGCAGCTGTGCCGTTCTGGGAGACCATGGGGTTCGTCCCCTCGGGCCGAGCCGAAATCACCCACACCCGAACCCGGCAAACCCTTGCGAGGCGCCGATCCCGACCCGTGACCAGTTCCCCCTAGCGCCGAGAGTCTGTCAGTCGACGTCGAGGCGTTCGATGCGCAGACGCGTGACATCGGCTATCAGCTCAAAGTCCTTGTCGACGTGGAGCACCGTGAGCCCTGTGAGCTCGGCAGTCGCTGCGATCAACAGGTCGGGTACGGACGGGGCTCGGTGGAGGCCACGGTCTGCGAGTACGGTCTGAAGCTCGACGGACCGGTCCTCAATCCTGGGTGTCAGGTACTCCACCGGCATTGATGCGATCGGGGGCTCGGCTAGCACGGTGCGGTGGTCCTTGGCCGAGCGGGCCGAGTACCCGACCTCTAGCCGGGTGACAGTAGATATCCGGACCAGACCGTGCTCAATTCTGTTGGCCCAGTCGGCCGCATCCGGCGCCAGGTGGAGCCGGGAGAGCGCCGTCTTGTCGATGAGCCAACTGGTCACGACCAAGCCCCGGACATGATGTCGGGGTCATCGAGATCACTGGCAAGTGCTGCAACCCGTTGGAGATGCTCAACCGTGATCGGACCAGTGTCCTGCACCCGTTCGCGTTCTAGGGCACGGCGGAGATACTCGGTCCGCGAGAGACCGACTCGCTTTGCCTTGGCATCGATTGCTGCCAGCACCTCATCAGGAACGTCTCTGATCAGGATGTCAGTCATGGCACACCCCCGTTGATAGCCAATGATGTCATAGGTGAGTGGCGAGGCGACGGCTGCACCGGTCGACGGTATTCACCGTGTCATCGCATGTCTGGAACGGAGCGTTCGGCGCTCTTGCATCTTCAATCGTGTCCATGGTGGTGCGGGGCCGCATGGGCGTGGTCGAGGCCGCCGCGGTGCATGCGGTTGTGGAGTCGGCGATGCGCCGAGGTCAAGATCATGCGCATGCGTTTGTAGGTGCGCTCCTCGGAGCGTGTGCCGACGGTGTCGAGGTAGGCGATTGCCCCCTCGATCTGCTCGAGGATCGTCACGGCGTCGGCCTGAGCGAAGAAGGGCGAGTCCTCGACTGAGACCATGACCGGTGAGGAGTGGGCGGCGATCATCTCGGGCTTGCCCGGGTGGCACCCCCTGACGAGTAGCGCGAGCCAGGAGCTCCGGTCCACGGGAACAGACCACGAGCCTCGCGCCTGGCTGCGTGCGACACGTGTGCTCTCGCGGATCTCGCCGTTGACGACGAGGTCGAGGCGCGTCATCGGCAAGGTCACGCTGGCGAGCTCGTACTCGACCTCGACCGTTCCACCGGAGGCGCACATCTTCACGTGGGAGCCGGCGGGCTTCCCGTCGACAGTGAACTCGAGCAGCGGCCCGTAAGACACGAACGTGTTGCCTACGCGGATGGCGTCCTTCCAGGCGTCGTAGC
>JAAETV010000250.1 GCA_024227975.1 Actinomycetes bacterium
ATGGCCGTCAGCTCGTCGATCTCGCTCTCGAAGACGTTGCGAGACATCCACGAGTCCAGCCGGCTCGTCAAGAAGATCGACGAGGCGAAAGTCAGCAAGCTCCTCAGCGAGCATCCCGTCGGGCTCTGACGAGGGCAGCCACAACCACACTGCCAGCTAGCGGTCGTAGTCGGCGAAGAGCTGCATGGCCAGTCGATTCAGATCGACTGGCCATGCAGCGTCAACATCGCTGATGCTGAGGTAGTAGACGACATCCTCCCTGAGGACCAGCAAGCCCTCGCGGTGCTGGCCGAGCTCATCGTCGAGCGAGAAGCGCAGTCGACCAAGCGCGCTGGGAATCTCAGGAGCTTTCTTGACTTCATAGACGGCCCCCTCCTCCTCGCCCATGCACTGGGTGACGGTCCGCATCCCCTCGTAGAAGACCTCGATCTCAGAGGTAGTGCCCCGACTGATCAGGAGAAGGGCATCGTCGGGCGACTGACCGAATCCGTATTCGGCATAGAGCCCATCACGGACGACCACCAGCTCTGCCAGCCCGCACAACTGAGCTTGATCCTCTGTCGCTGGGTCGATAAGGGCGATCTTCGACATCAGCTGAAGAGAGAACTGCTCCCACCCCGGTCCGAGGTCCGACAGCGCCGGTATCAGGGGTGCCAACTCGTGCGACTGCAGCTGAGGATCGTCGTGGTCGTCAACGACGGTCAGCCCACCCTCACAGTCGACCGACCGATCGGCAACCACCTTTACCCTGGTCGAGGTGGCCAAGCCCCCAATCTCGAAACCCACCGTCTCGTGGATCCCGGCCATGAAGGCGGCGGCAGGCCCAATCCCCAATGGGCCCGACTGGGCATTCGAGCTGAAGTGGGACGGGGTGAGGGTCCAAGCCCACTGCATCCCCGGTGCCGCCCCCGGCCACCAGCTCCAGCTGCGATCGATCTCGGGCCGTGATGTCACCACCACCTATCCCGACCTCGCCCCCCTCGTCGCCAGCGTCGACCTCGACGCCGTCATCGATGGGGAGGTCGTGGTGTTCGACGGTGATCGTCCCTCGTTCGGACGCCTCCAGCAGCGGATGCATATCGATCAACCGACACCGGCCCTGATCGAGGAACACCCGGTCGTCTATGTCGCCTTCGACCTGCTTGCCCTCGACGGCCGATCACTGCTCGGCCTTCCCTACTCGACCCGCCGCCGCTTCCTGACCGAGATCATCGACGATGGACCAAGCTGGCGCTGTCCACCCGCCGCCATCGGAGATGGCACTTCCCTATTGGACCTGGCCCACGCTCGGGATCTGGAGGGGGTCATGGCCAAGCGACGGTCAAGCCGGTACCAGCCGGGAGTCCGCAGCCGCGACTGGATCAAGGTCAAGATCCGCAAGCGTCAGGAGTTCGTGGTCGGTGGCTGGCTTCCAGGCCGTGATGGGGGTGCTCTCGACGGCCAGATCGGATCGCTCCTGATCGGCGTCTACCAGAACAATGAGCTGCACTTCGCCGGCGCCGCCGGTAGTGGTCTGACCGACGCCAACCGGAACCAACTCTCAGCCTTGTTCAAGACCACCGAGGGTTGCCCTTTCATGACTGTCCCCGAGCTCGACCGGTCACCGATCTGGGTCGAGCCGACTGTTGTCGTCGAGGTAGCCTACGGTGAGTGGCCAACCGACGGTCACCTGCGCCACCCTGTCTACGCCGGCCTCCGCCAAGACCAAGACCCAAACGAGGTTGTCCGCGAGCTGCCACCCGGAGCCTCCGACGTGGGATAGTGGCAACAATGCACGATGGCACGCGAGACGAAGTGAGCGTTTCGTTTCCCGCATCCCCCGACTTCAGCCGAATCGGCCGGGTGGCGGTGGCCGGATTGGCCATGCGGCTCGGGGTCGATATTGCCGATGTCGAGAAGCTGCGGTTGGCCGTCGATCATTCGGTCGAAGCCCTCCATGGCCGCGGCCGCATCAGCCTCCACGCCAGATGGGAGCCTTCCCAGCTGGTAATCGTGATCGACAATCCCGATGAGGAGATCGACGAGGCAGCATCGGTCGACGTCAGTGCGGCCCTCGCCACCATGGTCGACGAGGTCGAAGTGAGCCAGTCCGAGATCCACCTCACCCTGGCCAACCAGAATGGCCGCGGCCCAGTCTCCTGATCTCTCAGTGGTTCAAGATCTCTCAGTGGTTCAAGAGACATGCGAGGAATGGAGCGTTTCGGCCACGTCGTCGCCTGAGTGGGCCCGGATCCAATGCCAAAGAGTGGCCACCAGGAGGACCACCCCGAAAGCCAGGGCGTAGCGACCAAGCTCGGCGTAGCTCCTGACGGTAACCACAAGCCCCGATATCAAGCCCCCGGCAGCCCCGAAACCGCTCATGGCCAGATCCGCCGTCCCCTGAACGCTGACCCTCTGCTCGACGGGGAACGACTCGGTCAACAGGCTGGAGCCAGCGATGACCCCGAAGCCCCACCCCAGCCCGATCAGGAAATTGCCGATGATCACGCCAGGGGAGTCGAAGGCCGAGGTCCTGGCCGCGAACTCAGCCCCGCTGATCAACAAGACGGCGCCGATCCCGATCATGGGCAGCCGCCCGAATCGGTCGGACAGCACCCCGATGAAGGGGGAGAACAGGTACATCCCGAGAATGTGGATGGTCATCATGAAGCCGATGGCCTGGGCTGACTGACCCCCCTCATCCATATGGAGCGGCGTCATTGTCATAACCCCGACCATCACGACCTGGGAAGTGATCATCGCCCCAACCGCGATCCTGGCCCGCGAACTTCCGAGGATCAGCCCGGCCGCTCGCACAAGCTGGGCCAATCCCGATTCAGTTCTGGCCCCCTGGATGAGACCTCCGGACACAACAAGCGGATCGGGCCGAAGCCGGGTTTGGACGACGATGGCGGCGAGGACGAAGACCACCAGCGACAACACGTACGGCCCGCTGAGCGATGGGAGCCCAACGGCGACCGCCACCCCGGTTGCCAGGGCCAAGGCCATATAGGAGCCGGAGGCGGAACCGATCGTCGATGCCCACACGATCAGCCCGATCGATCGGGCCCGGCGGTCCTCCTCGGCCAGGTCAGCGGCGGCATAGCGGGCGGCCAGATTGCAGGCATTTCCGGTGCCGATCATGGCCACCCCCAACAAGAGAAGGGGGTAGAACGATAGAAGGGCAGCACCAAAGGCGGCGATCGCCCCGGTGGCCCCGACCAGGTAGCCGATTCGCAGTCCGGGCCGGCGGCCGTGGCGGTACATATAGCTCGCCAGGGGGAAGGCCGCACCGCTCGAGCCGACTGACAACATGGCGGCGGCCAGGCCAGCCCAGCCCGCGCTGCCGGTGATCTCCTTGGCCAGGAGGGCAGCCGGAATGTAGCCAGCGACGAGACCCATCCCACCCAGGACCTGGCTGCTCATCAGCACCCTGAGGGTGTGCGACTGGACCCGTTCGCGGTCGATACCAGGGGGAAGGACGTCGTCATCCGACGGCGACGTCGTGCTCTGGGCCATGGAGCACGCTACCTCAGCGACCTCCCATGGACCCCATGTCGCTTCCTAGCCTGAGCTGCCGAACCCATCGGACCCGCGATCGTCGGGACCGGCTGGTAGATCCGATACTTCGACGAACCCAAGCTGGTCCACGGCCAGCACCAAGAACTGGGCAATGCGCTGCCCTCGGGAGATCAGCACCGTCTCCCGGGAGGTGTTGTAGAGCAGGACCTTCAACTCCCCCCGATAACCCGAGTCGATCAAGCCCGGACTATTGAGCAGGGTGAGCCCGTGCTTCAGGGCCAGACCAGAGCGAGGCAACACCAACCCACAGGCCCCGAGCGGTACGGCAACAGCGAATCCGGTAGGGACCAGGCACCTCTCACCGGCTGGAATCTCGACCTCGATCTGAGCCGGGAGATCAGCAGCAGCATCACCGGGTCGCATCCGTCGGGGCAACTCCAGCGGGTCCGTCGCCGCCAGCGGATGATTGTCGTCGAGGCGCAGGACAGGAATCTCGATCACGGGGGCAGGCTACCCATGCCGGGGTTAGGGTGAATGACTTGCTGGCATGGATGGACCTCGAAATGACCGGACTCGATCCGGAACAGCATGTGATCGTCGAAATCGCAACCTTGTTGACCGATGATGAACTCAACATCATCGCCGAGGGGCCCGATCTCGTCATTCACGCCACAGAGGAGGAGCTGGCCAAGATGGACCAGATCGTCGTCGACATGCACACCAAGTCTGGTCTACTGGCCCAGATCCAAGCCTCGACGATGACGCTGGAAGAGGCCGGGGCGCAGACCTTGGCCTTCCTGAAGGAACACATCGGGTCCCCACGGTCAATCCCCCTCTGTGGGAACTCGATCGGGATGGACCGGCGGTTCCTGGCCCGCCACCTGACCGAGATCGAGGAGTTCCTCCATTATCGATCGGTCGACGTGTCGACGATCAAGGAGCTCGCCCGTCGCTGGTACCCCGATGTGCTCGGCCTGGCCCCCCGCAAGGATGCCGGCCACCGCGCCCTCGACGACATCACCGAGAGCATCAAGGAGCTTCGCTTCTACCGCCAACACGTCTTCATCCCCGTCGGAGCCGACGCTGAGCCCAGCCCCGCGGCAGACGCCACAACCGGGGCCTAGGCGGCTCAGTCGCCCCTGGCCGGAAGGGATTCGATGAGGGCGGAGGCAGCCACTGTGGCCTCGCCCGTGAGCCACCAGAGATGGCGAGCACCATCGACCTCAGCACTAGCGATCGTGACCTCATCGTCGACAACCACCCCATCGCGGTACTCCAGCGAAGTGCGGAAGGGGACGGTCGGGACCTGCACCGCCAACGATTCCTCGACAACAGCCCAATAGGCGGCATTGTTGACATGGTTGTAGATGTCGAAATCGACGGTCCGAAGCGGCCACGACCAGTGGTTCGCATCGGGCACTGGCTTGGGGTGGGTCAGGCGCGCTGTCACCGTTCGCCCCCGGGTTGACGATCCGTAGATCGAGAGGAACTCATCGGTCAGCACCGTCGGCCGTCCCGCTTCGATATCGATACAGATCCACAATGTCGATGCCTCATAGGCGGCACCGGCGTCACCAACAACCGAGAGGTGCCGTTCGGCCCAGCGGCGTCCAAGACCCGAGCAATGGGTGGTGATTGTGATCGTTTCGGCCAACACCGCAGGTGCGAGCACATCGACCACCGTACGGCGGACGACCCACGATGGTTCGGGTCCGAGGCCGGCGTCATTGGTGTCGTCGTCGGAAACGTCCTGGGTATAGCGGGTCAGAGCATCGAGACGGAGTCGCCCGGATGAGGTCACGTCACCCAGTCTCACCTTTCGTACGCCGCTGAATCGACGACCGAGATCATCGCTTGAAGCGGAGGAATCGGGGGGTCCAGAAGCCACCCCGAGACGCTACCGGTTCGGCTGGTTGTTGGCGGCCAACCACTCCTCGCCGGAGCCACCAGCAGGCGTCGGCACCGGAGTGGCCGCGCCACCATGACCCCCCGTCGATGGCGGCGATGAGCCGGGTGCGGAACTCCTCCCAGGAGACCCCAGGTTTGGCTACGGTCTCGATGATCACGGCCATCGCCCACCCCTGGCAGGGCTCGTCGAAGACGGCGTCGGCGCGGGGAAGAGCCTCGGGCCCGGCCATGGCCTCGGCTCGAGCTCGCAGGTCGGACGTCGGGGTTTGGGTGCTACCAGCTGATCCACGAGCCGTGCGGGTCGCTGATACCTACGATGTCGGTGCCGTTTCGTGCGGTGATGAAGAACGCGGCGCTGCCTGCATCGGGTGGCGGTCGGAGATCGACGGTCAGTCCGCTGATCACCCCCGGACCCTCGTTGGAGAGCCACACGATGTCCGGGTCTCGAGCGAGTCGCTCAGCGAAACGCTTCCGATCCGCTCTCGATATGTAATTGAGGACAGCGGAATGGAACACGACCGGGGTCGCTCCCGTCGGGACGAGTGCCAGTGCGTCGTCGATGGTGTCGACGAGGTCGCCTTGCAGCATCAGCGGTGGATCGTGTCGAGCCATCGCCATTGCGGCTCGGAGTCGAGCCAGTCGGGCGTGGTGTTCGGGCCAAATCAGTGCTTCGAGCCATGACTGGCTGGCGCCGTCGGTGATGTCGAGCGGGTTCAGATCTATCCCGATCCGTGCCACGACCTCGGGAAGGACGGTGGGAATGAGCACAGATCCGTTCGTGGTGACATCGATGCGAACCGGCGAGTCGGCGACGAGGGCGGGCTGGCCGTCGTAGGAGATGCGATACCGGTCGGGATAGAGGCACAGTCCTGCGGAACAACCGACTTCGATGAGCGCTATCGGTCCTGGAAGCTGGCTGAGCACAGGCAGCAGGGTGGCGGTCCTGGCTGCTTCGTTGGTTTGGGTCGAGTGTTCCCTCATGACCGCACTGACCTCATCCCACGAGGACTCGACGTAGGTGATGAAGTCGTCGGGGTCGTCGATTGGTGCGCCTAGCAGTCGCCCTGATGCGAACAACAAGTTCGGCTGGCGTTTCGGGGCCGGGAGCTCCTCCAGCAGCTCAAGCAGCGAAGCACTCCCGCCGACGGCACGGGCCAGCCGCTCATAGGTCGGCGACGATCCGGCCGCTTCGTACTCAGCAAACAGGTCGTACCGCCCCTTTGTATCCACCCACCGAGTCTCGCCCGACGGGGGTCAGGTGGTGTGGATCCGGCGCGGCTCGGTCACTCGCCAACATCGCCATGGCAGCTCCGGCCCCCGGCGTGCGAGCGGACCGACAGGGTGTGCGCCACTACATTGTCGGCATGGTTGGCGCCGATATGGAGGATCTCCCCGAGCACGTCGCAGCGAACCGGGGCTATTGGGATG
>JAAETV010000251.1 GCA_024227975.1 Actinomycetes bacterium
TGCTTAACTGCGTCGAGAATTTTTTGCTCAGTTTGAAGACGATTTTTAGCCATGGCTGCAGGTTTGGCGATATACCGCATCATTCTAACCGACGATGGCTTTTGATGCCTGCCAAAATTCCTCCATTTGATCGAGTTGCTGTTGATTCATAGTCTGGCCGCTCTCCTGCATCTGCGTCACGACGTATTCAAACCGGCGTACGAATTTCTGGTTGCTGCGGTGTAAAGCCATTTCTGCATTGGTTTTGGTGTGCCGAGCAATATTTACACAAACGAACATCAAGTCACCAAGTTCGTCTTCGATGGCGTCCTTGTCGCCAGCAGCTATTGCCTGTTCCAGCTCTAGCAGTTCTTCCCTAAGCTTGTCCATCACGGGTTCGATATCTGGCCAGTCGAAGCCTTGCGCAGCTGCCTGGTGCTGTAGCTGCGTGGCACGATGTATGGGTGATAGTTTGCTGCCCTCGGTAGCAAATGATGGAGCCGCGGCGTTTGCCTTCTCCGCACGCTTGATTTCCTGCCACAGGCCCATGATGGCGTCTTCATCAA
>JAAETV010000252.1 GCA_024227975.1 Actinomycetes bacterium
CTGCTAAAACGCGCCCTGAGTGCCATCAGGATTTTTCTTCGGACCGTCCTCGCATTGGAGGATTTCGGCCCTCGTTGCGGAGCCGAGAGAGATCTCGTTTGATTGTCCTCTCGCTCACTTTCAGTAGCTCTGCCAAATCTGACACTCGGATGGCGGCCCCCTGTTCCTCAGCTTGGGAGGCCAACCGAAGGATTCGTCGCTGACGGCGGACCGAATCGGTGGGCCAGGTCCGGTCTTCTGGGTGCGATACTGCGAGCATCACATCCTGATACTCACCGGTCTCCAGAGCCCGACCAGTGGGCGCATCGAGCTTTGGCAGTCGCCATTCCACGATGTCGACAAAGTACTGCTCGTGGGCGGCGGCGATGGCCCGGTGCTCGGGAACCACCTCCCACGCCATCTGGGCCAAGGGCTCGGGCATGCCTTCCAGGTGTCGAGATAGGAGCTGATGGGCCAGGGCCACCTGCTCGCCGGCCGCCGTCTCCTCCCCTGCCGCCGTCAATGCCTCTGCACACCACCAGGCAGCCAGGTGAGCCCAGTCAGCTCCGGGACGGTTGTAGGGGGTGGCGCGATTGACGAGCAATACTGCCTCGTGATGTTCACCGAGGTCGCTCATGGCCCGCGCCTGCACCGCCAGCAGGGCAGGCTTCGACTCATCCAAGACATGGTCTTCATCCAATGCAGCCGCTACTGCGGTCTCGATCAAAGCTTCGTCGGGGTGGCCCAGATCAAGTTCGACCAGTGCCCGGTTGAGGTGGATCTGAACCACCGTCCTCGGATCGTCGCTCACCGTCGCCTTGGCCAAGGCGCTGGCCAGGCGACGCTTGGCCAGGCGACGCCGACGTCTACGGCGATCGATACTGGCCAACGTGTTCAGGCAGTTTGCCTCTCGTCGTTCATCACCGACCCGACGGAAGTAGATGGCAGCCTCCTCAGCTTGAACGGAGGCATGATCGTCATCCCCGCACACATGATGAGCAACTTCAGACCCTATGAACTTCACAAAGGCCTCACCGCGCCCGTTGCCAAGTGACACGAACACATCAGCGGCCCGGGACAATAACCCCAGGGCTCGTCCGGCCCGACCGTTCATCAGATAGAAGGCGGCCAGATTGACGAGGTTCAGACCTTCCCCGTGGCGATACCCGATGTCACTGGCCAACTCCAAGGCCTCGAGAAAGGCCGCTTCCGCCGGGAGCTCATTGAGCTGGCTGTGGTGAAGAGTTGCCAGATGACCGAGGGCCTCAACCTGGCTCCGGGCATCATCGTCAGCTTTGGCTTCGTCGTGTACCTCATCTAGGTAGCGGCGAGCCGGCTCGAAGTTGAGCAGGTCAGCATGGGTGCGGCCCAGCATGAGCTGGGCGCTTACGGTCGACAACCCCCCTCGCCGGAAGGCGTCGATGGCCTCCTCCAACGGCTCGATCGAGCCAATCAGATCACCAGACCAGGCCCGGGCACAGCCGACGATGGTCAGCAGCTCGCCAGTATTGAAGCCGACGGCGTCGGCCTTTTCGACCGCACTCAGAGCCAGTTCGGCGGCGTCGGCCCCCCGGTCGGTGTTGGCCAGCAACCAGGCTTGCCGCTGGGTCACTTCAAGCTCCGTCGAAGGGTCGGCCCCGTCGAGGCTGGACAGCCGATCAAGCAGCTCCTGCTGAACCTTGCGCCGGCCCAGGATCTCCAGCACACCTTCGTATGCGAGCAGGTCGCCGGTCCGATCACGATCAGCAAGACCGGCGGCCTGGGCAGCTTCGTCGGCCTTGGCATAGTGCTCGGCCGCGGTTTGGATGGCGTTGACGTTCAACGCAGCGTCCCCGGCGCGCCAATGGTGGTCGTAGGCCCGATCCCACTGGCCGGCAAGCCACGCATGATGGGCCAACTGGCCAGTGTCGATATCGGGCTCTCCGATCAGGGCATCCACGATCCGACCATGGATCCGGGCCCGAAGCCGAGGTTCGATCTGGCCGTAGACGGTGACCCGAGTCTGCTCCTGGGCGAACTCGCATCCTTGGGTTCCCTCGATCAGGAAGCCAAGATCGACCGCGTCGGCCAGAGCCCGAACGACCTCGGCTCGATCCATACCCAGGGTCGTGGTCAGGATCTTGGTCGAGGCAGGACCGCCATAGATGGCCAGACCCTCCAACACAGCATTGACGTCATCATCGGTCGATTCGATCCGGCGGGTCAGGATGTCATGAAGACGAGGGAGGAGCTGACCACCATCGGCGGTCCCCGACCTGGCGTCGCCCGGCGAGACATAGTCGGGATCAAATATGTCGACGGGGCCCTGTAGCACCTCCAGGATGATGTAGGGATTGCCTCCCGTCATCTCTATCAGCTGGCTCAGGGCCGGCTCCGACATCCGCCGCGGCCCGAGCTCGGAGTTCACCATCTGGCGAATCTCATCGTCGGCCAGAGGAGCAATGACGAGCCGGCTCGAGCCTGGCTTCGCCTCGAGCTCGCCCAACGCCTGCCAGATGACGGCCGAGCGCTCAGCCTCATCGCGCTGATAGGTCAAGCACACCAGAACTCCACTATCGATCAGGCGATCACCGAGCTGGACCAGAAGCTGCATCGAGTCGTCGTCGCACCAGTGCACGTCTTCCAGAATCAACACCGTCGGCTTTGGCTTGGATTGGGCTAGCACCACCTGAACGAGAGCCTCGGTCATCCGCCATGGCTCCTCGTCCGGCCGCAAGGCTTGGGTCGCCACTGGCGGTGCTAGGACACTGGCCAGCCCAGGAAGCACGGTGCTGGCCTGCTGGAGCCAGATTGGCGCCATGTGGGTAGCCGTACGCTCCCCGCGGATCCCGGTGGTAGCAGGTTCTAGCGCCGCCTTCAGCCCCTCATACGGGCTCAGGGTGCTCGTTTGCGAGTGCCCCCCAGTCAAGACTTGGACCCCACGCCATTCGGCTCCCCGAACCACCTCCTCCATGAGGCGGGTCTTGCCCATCCCAGGATCGGCCTCGACCAGGACCATGCCCCCTTTGCCGCTGATCAGTTCGTTGACCCGACCTAGGACGGTGGACCGCTCGGCCGAACGGCCTACGAAGGGGCGGTGCTCTTCCTCGTCGCTCGACTCGAAGCTCGGGCGTGGAGCAGATGCATCCAGACGGATCCGTTCGATGAGCTCGACGGTTTCGATGGCCGGCTCGATTCCCAACTCGTCGGAGAGTGCTCGACGAAACTCTTCATATTGGCGTTCGGCCGTCGACGGCTGCCCATTCAAGGCGTAGAGCCGGATCACATCACGGTGCCACTCTTCGGTCAGAGGTTCATTGTCGACCAGGGTCAGTGAATGACGGAGGGCTGTCTCGTAGTCGGCCTGGCCCGTGTTGAGCTGAACCAGATGGGCCAGTGCCCCAAGGTAGCGATCCCGCGCAATACGCCGGGGACCGTTGATCCACTCGTCGTAGTGACCGGACAGGAGCTCACCCCTGTAGCTCTCGACGATGGAGGTCAGATCGGCAATCCTTACTCCCCTGCGCTCGGTCCGGTACCGCCGTTCGAAGTCGTCCAAGCGGCGGATGAAGATGTCGAGGTCGACGATGACCTCGACATCGGGGTTGAGCTGGACGGTTTGGGGCGTGGTTGCCAACAGGTCGAACTCATCGTCTTCGGAGCTATCGGAATCGTGTCGCGCTGCCACCACGGTGCGGATCTGCCACAGGGCATTGCTGAGACGACGTCTTGCCTTGTCCTCGGACAGGTCCGACCAGAACCGGCCGGCCAGGAGGTCACGCGTCTGGGCCCGATCACGATAAAGGATCAGAAGGGCGAGCAAAGAGGAGGCGGAACGGGACGGAACAGGACCCAGTGGCTCGTCCCCGAGGTGCAAGCTCAAGCCCCCGAGCATCTGTACATGCAGCACCGGATTGATCATGGCCGTTGCGGCCCCCATGGTGATTCGTCCATCTAGAACCTACTCCATTGAAGCGGACGACGAGGAGTGCTGGGACTGGCTATCAGGCGGTTGTCGTCACCTCGTAGGGGACCTGGCAATAGCCGTGGTTGCAGTAGCCACCCGGGTTCTTGGCCAGATACTGCTGGTGATGGTCCTCGGCGTAGTAGAACAACCCGACCTTGGCGATCTCGGTTGTGATCTCACCGAATCCGCCGGCGGTCAACATCGCCTGGTAGGTATCCCGGCTGGCCAGCGCGGCCTGGAGCTGGGCGTCGCTCGTGGTGTAGAGGGCCGATCGGTACTGGGTCCCGATGTCGTTGCCCTGCCCCATGTGCTGGGTCGGGTCATGGTTCTCCCAGAAGATCTTCAACAACTGGTCGAGTTGAACCTGCGCCTGGTCGAAGACAACGAGAACGGCCTCCGTGTGGCCCGTCATCCCAGTGCAGGTCTCCTCGTACGTCGGGTTGGGGGTTGTTCCACCGGCGTAGATGGCGGCGGTGGTATAGACACCGGGCTCTTGCCAGTAGAACCGCTCGGCCCCCCAAAAGCAGCCCATGCCAACGATCAGTGTCTGGGTGCCTTCTGGGAAGGGCCCGACGAGGGGCCGACCGTTCACGTGGTGGGCATCGGGGACCATGACCGATTCGGCCCGTCCCGGGAGCGTCTCGTCTCCAGTCGGGACCGTCGTACCCTCGGTCGACATTCGGCGAAACATGGTGGGCACCTCCAATTGGCGGCTGGTGGCATCTGACCGCTCCGCACCAGGCGCGACCACCCATGATACCGCCCGTCTCGCTCTAGCCCGGACCCTCCTCGGGGAGCGGGATGAGATCAGCGCCTCAGGTCTCTGAGTCTTGACCAGTGGCCGATGTCGCCCCAGAAAGGGTTCCCCCCAGCAGACCTTGGGCAGCCAGCAGGGCCGTTCGCGCATCCTCTCGCAACTGGGCAGCCTCGGCCGTGAAGTCGCCTGATTCGGCAACGTCGGCCCGTTGGAGGAAACCTTCGGCGTCAGTGAGGAGCTCGACCACCGACTTCCCTGTGGTGTCATAGGCGCTGACGGCAGCCTGATCGTCGGTGGCTGGATCGTCGGTACTACCGCTGCCGCTGGTCTCCGTTTCATCAGGGGCTGTCGCGCTCGTGTCGGCATCGTCGAGGATGGCTGCTATGGCCTCATCCAAGTTGTTGCCCATAGCGATGTCGTCGCCATTGACCACTATCACCTTGCTCAGCTCAGGCACCGCCGTCGCACTCGGAGCCTCGACGTAAACCGGACGCACATAGACGATGGTGTCGTTGATCAACAGCAATGTCATGTCGCCGAACAACACGACCGAACCGATCTTCTCCTTGACGAACTCGGTCAGCTCGTCGTTCTTGCGGATCTCGGAGTGGACGAAGTCAGGGGCCTCGACCAAGCCGCTCTCGATCTGGTACAGCACCAACTGGCCGTAGTTCTCCGGATCAGACCGGGCCATCATGATCCCGGTCAGCTCAGGCCGTGCCGTCGTCGATCCAGCCTGACCGGATCGGGGCACGAAGGCCCTCTGCAGGACGAACTCAGGATCCTCTTTGCCGGGCAACCGGGTCACCAGATACTGGGAGTTCATCGAGCTGTTCGATCCCGTATCGCCCTCACCGACTTGGGCTTCTCTCCGAGGTTGGGCTGCCGGAGACCAGGCAACGTCGCCAACGACTAGCTGGATCGGGTCGGAGACCACATAGGTCGACCACATGTCGGTCTGGACCTCGAAGATGTCCTCCGGGTAGCGGAGGTTGTCATCAATGGTGGGCGGGATTTCAGACCCTGGGGTGAACAGGCCGGGGAAGGCTTCGCCCCATGCCTCCAGTATTGGATCTTCACTATCGACGACGTAGAACTCGACAGTGCCGTTGTAGGCGTCGACGACAGCTTTCACTGAGTTGCGGACATAGTTGAACCCACCCGAGAGATCCGAGCCCCCGAGGCCGGTGGACACTGTCTGTGCGTAGGGGTAGACGTTGGTCGTGGTGTAGCCGTCGATGACCCAGAACAGCTGGTCGTCAGCGATCACGGGATACGGGTTGGAGTCGAAGCGCAGGAATGGCGCCAGCGTTCTGACCCGATCCATGATGTCGCGATTGTAGATGGCCCGGGAGTCGCTGGTGACGGTGGACGCGATCAGGGGGTCGAGGTCACGGAAGCGAAGGGCGAAAGCGGTGCGCCTGATGAAGGAGCCCATGGGAACGCCTCCGGCTCCCTCATAACGGGTCGAGCGGGACTCGTTGGACGAGGTTTGGTAGTCGACCTCGTCTCGACCGGCATTGACGATGGCATAGCCGTCGAAGTCCTCGCCGAAGTAGGCCCGGGGCTGACCCAAGGTCTCGCCGAGGCCCTCATCGATGGCGACTTCGCCAAGCTCCCGGACCAGGAAACTGGGGCGACCGTTGGTGTCGACCTCCCAGCCGGCAGCCATGGCTGCTCCATAGCCGTGAGTGAAGACGATGTGCTGGGCCTCCCAACCGTTTCCAACCTCATCGACTCCGAGGTCGAGCCCTCGCATCGACAACACCACCGGCCTCAGCTGTCCATCAATCTGGTACCGATCAACATCGAGTGGGTCGGAGAAGCGGTAGAAGGCACGCTCCCCCTGGCTCCTGGTGAATGAATCGATGGCGAGGCCGGGATCGAGAAGGGGCACATTGTCGAGCACGCTGGCATAGTCGTCGACCTCTTCGGCCGTGAGTCCAGGGGTGTAGACGAAGTCCTCGGTTTGCAGCCGGCTGGCGTCGAGCCCGTAGGCGAAGCGGGTGGCGACGATGTTGCGTTCGACGAAATCCGCCTCCCTGGTCGACTCCTGGGGCTCGATGCGGAGCCGCTGGTAGAGGGCAGGGAAGAGGCTGCCGACAAAGAGATGGCTCACAGCCCATAGGCCGATGGCGACCACGGGCAATCCCCACCCCTGGCGCCGAACGTTGGCCACGAACAAAGCCGCCCCGAACAACGAGATCAGGGTCAGCAAATTGAAGGCCGGGAGCTGGACGTTGACGTCGGTCGCGAGGGCACCGTCGAAAACCCCACGGTCAGAGTTCAACAACCCAAACCGGTCGAGCCAGTAGCCCGCGGCCCTGACAACAGCCAGCGCCGCCAGCAGGATTGACAAGTGCAGCTTGACCCCGGGGGTCACCCGCTCGGCGGGGGCCGAGGCCCGAATACCACCATTGAGATAGTGGGCTACGGCCACAATGATCAGCGTCAGGATCATGGCGGCGAAGAGCCAATCGACGACGAAGGACAGGAAAGGCAACTGGAAGACGTAGAACCCGACGTCACGACCGAAGAGGGGGTCGGCCCGCCCGAACGATCCTCCGTTGGCGAACAGGAGCCAGTCTTGCCAGCGCGATGCCGTATTGGCCCCCGCGATCAGGGCGAAGATGGCAGCGACCACGACCCGGAGCCGACCAGCCCGACTACCGATCAGCTGGTGGTAGCGCTCGATGAGGTCTTCCTCCGGTGAAGCCGGCCGAAAATCGGGAGCCAGCCGATCAGCCAGAATGAGATTCCCCCACAGGAGGAAGAAGAAGATCAAGGTGAAGACGACAGCGAGGGCGATCTGGGTCCCCAGGATCGTTGTCCACACTGAACCGAAGCCGGTGTTGGAGAACCACAGCCAGTCCGTGTAGGTGGAAGCCACCCCATTGGCCGACAACAGGAGCACGAACAGGACGCCGAGAGCGACGGCTATCGGCAAGCGGAAACGTGACCCGCGGACGTTGTCTCGAACCGTCTTCATCTGTAGATGAGGCTACCGCTCGATTGTGACGGTGCGGGGGCGCCCTTTGGGCGCCTGGAGTTTCGGCGGGGGCGAAACTCCGGGAGGGCGCCCACTGGGGGCCGAAACTCCGCGGGGCCGAAACTTCGGGAGGGCGGGGGTGGCTAGGGGGTGGGAATTGCTAGACACCTGCACCCTGGCATCGACAAAGGACGGATGTGACCGCTCGGAAACCCGGTCCCCCGGAGTAGGGGTGGGGCCGCCGAGTTGTCCTCACAGATGGGATCGGGATCGAGACGGGGGTCCGTCAGCCACAAGACATACTCGTCATCCTCGATGGCCGCGAACAGGCCCGAGGCGAAGGCTTCATGGAGGGCATCGTCGATCAGGCCCGGCAACAGGGAGTTCCTGAAGTCACGGTAGGTGGCTCGCACCGGGTCGAGGATGGCCTCTCGATCATTGTCGACCGCTGACTCGATGGCCGCGATCGTGGGGCGACGGAGGGAATCGATGATGTGACGACCGAGCTGGAGGCAGAGGGTGTCGATGCTCTCCTGGTCTACTTCGAAGTAGTTGCCGAGCTCACTACCTGCCCTCACCACCTCGAATAGGGATGGCTTGAGGGCAATCAGATAGCCGTCGAGCTGCTCGTCGTAGTCGGGAAGCTCCTCCACACGGATCGTGCCCCGGCCGGCTCGAAGCTGATCGAGGACCAGACTCTGGTCGTCGTTGATGGCCCTCTTCAGCCGACGACGAAACCCGGGGGTGGCTCTGGTCAGGGCGACGTCGCGTCCCTCGAACGCTGCTGGCAATTTGCCCCCGTAGGGCACGGTTCGAGGCAGGTCGCCACGGGCCGCCCGGTGGAGTGTCGACGTCGAAGGAGCAGCCGGTGGAATCCCACCGAAGTCAAGATCGAGATGGGAGCGCTCTGAACGGTCGAGATCGAAGTCAGGTCGACGGTCTCGATGATCAAGGCTGACATCGGTCTCCGCCGACAAGATGCCGCCGCCGGCCCCGTTTGGGGTGGTGGTGCTGGGCTCACTCAGACCAGTGATGGAGAAGCCAGGCTCTTCATCGGGCAAGGGCTGACGATCGCGCTCCACCTGAAGGTACTCAACGGGCATGGCATCGTCGCCCGCCCCGACCCCTTCGCCGTTGGTGTCCTCGTCTTCGGTGTCGTCAGTGTCGTCGGCGGGCCCATCGTCGATGGTGTCCTCGATGTCGAATTCGAGCTCAGCAGCTGCACTGTCATCATCGTCAAGATCGACATCATCAAGATCGACAAGCTCGTCGATCTCTTCGTTGAAATCGCCCCCTTCGAAATGGATCCCGTCCATGTCGAGCTCGAGATCGGGGTCCTGACCCCGATCGCTGGCCGCGACGATGGACTCAGCCACCGACTCCGAACGGGAGGCGAGGAGATGATCGACGAAGGCCGCAGGATCGGAATCGACGCGCTCGATAGCAGCGGGTGAAGTCATGGCCAGCTGACCAACCAGGCGCTCGGCCGAAGCCAATTCGACCTCTCCAGCTACCTGGTCACTGGTCTTGATCCCGGAGCTGGCTGCTCCGGCCAGGTCGATCTCGCTGGAGACGGTCTCCAACTCGGTCCTGGCGATGGCCAAGGCATGACCCAGTCGGTCTCTAGCCGACGACATCCGGTCGAGCTGCTGCTCATAGAGCTGATGGCGACGAACGAGGTCACCCAGGACCTCCTCCCGCATCTGCTCGGCGTCGACAACCGCTTCATTGGCCCTGGCCTGGGCAGCCGCCAGATCCTTGGCCGCCTTGCGAGCCGCTTCGGCCAAGATCTCACCCGCCTTGGTCTGGGCCAGCTCCCTGGCCTGCTTGATCTCAGCCTTGTTCCTGGCCTGGCTGCGGCGGGTTGCAGCGGTGATTGCCTCTCGTGACTGCTCGGCCTCAGCCTCGGTCGAAGCCAGCGTCGACTCGGCCGCTTCCAGCGTCGTCTTGGCCTCGGCCTCAGCCTGCTCGGTGATCAAGGAGGCCTCGGTCTCGGCTCGCTTGACGATACCGGCCCCGGCGGAGCGGGCTTGTTCCAGCACGCGAGCCGTCTCCTGACCAAGCAACTCGATCAGCTCGGCTTCGTCGAGATCGCGACTGACGGCGGGAGCTGCATCGAGTTCGCTGGGGTCGGGTCTGGCCTCGAGGAGTGTCTCCAATTCCTCGACTCTGAGCTGGAGCTCAGAAGCCTCGAGCTCCAGCTCGGCTTCACGGCTACTGCTGGCCTTCTCGGCGTCGACCGAACCGAGTAGGCCCACTGACTGGGCCCGGCCAATGGCGGTGGCCAATCTGGTCAGGTAGCGCCGAACGGCGTCCTGGTCATAGCCACGAAAGGCGGTTGGGAATGCGGCCCGAGCGATCTCCTTGGGATCAAAATCAGCTCGGGTATCGGCTGCCATGCTCAAATGCTACGGCTCCTATCAACTCGAGTGCTGGACGGTCTGATCTAGGACGGATTACTGGCCGCGAATTCCTCGACGGCGTCGACCTCTCCGCCGAGCCCAGCCAATGCCGCCAGAGCATCGTCCAGGTCCTCGACGGGAATCACTTCGAGGTCATCGCCAGCCCGATCCGTGATCCGATCGAGCTCAGCCTGGGGAAGGCCAGCAGGAACCAGGAACACATCGGCCCCCAGATCCCGCACTGCCGCGGTCTTCTGCACCACACCGCCAACGGTTCCCACTCGTCCGCCTACGTCTATCGTTCCGGTGACGGCGACGGTTGCGCCGCCCGTGAGCTCACCGGGGGTGAGCTGATCGAGCACGGCCAGGGTGAAGGCCAGCCCGGCAGAAGGTCCTCCGACTGCTCCGGTGTCGATATCGATCATGAAATCGAAGTCACGATTGATGTCAACCCGATCGGTTGGCCCAACCCCCAGGAAGGCGGTGTCGGGATCGTCGGGCTTCGAGCCCAACACGACCGAGACCTCGTGGGGCTCGACCTCGACCCCAGGAACGAATGACTCGACAGTCAGGGTGATCTCGTCGCCGGGTTCGGCCTGGGCCAGGAGGTCGATCAGATCACTGGTGGTGACGACGGGCTCCCCATCGATGGCGACGACGGTGTCACCGAGCTCGAGTACCGACTCGGCCGCTTCCCCTTCGACCAACTCGGCTATGACAACCCCATCAGACTTGATGGAGTCATAGCCGAGCTCTTCGAGAGCGACGGCGATGGCAATCGATTTTGAGTCATTCATGAGTTGGAGGTTGAACTCCCGGTTCTCGTCTGGAGTGCGGCCGGACAGGATCACGTCTTCGGAAACAATCTCGGCGTCATCGTCGACCTTGAGCCACAGGTACTCCCACAGGTTGGGACGTTGGCGAACCCGCACGGTTGTCAGTAGCAGCTCCCCGTCGCTGGGGTAGGCCTCCAAGCCCTCTACCACGAGCAAGGGCTCGGTGTCGCGAGCCGAGCCAGGGACCAGGGCCACGTATGGAACTTCGAGCATCATTCCACCGACTACGACTGCGGCGATCATGAAGCCGATGATGGCTCCCGCCCACTGCCACCCAATCCTCCGAGACGGCTCCGTCTCGAAAGAGATGCTCGGGTCCGGACTGATCCCGTCCAACCCGACGGGTTGCCGTGTCCCGTGCAACCCGTCGGGTTGCCGTGCACCTAAGCTGTCGGCTGAGGACTCCATCATCCTCCTTATCGGACGAGTGCTCGATGGATACAGCCGACGCTAGTGGGCAATAGCGAAAGGTCGATGAAAAATCATGATTCACCAAGCACCCGAACGCCAGCCGACCATTGGCTCCGTTCGACGCGGTTCTCGAGATGATGCTCACACTCCTCTGTGGCGACGGGTCACTGCCCTGTTCACCTTGGGATCGCTGGTAGTGGTAATCGGAGTGTTCGTTGCCGTGGTGATCGCATCGACCGCCCTGTTGGCCCTGTTCGTCCTCGAACGGGCCATTGCCGGCTAGACCCTCAGCCCTTCGAGCCAAACCGGTGCCTCAGCGTCCGAACAGGCCGCGACGGGCGGCCCCATTACTGGTCACCACATCGCCGTCTGGCTCGTCGACATTGATCGTGGTCGACTCGATGACCTCGAACGGCTCATCAAGGTTTGCGACCGAGGGCTCATCTGTGCCCCCAACCATGATCGGGGTCGACGGGGCGGTCGGCGCGGATGTCGGAGCGGACGACGCAGATACGAGGGGGCTGGTGGCAGCGGCGATCATGGCGTCGGCCGATGTCAGACCGCTGAGCTCGACCCGGTAGTAGGGCCGGTACTCGAACACCACTTCCTCGAGGCGGAAGATGCGTGCGTGCTCGACCCCATCCTCGTTTCTCATCTGCTCCACAAATGTGACAGCATCGTGAATGTCCTCAGCCTGCTGATAGCCGGGTTTCCCGTCGGCGCCTCGATAAATGACCATGTGTGACATGAGTTGGCCTCCCATTTTCTCGCCCCAACGGCGGGTTGCTGTCAACATTGACGTAAGGTTCGCCACTCCCTACGGACAACAGCATTCCAGATTCAGAAGCAGAATCCAAAAGTTATCAAGTTGAAACATTCATCTAGAACCATCGCGGAGGCTGGACATCGAGGGGACACGCAGCTCGTTGGCGAGGCACTACAGGCCCATGATCCCCATATTCGCCACACTGCACTGGGGGCGGCCGAACGGCTGAAGATCCTCGATATTGAGCGCCTCAGCGCCTTCTTGGGCGACGAGGATCTCCAAGTCCGACGCCGGGCCCTCGAACTGGCAGCCCGTTTCGAGCCGACCCAAGCTCTCATCCAAGCCGTGGCCACCCTCCTCGAGGATGAAGCTACGGCCGAAGCCGCAGCCTTCGCCATCGGCGAGCTCGGGACCGACGACGCCACCATCGTTTCCCGTCTGGAAGATCAGGCAACCACCCACGATGATGTCCTGTGTCGAGAATCGGCGGTGGCGGCTCTGGGCTCACTCGGGCTCGGCAAGCAAGCCGTGTTGGCTGCCACAGGTGATGTGGCACCGGTCCGCCGTCGAGCCATCATCGCCCTGGCCAACTTCGAGGGCGACGATGTCGAAGCAGCCATCAACGCCGCCCTCGCAGACCGCGACTGGCAAGTCCGCCAGATCAGCGAGGATCTTGTCGAAGAGAGCTAGGAGGGAACTTCGGAGATGTGTTGGGGTTCGAGGCCCCAACTGGAGCCTTCGGACCAATCCTCGCGTTTCCAGATCGGCACTGTCGCCTTCAAGGTGTCGATGGCAAAACGGGCTGCATCGAAGGCGTTTGCCCGATGAGGCGACGAAACGACAACCACGACCGCCGACTCCGAAATCGGCACCTCACCGATCCGATGGAGCAGCACGATCCGGCCGAGATCGTCCCAACGGGAGCGAGCAGCCTCGGCGATCTCCTCCAGTCTGGGTACCACCTGGCTCTCGTAGGCCTCGTATTCCAGCCGGGAAACCCCTTCGCGCCCGACTGAGTGATCTCGGGCCGTACCGCTGAAGGTCACCACCGCCCCACACGAGGGCAACACCGCCCAAGCCGACGCTTCTTCCAAGGGGAGAGGCTCAGTGAAGAGACCCGTCCAGGTATCTCCGTCGGCTGATTGGTGGCTCGGTGGGGCCATCTCCGCAGGTGTCGTCACCCGGTCAATGGTAGTGGCCGCGATTACGAGAGCCGAAGAGAGCGGTATTCTCCTGACTCGTGCGGTCTGATGATGATGACGAGGCGGATGGGATTGGAGGGCCACCACCCGACCCCTCCCTGCGCGCCTGGCGCCACCCTTCCGAAATCGCCTCGGCTGCCGCCGCCGCCGGCCGCCCGGTAGCGCCTTCTCCGTCGACACGATCACCGCTGATCCTGCCCGCTATCGCCGCCATCGTTGCCGCTGGAGTAGTAGCAACGGCTGTGGTCGGCCTGGGGGCACTGACCGCATCGTTCGACTCCATGCAAGATGCCGAGCGGCTGGGAGTAGAAGCTGCCAACGGGGTCACGACAAGCATCGGGCGCACCATTCGCAACTCGTTGATCAGCCCATCGGCGAGCTCCTTGCCGTCAACCACAGCGACTTCTCCCACCACCAGCACCGTCCGAGACGTCACGCCTGAGGCGACCACCAACGACAATGGCGCACACCAATGGTCGGCCGACCCCGACCCGACCCTGAAGGCAGGGGATGGGGTGTTCACCAAGGCCGATGGTTCACCGATCAAGCTGGCCGCCTTCATGGTGGTCGACGAGACCGTGTTCACCAGCGCGGCCGCCATCGGTGACCACCGTGACCTCGGCCTGGTTGTCGGCGGGAACTGGATCATGGCCACCGTCGTCGTGACCGATGTTGGCAACGACGTCGCCATGCTCCAGATTGCTGACGACGACCTGAGCTACCTCCTGGCCGAGTCCCGAGCAGTGTGGGCGATGCCGGAAGACTACGAGACCCCGAAACCCGGCACCGAGATCCTGGTTACCACCCTGGCTTCGGCTCAGGACGAGCCGGCTGGTGGGGTCGTGTTGGCCTCCACCGGGCGGACCGTGGCCAGCAGTGGCACCCCCGTCTACGGGTCGGTGATCACGAGCGCCTACCGACCGGCGGGCACCAGCGGTGGAGCCATGATCGATCAGGACGGAGGCCTGGTAGGCCTCATCGTCGACTCTGACCGCGAGTTGGCCGAGGCCGTCCCGGTCGATCGGCTGCTGGCCATCAAGGATACCTTCCAGCGCTGGGGCATCCCCGCCCTCGAGTGGCTAGGGGTCGAGGGCGGCAACCAGTCGACGGGAGGAACCGTGCTGGCAGCAGTGATCGAAGGGGGCCCCGCTGATCGGGCCGACCTCCGGCCCGGTGACATCATCACCGCCATCGACGGCACGATGGTCGAGAACTGGCACCATCTCGTCTTCCTGATCCGCCAATCGGGAACCGGCTCCACCATCGAGGTCGCGGTCGAGCGCCAGAGCCGAAACGAGATCGTCGTCGCCACCGTCGGCTCCCGCACCGACCCGGCCCTCGCTCTCGCCCTGGGCGGGAGCACGGCCGCAGACGACGACTAGTCCCTCCCTCATCGATGCTCAGCGGTCGCGAATCAGCCAGCGGGCCGCCAGACCAACGCCAGCTACAGCTCCCGCCGTAGCAACGCCAACAGCCCCCAGCGCCAGCTCCTGACGGCGCCGGCTGGAGAAGGCCCTCCACCATGGAGGCGGGGTACCGAGTACAAAGGCCTCCTCGTTCGAGAACGCAGGATCCCAACCAGCAGCCCGCAAGCGATCGTTGGCGATGACCCAAGAATGATCGATGTAGGGGGCGATCCCGGCCTCCATACGTCGCTGATGAACGGCTCGGGTGAGCCGCCCGTAGGCCTCGTCGACCGGTTCGGGCCAACGCAGTTCGGCCTCGGCCAGGAGATCACGAAAGACGTCAGGTCCGATCCAGCCATCAGGGGCGACGTTGTAGATCGACTTCATCCGCTTCGCCGCCACCAGGGTCACCGCCAAAGCCAGATCGTCGTGATGAAGGAACTGCACGGGAGCGTCGACATGTTCGGGCCGTATCGAGGTTGCGGTACGCAGGGTGCCGGCGATGTAGCTCGCCCCCCGCTCCGACAGGGTGGCCGTCGGACGTAGGATGGCCAGGTCAGCCCCCGTCCTCTCAGCCCATGCTTGGGCCTGACCCTCGAGCCTGGCTTTGCCGACGGCATAGGCCAGGCCGGGATTGGGACGGCGATGGTGGTGCTCGGTCAAGGGGATCGGGTTCGTCGGATAGGCCCCGTAGACCAGAGCCGACGACAACAACACGAAGTGGGGGCAACCGACCTGCTCGGCCCCGTCCAGGACCCGTTCGAGCATGGTCGCGGCAACCATCGGATCGTGTCGGCGCCTCGGATCATCAGCCAGATGAACGATGGTGTCACAGCCGGCAAAGAGATCA
This sequence comes from Actinomycetes bacterium, assembly GCA_024227975.1. The sequence continues at coordinate 15,545 of JAAETV010000252.1, forward strand.
GGGGTACCCGGATCCGCCAGGTCGACCTGACAGAAATCGACCTCGGCATTGGAAACCAGGCCGATCCGATCGAAGGCCCGGATCGTGCCGACCCCAGGCTCGGCCGCCAGCAGCTCGACGACCCGCCGCCCAACCGAGCCCGCGGCCCCGGTGACCGCCAGCGCTCTCACTGGCGTACCATGCAAGTGTGAGCTCTTCGGACTTTGGTGGCGAACTCCCGTTCTTCGACCTCAGCAACCTGATGGGCGGAGGTGACCCGTGGGCAGCCGCGGCCGATCTGGCTGCCGCCATTGCCTCCGATGGTGAGGCTGAACCAAACGTCGACCCTCTGGTCCGCCGACAATTGGAAGAGCTTGTCCGAGTTGCCGAACTTCACGTAGCCCAAGCTACGGGAATCACACTCCCGTCCAACACTGTCGTCACCCCCGTCACCCGCACCACCTGGACCAAGCGCAGCCTCGACACCTACCGGCCATTCTTCGAACGCTTCGGCGAAGCGGTCGGCTCCGCCGTCAACGCCGAGCAACCGGAGGCCACCGACCCCTTCGGAGCCATGCTCAGCCAGCTGTTCTCAGCCCTGGGCCCCGTGCTGGTCTCGGCCAGTGCTGGCTCGATGCTGGGCCACCTCGGCCAACAGGCCCTAGGTCAATACGACCTGCCGATCCCCAGGGGATCGCATGAGGTTCTGATCGTCCCGGCCACCATCGACGCCACGGCCCACGAGTGGGGGGTACTCGCCAATGAGTTGAGATTGTGGGTTCTGCTCCACGAGCTGACGGCCCACGCCGTGCTCTCGATCCCTCACGTGGCCAAGCGGGTGGAAGGCCTGCTCATCGACTTCGCCGCAGCCTTCCGACCCAACCCCGACGCCATTGCTGAGCAGTTCTCGTCACTGGAGTCGGTCACCGATCTCAGCCAGATCCAGGAGATGAGCGAGCAGTTCAACGATCCCGACAAACTCCTGTCGATCATGCGATCCCCGGCTCATGATCTGCTCGTCCCCCAGTTCGATGCCCTGATCACTTCGATTCTCGGTTTCGTCGGCCACACGGTCGATTCCATGGCCGCCGGCCTGGTGGGGAGTAGCCAGCAAATCAAGCAACACTTCCGGCAACGCTGGATCGACGTCGCCCCCGCCGATCGGTTCATGGAACGACTCCTCGGGCTCGAAATCGACGGCTCCACCTTCGAGCGTGGTGACCGCTTCATCACCGGAATCGTAGAACGGGCGGGCGACGAGGCCCTCCAGCGGTTGTGGGCTGACGAGCTCGATCTGCCAACGGCGGCCGAGATCGCCGCCCCCGGCCTATGGCTGGCCAGGATCGGCCTCGACGGAGACCTCGGCGACATCTCCACCGACGTCCCCGACGACCTCTCCGGGCTCGACGACATCAGCTGAGGACACCTTCGGCGAAGCATCACTCGAGAGGCGGTCTCGGACCCGGCGGGCCCGGTTGGTGACTCGATCTGGTAGCCGCTTCTGGAGGCTGGAAGTCAGCACTTCGTCGCTCAGCATGGCCTTGGGATTCGGGTGGCGCCCGAACCAGTACGACAACCCGACGAACAGGGCGCTCACCACCACCGTCACATAGCCAATCCTGGCCGGTATGGGCAAGACGACGGGCAGCAGGGCCCCGATGACCCAGAGGAGCTGGAAGCGGCTCTCGAACCGGCTGAACGATCGACCAAGGTTGGCCTCGGGGGCATCTCGCTGGACGATGGCGTCGAATGCCTGTTTGCCGGCGGTGCTGGCCAAGGCAACGGCGAACCCGATGAGGAAGGCCCCGGCCAATCCCGTCGACAATGCCGCAAGAGCGGCCAATGCGGCCAATGCAAAGAGGGCGAAGGCCAACAACCGCTCCTCCTGGTAGCGGGTCCGCAAGCGAGGCACCGCCAACGACCCGGCCAACCCACCAATACCCACTCCGACCAGGGCTACCCCGAAGTGCCAAGGAGGAGCCCCACCGGTGGTGAGGTCAAGGCGCACCAGACCGAGGGCTTCGCGGACCCGGTGGCCTATCTCGACCCCGGTCTCTGTCGGTCCTGGGTCGATCCCACCCCGCAGCTCGAACGCCAGCAGCAGGGTGATGAAACCGACCACCCCTCGCAGGTAACCAGTGGCGCTGGCGGCGAGCACCACCCCTGCGCTGCGCAATTCAGCCCGCTCCTGAGCCTCGGGCGGGCTGGTCGCCACCTTCACCGATGGGATCTGGGTCGCCATGACAATGCCGAGCACGAATACCGCCCCGCCCAGGCTGAGGACAAGGGCCGAGCCGCCGATGGTCAACAGGATCACGCCAGGAATACCAGCAGCAGCGCTGGAAAACCCAGCCAGCACCGACAGCCGGGCATTGGAGCGGACGAGATCCGCCTCGTGTTTGACCATGGAGGGGACGAGGGCACTCTTGGCGACGGCGTAGGTCTTGCCCATGACCAGCATGGTGAAAGCGAGGGGGAACAGGACCGGCCCGTGGATGTAGCGGACCAGGGCGAACATGACCATGGCCCGAACCAGCAGCGAGCCGATGACCATGTAGCGGTGGCCCCCTTTGAGCCGGTCCATCAGTGGTCCGAGAACGGGAGCAACAACGGCGAAGGGAGCAATCGTCAAGACCAGGTAGGTGGCCACCTTCCAACGGGCATCGTTGGGATCGACGTTGAAGAACAGCGAATCGGCCAGAGCGATAGCCAGAAGGGCATCGCCCCCGACGGAAAGGGCGTGGGTGCGCGCCAGGCGGACGAAGGGCTTGACCTCGAAAGCTTCAGCTCCCTTGGTCGATAGTGAGCGTGACCGCCAACTCATGGGCCGATGGTACTCAGCTCAGCCCGACCGCAGGAAAGGGCTCAGCGTACGGGCTTCACGAACTTGTAGCCGAGACCCCGGATGGTGACGATTCTGGTCGGCTCCGACGGCGACTCCTCGACCTTGGCTCGAAGCCGCTTGATGTGGACATCGAGGGTCTTGGTGTCACCGACATAGTCATGGCCCCACACCCGATCGATGAGGGTGGCACGCGACAACACCAACCCAGCATTGTCCATCAGATAGCTCAGGAGCTCGAACTCCTTGAGCGGCAGCCGAACCGGGGTCCCTCTTATCTGGACCTCGTGACTGGCCGGGTCGATCGATATGTCACCGACGACGGTGGCCCGAGACCCGGCCATCTCTCCGTCGGAGTCGTCGCCGTCCTCGCTGGCCTCATGGTCGGCATGGCGCAGAACCGTACGCATCCTGGCCATCAGCTCGCCAGTATCGTGCTCCGGAAGCCGACCTGTGACCATGTAGGTCACCCGCTCACCGATATTGACTGCATGATCCCCGACGCGCTCGTAGTAGCGAGCGACCAGGGCCAGCTGGACAGCCGCAGCCAGATCCACCTCATCGGCAGCGTGAGCCTCGAAGATCGCAGCAACCATGTCACGGTTGAGCTGATCCAGGGTGTCGTCGATATCAGCCAGAGCGGCGCCCAGAGAAGCGTCCTCGTCGATGAAGGACTCGATTGACATCTGCAACAACTTGCTCGCCTCATGGCTCATGGCCGAAATGATGTCGCGACACCTCGGGCTGATGGGTGAGCCGTACATTCGGCGGGCGGCCTTGCAGACATTGATCATCAGGTCGGCCGACCGTTCCAGCTCTCCAACGACCTTGGTCACGGTGACGATGCGTCGCAGGTCACTGGCCGTCGGGGCCTGACGGGCGATGAGGGAATAGCAGCGCTCCTCGACTTCGAGTGAGAGCCGATCGATCCCGTCGTCGAAGTCGATCAAGGCCTGGGCCGTCTCGAGGTCGCCCTCGAGGATGACCTCGGTACCGCGGGGAACGGTCTGACACACCAGCGTCCCCAGGTTGATGACGGATGCATTGAGCTCATCGAGCTCCCGGTGGTAGGCGAGACGGAGCTCACTCTCAGGACCGGAGGGCAGGGGGTCGGCGCTCATCTGTCCATCATCGTCATACCCCTAGCCGAAGCGGCCGGTGACATAGTTTTCGGTCCGAGGGTCGGCCGGATTCGAGAATACCTTCTCCGTCCAGTCGTACTCCACCAGCAGGCCTGAGCGGCGATCGTCATCACCATCGAGCTCGGCCGTGAAGAAGGCGGTTCGGTCGCTGATCCGCGCCGCCTGCTGCATGTTGTGGGTGACGATGACAATCGTGTATTCGGTCTTGATCTCGTGCATCAGATCCTCGATGTAGCCAGTGGCGATCGGGTCGAGGGCCGAACACGGCTCATCCATCAGTAACACATCGGGGTTGGTTGCGATGGCCCGGGCGATGCACAGCCGCTGTTGCTGGCCGCCAGACAGACCAAGGGCCGAATCCTTCAGCCGGTCCTTGACCTCATCCCACAGGGCCGCCTTGCGTAGGGACATCTCGACGATCTCGTCGAAGTCACTCTTGGACGTCCCGGCGATGCGGGGCCCGTAGGAGATGTTGTCGTAGATCGACTTGGGAAACGGGTTCGGCTTTTGGAACACCATCCCGATCCTGCGTCGAACCTCCACCGGATCGACCCGAGGGTCGTACAAGTCAACACCGTGGTAGAGGACCTGGCCCTCGACCCGCGCCGTAGGGATGAGATCATTCATGCGGTTGAGTGAGCGCAACACCGTCGACTTGCCACAACCGCTCGGGCCGATCATGGCCGTGATCTCGTGTTGGTGGATGCCCATATCGACCGGGCGGATGGCCCGGAACGAACCGTACTGCACGACGAGTTGACGCAGGTCGAGCACGGTTGGGGTCTCGACCAGGAGTTTCTCGGCGGCCTCGATCACCGCGAGCCCCGGGGATGGGATGGTTGATATCAACGTCTGCTCCATATTGTTATCGACTCCTTCATCTCGGCGGAGACTCATGCCTCCCGCCTCTTTTCGAACCGGTTGCGGATCACGATGGCGGCGGCATTCATCATGATGACGAACAGGATCAGGATCACGATGGCCGCCGCTGCGGCATCAACCTTGAACCCCTCTTGGGGGCGGCGAGCCCAGGTTGTGATGATGATAGGGAGGGCCGTGAATCGCTCCCGAACCTGGGTCACGTCCCACCAAGCAGGGACGTTGGTCAGGAATCCGGTAGTGGTCCCGACCAGGATCAGGGGAGCCGCCTCTCCCGCCGCTCGGGCGATCGAGAGGAGCGTGCCGGTGAGAATCCCGGGTGCGGCGTAGGGAAACATGTGGTCCTTGATGACCTCCCATCTGGTTGCCCCCACTCCGTAGGCTCCCTCCTTGATGGCTTGGGGGACCGCACGCAGCGACTCGGCTGTTGTGATGATCACCACCGGCAAAACCAGGGCCGACAGGGTGAGACCGGCGGCCAGAGGGGTACTCCCACCGGTCAGCCAGCTGAGACCGATCCCCTTGACGAAGATGGTCAAACCCAAGATGCCGTAGACAACCGATGGGACCCCGGCCAGGTTGCGGATATTGATATCGATCAGGCGGGTGAGCCGGTTCCGGGGGGCGTACTCCTCGAGGTAGATGGCAGCCCCGATGCCAACAGGGAAGGCGACGAGGGCAACGATCACGCAGAGGTAGAAGGTACCCCGTAGCCCTTGAGCGATCCCCGAGATCTCGGGGTGGGATCCGAGCCCACTGGTCATGAAGTGACCAATTCGGGTCGAGAGCACACTCCACCCGTCGAGCACCACCTGGCCGATGAGGACGATCAACACGCCCAATGAGACAAACATCGAGGCCAGCAGTGAGCCCTTGAACAACACACCCCGGATGTCGGATCGCCCTTTGAGCCCGATCAAGACCTTGTCGGAACCCGTCGATCGGGGGCTGGGTTGGCGGGTACTGGAGCGGGATAGCGAGGGTGCAGCCATGATCAGTACTCCTGACGGAAGCGGCGCACGAAGCGGTCGGCCAGAATATTGAGGAGCAAGGTGATGAGGAACAACAGCAGGCCGACGAAGAACAGGCTCTGAAAGGCTGGACCTTCGCCGGCCACATTGTCGGTTCCCGAAGCAACCGACGCCATCGATGCCGTCATCGTCAACCCGGGGTCGAGGGGATTGAAACTACGGATGGCACTGTCGGCAGCCCCGCCTGCGATGAACACGACCATCGTCTCGCCGATGGCCCGAGAGACAGCCACGATGAAAGCTGCGGTCAATCCAGAGAGGGCGGCAGGCAAGACGACGCGGGTCGTGGTCGTGACCTTGCGGGCCCCCAGGCCGGAGGATGCTTCTCGAAGAGATCGAGGCACCGCGGCCAAGGCGTCCTCAGAGATGGAAGCCATGAGGGGGACAGTCAGCAGGCCAACCCCGATCCCGGCGGCGGCCAGATTGGCGGGAGCGGCCGAGGCGAAGAGGCTGGCAATGACGTTGGGGGCGATGAACCGGAGGGCGAAGTAGCCGAGCACCACCGATGGGATGCTGGCCAGGACCTCCAACACCGGCTTGAGCACCGTCCGCAGGCGGGGGCTGGCATATTCCGACAGGAAGATGGCAGCACCAAGGCCAAGGGGGGTTGCCACACCCATGGCGATGACGGTCACGGTCAGGCTCGACACGATGATGGTCGGCAGATCGAAGATATTGCGCCGCGGAAACCAGCCCAGCTGGCCCCAGGTGGTAGCCCAATCGACCTCTCGCATGAATGCCCATGCCTCGAACACCAGGGCATAGACGATGAGGGTGCTGACCAGGACTGAGACGGACGCGGCGCTGAACGCCGTTCGCTTGACGATCGACTCTCGCCTTCGCCGCGAAGCGCTTCCCTCCAGAGATGAGATTTCCCAATGCTCTGGCGTGGTCATGGTAGGGATGCCGCCGCTACTCAACGGTTACTCCAGGCGCTACGAGTCTCATTCTTGGCCTCGTCGGTCAATCCGACATAGCCGGCCCGTGACGAGGCCTCGTCGAGTCCGAACCCGAGGTAGTGATCGACGAAGTCGACCAGTGCCTGGCTGTTGGCCGCCTTGGCCTGGTTGACATAGATGAACAGGTCACGGGCAATGGGGTATTGACTGGAGGCGATTGTGTCGGGGGTCGCAGGGATGCACTCCCCACCCGCTTCCTCGGCGATCGGCACCAGCTTGACGTTGGCGGCTTCGGTCGCGAAAGCGAATCCGACCCACCCGAAGCTCGTCGGGTTGGTGTTGATGGTCTCGATGATGACATTGTCGTCAGCTGCACTGGAGTAGTCGGGCCGGATGGTCGGCTCCTGACCACGCTTGTCGGCGATGTCCTCCACCACGATCTCTACAAAGCTGTCGTAGGTGCCGGATTCGGTTCCGGGAGCGCTGATGACGAGCTCGGCATCGGCGAAGCCTGCATTGCCACCGGCCTCGGCGGCCAGGTTGTTCAGGTCCGACCAATTGTCGATGCCGGTCGATTCGGGGCCGACGAGGGCATAGAGATCGCCGAAGGCCAGGCACTCGACATCACTATTGTCGGCACTGGTCACGACGGCGATCCCGTCAACGGCGACTTTCAGCTCGACATAGTCGATGCCGTTGGCCGCACACTCCTCGGCTTCGGATTCCTTGATCGGGCGTGAGGCATCTGAGATATCGGTCTCACCAGCGCAGAAGGCCTTGAAACCATCTCCGGTGCCGGGACCCGACACGAAGATGTTGACGTCGGGCTGGATGCTTCGGTAGGCCTCGGCCACCACGACCGAGATCGGCTCGACGGTCGATGACCCCGAGATCACGATCTCACCCGAGAGGCTCCCACGGCCTCCCGCTCCGTGATCTCCGGTCGCAGACTCCGAACCGTCGTCGCCGCTACAGGAGGCAACAGCGAGGGTGATGGTGGCCAACAACGCTGCCATCCTCAAAAGTGGTTTGGTGTACAAGGTTCCTCCTCATTGAGTCCATACGTACCTAGTTGGTACGCGGATCACAGTAAGGAACCCGGGTAACGACAAAACCGACGGTCAGTGAACACCAAGTGAACGTCCGACCAACACTTGGCCGGAGGGCAGGAGCCCTCCTCCTAGATCCTGGGCGAGGGCGAGCGATCGGCCGGCAAGGCGCTCAGCAGATCTCGATCATGATCGTAGGTCAACAACTCGCTGGCCTCGGCCGGGCTGACCCAGCGGATCCTGTCGACCTCATCGTTGGGCTGGAACTGACCGCCCCCGAGCTCCATGAGCCAATAGCGGACGACCTTGGGTCGCCCTCCTACCAGGTAGTTGGCCGACGGCAACTCCTTGCTGATGTCGCCGTAGAACCCCGTCTCCTCAGCCAACTCCCGGTTGGCGCATTCGAGGTCGGATTCCCCCTCCTCACGCTTGCCCTTGGGGAACGACCAGTCGTCATAGCGGGAGCGGTGAATGAGGAGGACCTCAACCCCGTCTTCGCCCCGACGGTGAACGAGACAACCGGCGGCCACGATTGGTTCACGGTGTTTGGCCGGTGGCAAGGGTGGGCTCGATCCGGTCACGGGACGCCCCAACATTGGTGGTGGCTTCTGCACCGTCGGATCAACGCTGCCCTCGGTGCGAGCCACCCGTTCGGCCGCCAACAACTCGAACTCATCGTGGGCATTGAGTGATCCTCCGAGACGATGGTACTCATCGTCGGGGCCGAGCGCCCAAGCCAGCGCGGTGTCGGCCAGGTTGAGCTCGAGCAGCTCCCACAGGAACTCCTGGCTAGCCTCATCGTCGACCCGGAATACTACCTCGACCCGGCGGTCGAGGTTGCGGGGCATCAGGTCAGCCGAGCCGATGAAGTAGTCGGGTACCCCGATCCCGCCTCCGTTTGCGAAATAGAAGAGACGAGAGTGTTCCAGGTACCGGCCGACGAGACTCCTGACCCGGATGTTGTCCGATAGACCCGGGACCCCAGCCCGGAGGCAGCAGATGCCTCGCACGATCAGGTCGATCTTCACCCCCGCGGCCGAAGCCGCGTAGAGCTCTTCGATGATGGCTGCGTCAACCAGGCTGTTCATCTTCATGATGATGTGGCCAGTCCCCTCCGGAGCCTCCATCTCACCCCTGATCAGGGCCTCCAGAGGCTGTCGCAGTGATTGGGGGGCGACCAAGAGACGCTCGTAGTCGACGTCGCGGCCATAGCCGGTGAGGTAGTTGAAGAGCTGTGTCAGGTCGTCACCGACAGCGGGATCGGCGGTGATGATGCCAATATCTTCGTAGATGCGGGCCGTCTTGGGGTTGTAGTTCCCGGTGCCGATATGGCAGTAGCGACGGATCCCGTCGGGCTCGTCGCGAACGACGAGGGTGGTCTTGGTGTGAATCTTCAGCCCGACCAGCCCATAGACCACATGGACGCCCGCCTCTTCCAGGCGACGGGCCCAGGTGATGTTCGCGGCTTCATCGAACCGGGCCTTCAGCTCGACCAGGGTCGCCACCTGCTTGCCGGCCTCGGCCGCTCGAATCAACGATTCGATGATGGGGCTGTCGCCCGAGGTGCGGTAGAGGGTGACCTTGATGGCCAACACATATGGATCGAGTGAGGCCTGGCGAATGAACTCCGCCACCGACGCGCTGAACGAATCGTAGGGGTGATGAACAATGATGTCAGCCCGGTGGATCCGGGCAAAAAAATCCCGGCTGTCTTCGATCTCACGCAGTCGACGAGGGGTGATGGCGGGCGCCGTCTGGGCCTTCAACTCGCTGCGATCCAGATCCATCAGCTGCCAGCCACCGGTCAGGTCGAGGGGGCCCTCGTAGTGGTAGACGTCGTCCTGGTCGAGATCGAGCTCCCGGAGAAGGAGCTCCTGGGCCTCGATCGGCATCGACTGGTCAACCTCGAGGCGGATGGCCCGCCCGAAGCGGCGGCGGCGGAGCTCGAGCTCGATGGCCTCCAACAGGTCATCGGCGTCCTCGTCGTCGAGGGTCATGTCGGCATTGCGGGTGACCCTGAATGGCCAGCCGCCAACCACCCGGACCCCAGGGAAGAGCTGGCCGAGGTTGGCGGCGATGACCTGTTCGACCGGAACGAACCGGCTGGCCGTCAACTCGATGAAGCGAGGGATCGACGGGGGCACCTTCAACCGGGCGAAACGGAGGGTCTCACTCTCGGGGTCGTCGACAAGCACGGCCAAGCTGAGCGAGAGGTTGGAGATGTACGGAAAAGGATGGCTGGGGTCAACGGCCAAGGGGGTGAGAATGGGGAAGATATGGCCCTCGAACTCACCGATGGCGATCTTGGTCTCCTCCCGATCAAGCTGGTCGACGCTGAGGAGGTGGATGTCGTGATCGGCCATCGAGGGGACGATGGTGTCCTGGTAGACGGCCTGGAGGCGGACCGCCTGGGCGCCAACCTCATGGCGGATGGCATCGAGCTGAGCAAGCGGGCTGAGACCATCGGGCGGGGCCTTGGAAACGCCGGCCGCCACCTGCTCCTTCAAGCCCGCCACCCGGACCTGGAAGAACTCATCGAGGTTGGAGGCATAGATGGCACAGAACTTGAGCCGCTCCAGGAGGGGGGTCGCAGGGTCCTCGGCCTGGGCCAACACACGCGAGTTGAACGCCAGCCACGACAACTCACGGTTGATGAATTGATGGATAGGCGACGTTTCGGTCGCTTCCTCAGAAAGGGTCATTGGTGATTTCGGGTTGGAGGGCGAACGGAGGCCAGTAACAGGTCCTCGTCTTCCCAGTCGCCCCACCGGGCGGAGAAATCAACCGAAGTGATCAGCAGCCAGAACCGCAGCCCCGGCGACGCCTGCGTCGTCGAGTCGCTGCGCCAGGCTGAGTTCGCATATGTCGGGACCGAAGCCTCCAAAAGCCGATGATGTAACGATCTGGTCGACGAAGTCTTGTCCAAGCTTGTCTACCACACCACCGCCCAAAATGACTTGTCGGAGATCCAGCAATGAGGCCGCATTGCCGATGACCAGGGCCAGGGCGTCGATGGCCTCACCCAAGAGCTCTTGGGCCACCTCGTCGCCCTCATCAAGGGCCCGGGCCAGGTGGCGCGATTTCATCGTTCCGGTGCCGGCCAGATCGACCAGGAGGTTTCGCCTCCCATCGGCGGCCAGTTCACGGGCTCGGCGCTCCATCCCGGCCCGCCCGGCATAGGTCTCGAGGTGTCCTCGGCCCCCGCAACCGCAAGGGCGGCCGTCGGCGACCACCGTGAGATGGCCGATCTCGCCGACCAGGCCCCGGGACCCGGTGGCCAGAGATCCGTTCAGGACGAGGCCGCCGCCAACTCCGGTGCCGACGAACAGGGCGAGCAGATCGTCAAAACCCTTGCCGGCTCCCAGCCGGTGCTCGGCCAGAGCCCCACAGTTCACATCGTTGCCAACCACGACTGGCTTGTCCAAGGCCTTGGTCAAGATCGATCCAACGTCGATCGGGTCATCCCAGCCATTGATGTTGGCACAACGCAACACAGTCGTTGCGTCGATGACGAAGCCTGGCACCCCTAGGCCGACGGCACGAGCTTCGTCGAACCCGTCCAGGGAGCGGACGGTTTCGACGACGGCATCGAGCACGGCCTCGGGCCCTTCTTTCGGGGTCGGGGCTTTGGACCGACCGACAGCCTTGCCCGACTTCGGGTTGACCATACGGGCCAGGATCTTCGTGCCGCCTAGATCGACGCCGACATAGTCGATGGCCATGGTCCTCCGACAGCCTGTCCCCTGCTCCAGCCGTCCTAATCAGGCCTGAGCGGGAGCCTCGACCTGGGCTGGGGCTTGCTGGTGGATCGGTGACCGGGTGCTCTCAGCGTCGCCCTCACCAAGATCCCAGTCACAGACGATCAGCTCGCGCTCAGCGTCGCGATTCACCCTCTCCCGGTTGCGTCGGAACTGGGGATCATGCTTGGGCAACAACAGGAGGCGAGCGTTGACCCTGGTCCAGAAGTCATTGAGCATGTTCTGGTCGCCATAGTGAACCCTCAGCTCCCAATGGGGCGCCACCGGGCCCAGGTACAGGATCGTGACATGAGCGACGGGTGGCAGGTCGACTTCCTCGGGTTCAACGGCAGTCATGGGCTTCACTGTACCGGCGCCCCGCACCGCCCTGGCCACGACCCCGCGCCTGGCGTCGACCACTCTCAGCGCGACCCAACTGCGGAGAGAGAAATCTGAAGGATTTTCATCTATTCGGGAACCATTTGGCCTACTAGTGCGTCCTAGTAGCTATGGAAAGCAATTGGATGGCTGAAGGCAACTGCAACAATCATCCTCCCGCAGTCTTCTTCCCCAGCGATGGGGTTGGCGTCGAGATTGCCAAGAAGATCTGCGCGACCTGTCCTGCACAGGAGCCATGTCTCGAATACGCCCTGGAGAGTCGCATCGACCACGGGGTGTGGGGCGGTACCTCCGAGCGACAGCGTCGGCGCATCCTCAAAGCACGCCGGAATGGGTTGGTGAAGAGCAGCTCCTGAGTTGGAGCCTGTGGTGATAGCTGAATGATCTGGGCCCTGGTGCCGGCTCAACGTCGCACCGACAGCAGGGCCCAGATCATTGGTTCGCGAGCCTCAGAAGGTCGTTGATCAGCCGCCCAGGAGACACTCGGTTGTGATCTCGACCAATACCGCCTCCTCCTCTTCGGTCAGATCGCCAGAGCTTTCCAGGCGATCGATGCTGAAGTTCTCCTCGACCCCATCAACGATGCACTCGGCCATCGCCCGGTCGACCCCAGCGGTCTCTTGAATGTCCTCGATGGCCTGCTCCCGGTCGTAGCTGGAGCTACAGGCCCCAAGGAGCATGGCAATAGCGGCCGCGGAGGCCCCGATAGTTACTCTTCTCATGTTCATTCCCTCGTTCAACCGGACCCGCGGGTCCGGCACCCTTCTACTTCTTGACAACCCTGTTCTATCGCCACTGACGGACCGCTTGCCCTGATTGCAACCAGATCACCCAGTACCCGGGTCAGATCAGGGACCAGCGGCAGGGAAGCCGAGTTGACGGGTGAGAGCATCGGCGACCGCCGTCAGCTTGTCGGTGATCGAGGAATCGGTGTTGTCACCGGCTTGGGAAGGGGCCGACCGGTTGGGCTCGGAGCCTTCGGCGTTCACCACTCCCTCGACATCGTCGACCTCGAGGGTGGCGACGACGGTGTCCAGATCAGCCTTGACGACGGTCCGGTCCACCAGATCAGCGCCAACGATCGCAGCACCAACGATCACGACCGCAGCCGCCAGCCCGACCAGGGTTCGACCCCCTCGCAAGGGCCGATGGTCCATGGCGGCGGCGAGGAACCCTTCGGGGGGCTCGACCATGGGCAGGCCCCCCAGCAGGGCCCCGATCTCAGCCTCCCATGGCTCCTCGGGATCGAGCTCGCTGGGACCTGGGCCATGTCCGTTGTTCACGTCAGTGCCTCCCGGAGACGGCCGCGACCACGATGGAGGCGACTACGAACGGTACCGACGGGGATATCGAGGATGGCCGCAATCTCCTCGTAGGAATAGCCAATGACATCGGACAGGACCACGGCCGCACGGTACTCGGGGCTGAGATGGCTCAGCAGCTGTTGGAGGTAGTCGGGCAGATCCCGGCTCGCCAATTCAGCCTCGATATCCGGCGACCCGACCATGAACCGCTCATGGTCATCGGGCAGGGGGACGGTGGGGCGTCGCTTCTGCCGGCGGACCCGATCGAGGAAGGCGTTGGTTGTGATTCGCGACAACCAGCCTTCGAAGTTGCCAGGCCGGTAGGTGGCCAGACCTCGCCGCACTCGCAAGAGCACCTCCTGTACCAGATCTTGGGCGTCCTGGTGATTCCCGCACAGCCGGTAGGCCAGACTGTAGAGGAAACGACCGTAGACACTGGCAACCTCCTCCCAAGTCGGGATGGAGGCCGGACCGGACCCACCAGGGCCGGTGACAGGTTGGGCCACGGACTCGGTGGGACGATCACCGGTCACAACGTTGGGGCGGTGAATCTGGTTCCCGCCTTAGGCCATCAATTCCTCAAACGGAATCTTCAGGCTCATCTTCCTTGGATTTGGGTTCGGTCCCCTCGTCGAGCCCAGTCTTGAACTCCTTCTGGGCTTGACCGAGGTTGCGAGCGAGCTGCGGCAGTTTGGACCCGCCGAACAGCACCAAGACGATGACCAGAAGGATCAGGAGCTCGGTGGGTTTCACATTGGGCACGTCATGAGCTTACCGGTTATAGCTTCAGCCCGCTTGTCAGGTTGAGCATCACCCACCTGCCCCCTGCCGGATGACCCAGTCTAGTTGGGCTCGAGCCCAGAGTTGCTCTGCGGTCCAGGCGGCGAGTGCACCCACCCGGTGCTAGGCAGATGCGGTGGTAGTGGTGGCGGTGTCGCCGGAGGCCGTCACCGCTTCGCGTTCGCGGTCGATGGCCCGCTGACGGCGGATGCGACGACGCTCCCGCTCACTCATACCACCCCAGATTCCGAACTTCTCGCCATTGGCCAATGCGAACTCGAGACAGCCATCCCGCACGACACACCCCCGGCAGACCTCTTTGGCCTCACGGGTCGATGCACCCCGCTCTGGAAAGAACAGATCGGGGTCCACACCAAGGCAGTTGGCGTACTCCTGCCAGCTGGTATCGAGCATGAGGTGCTTCCGCCCTATGCGCATTCTTCCTCCTACCGCCGGACGAACCGTTCGCGGAGATCGATGAGAGATCAAGCGACTTCGGTGTAATTACAACACTGTAATCCGGCGGTGACAACCCGTACGCGGAAGAATTTGAGCCAAGGTGTATCGACAATCACCTAGGAGCATCTAGCTCGAGGCCTTCTCAGGCGGTCCGGCGGCGCCCGGTCAACAGCTTGCGCTTGTTCTCGATGAAGTCGACCAGCACATAGTCGCCCAGGTTCTCGGGGCTGGTGAAGAACGCCCTCCCCCGGTTCATCTCCGTCAACCGCTCGACGAAGCCTCGCAGACCGGAGTCGGGGTCGAGCATGAAGGTGTTGATCGTGATCCCGGCTCGGGTGCAGCGCATCACCTCGGCCAGGGTCTGTTCGACCGTCTCACGGGCCGGTGGGTAGCTGAAGAAGGGGGTGCCGTCGGCCATCAGGTGGGCGGTCGGCTCACCATCGGTGATCATGATGATCTGCTTCGTCCCCGTTTGGCGTGACAGCAGGGTGCGGCTCAGCTTGAAGGCGTGCTGCATGTTGGTCCCGTAGACGAAATCCCACGACACCTCGGGCAAGTCACTGGCCTTCAGTTCCTTGGCCACCTCCGAGAAGCTGACGATGCCCAGATAGTCACGGGGGAACTGTGACGAGATCAGGGCGTGAAGGGCCATGGCCACCTTCTTGGCTGGCAAGAAGTTGTCCCGCATTGGCATCGACAGCGACAGGTCGAGCATCAACACAGTGCTGGAGCGGACCTGACGCTCGGTTCGCTCCACCTCGAAGTCGTCAGGGGTGAGCCCGACAGGAGTGCCCCCACCGGTCCGCTGGATGGCATTGCGGACCGTCCGCTCGATGTGAAGGTTGAACGGATCCCCGAACTCATAGGACTTGGTCTCGAAGTTGCGTTCATGGCCGAGGCCCGAGCGCTCGATGTCGTGCTTGCCCAACTTGTCGGGGCTCAACTTGGAGAACAGGTCGCCCAGGGCCTGCTGGCCGAGACGCCGCAGACCCCGGGGGGTCAGTTCGAGACGCCCCCCCTTGGTCTGGATGAGGCCTTGCTCCTCCATCATCTTGGCCAGCTCACTGACCCGTTCCAAGCTCTGGGCGCTCTCGTCGCCCAGCAGGTTCCTGACCTGTTCCAGGTCGACTTCGGCCAGGGCTTGGGGTGAAGTCGACTGGCGAAGAAAGTCCTCCAACTGGTCGAGCTGGCCCAGCTCTTGGAGCATCTCCGAGGCGTCGGCGAAACCAAGGGGGTCGAAGCCACTGAAGTCGTAGCTCTGCTGCCACCCGGCATCGGGAAACATCTGCTGGAGGTTCTGACCGAGGCGGCTGACCTCGAAGTTGAGGTCCATGTCTTCCAGCAGCTGGTTCGACAGATCCATCAGCTGGGCCCGCTGCTCGGGCGTCATCGAGTTCATCATGGCCTGCATGGCGGCCATGCGTTGGGCCATGTTCTCCAGGAGCTCATCGAGGGTTTGGGGGTTCTCGGGGAAGAAGTCGCCGTATTCCTCCATGAACTTCTCGAAGTCCGGTTCTTCACCCCTGGCCCGCTGTTCGAGCATGTTGTTCAGCTCGGCCATCATGTCCTTCATGCGGGCCATGTCTTCGGGTGACATGTTCTGCATGGCTCCCGACATCTGATCGAACTGCTGCTGCATGAGCTGCTGACGGAGCTTCTCGACGAGATCATCGAAACGTTGCTGGGCCTCGTTCGACTCGAACTCATAGTTCTGGAGGCCCCTCACCCTGCCGGCAAGATCATCGGGCATGAGGTCGAGCTGCATCTGCTTCGACGAGGTCGTCTCCTTGGCCAACTCGGCGTTTCGCTGCTGATCGGCGCTGGTGTCGGGGTCGCCAAGCTCCATGTCGGCCAAGGATTGGCGGTCTTCGAGAGCCTGGCGCTCTTGAGCTGTCAGCTCCCGAAGCTCGTCGTTGATCTCGTCGTAGACCCCGCCCAGATCATGGTTCTCGAGGCGCTCCTGGCGCTCCTGGCGCAGCCGCTCCCGCATCTCACGCAGGCCTTGGATCCGTTCACCGTTCCGGTCATCGAAACCCTCTTGCATGAGGCGACGCAGAGCAGCCAGGGGGTCGCCGTGGTACATGAGATCGTCGGTCAGCTCGTTCAGAACGTCATAGGCGTCGAAGTCGAAGCCCTTCTGGGATCCATCCCACCGGCTGTAGCGAAAACGCTGACCTACCATGAATCAAGCCTAGGGCAAGGCCAGGAGCGGCATAGAGTCGACCCCCATGGAAACCGGTGCGGTGCTGACGGCAACCGAAGTCGAAGGAGTTGCCTCCGCCGCCGACTGGAGCCTTTGGGTTCGCCGGGGACGGGCCCCGAAGCCCGAGCTGAAGACGCCGTTCGCCGACTCATGGACCGAAGACATCGAGCAGCTGGCCTCACTTGGTATCAGCGCCCTCCAGATAACCCTGGAATGGGCTGCCCTGGAGCCGCGACCAGGAGAGCACGATGAGATCGCCATCGAGTTCCGACGCCAGCTGATCCAGGAGGCCAAGGCCAACGGGCTCCAGGTCTGGGCTTGCCTGGTCGATGGGACCCTGCCCGGCTGGTTCGCCGACGATGCCGGTGGTTTCATCGACGACCAAGCTCGATCGCTGATCTGGCCCCGCCATATCGATTGGATCGGTGAGCATTATGGGGACCTGGTCGACGGATGGGTCCCCCAACGGGAACCGATCACCTGGGCCTTGCGTCGCTATCTGCTCGCCACCGCCCCTCCCGGGCGCTCTGATCCAGTGGTGGCGGCCAAAGCGGTCCAGGCCGCGGTGCTGGCCGATGGCGAGGCATGGCGCCTCCTCAAAGGCACGGCCCCCGTTGCCATGTATCAGACCGGGCGGACGATCCGCCCCCGCAACGACGACATCAAGGCAAAGCCCCGCGCCGCCGACCTTGAACGGCTCTTGTGGCACCCCTGGATGCGTGCTCTCGGCCAGGGCCAGCTACTGGTCGGCGACTTGCCCCCTCGTACCGTCGATCACCTACGAGGTGCTTTCGATCGGTTGATCGTCGAGCTCAGACCAGCCATCGAGGTTGACGGGACCGGTCATTGGCATCCCTATCCGGCTGATAGGGCCCAAGGCCCGACGGGCTGGGTGGCGTGGCCCGAGTCGATGGCTGAGAACCTGCGACGGGTGGCCGATGAGCTCGAACGTGAGATTGTGGCCGCCGGCAACCTGGCCGACGTGAACGACGACGGGCGGGCCCGACCCGACCATCTGCAGGCCACCCTCGACCTCACGGCCGAAGCGACCGCAGACACGACCGTGATCGGCTGGTGGCAGTCAAGCCCCATCGACGGCTACCACTGGGAACGGGGCTCCTCGATCAACCCAGGCATCATCAGACAAGACCGAACAGAAGCTGACGCGGCCAAGACCCTACGAGCCTTCAACCCAAGAGCCAGCGACCAGAAGCCGTAATAGCCGTAGTAGCCGGGTATCGGAGCGAACGAACCCTGGGTGGCCATTGACCGGGCCGGTAGGCGGGCAATGTACCGGCGGGTGAGGCTACCCAGAGTCCGTTCCCTCCACCTCGAAGCGGACCTATCGGCCCTGCATCCGGGCGTCATTCTCGCCGTGGAACGAGAGGTGTGGCGTCGACGAGCTCGGGGGGAGCTGGGGTCATTCGACCGTTCGCTGCGTATGACTAATGACTTCCTGAGACAGTTGTCGATCAACTTCAATGACTATGCGATGCAGATCAGTGAGGTCACCTATCAGGGTCACCCCACCGAGATCAGGCCCGAGTCGAACCCTCACAGGGTCGTCGCCCACAGCATCGATAGCCACCATTGAACTCTGGTCCAAGAGCAGCATCTTTCGGGTCATCTTCTGAGCCTGATCGGACGGGGCAATATTCACCAGGCAGTCTCTGAAACGTTTAC
>JAAETV010000253.1 GCA_024227975.1 Actinomycetes bacterium
CAAGATGACCAGGAGGATCGCAAGATCGCCCTGCCCGGCGGCGATACCACCGACGATGACCGTCGTCTCGCTGGGGACGACGGGGATCACTGAGTCGAGCAGCGCGATGACGAAGATGACCAGATAGAACCAGGGGCTGCCCGAGAACGAGTCGAGCCAGTCCAGAAGCGAGTTCACCAGATCCAAGCCATCGGAGATCACAAGCTCCGAAGGTATCGCATCGCGGTGCGGCCAGGACCTCGTCCCCGTGCCCCTCGTCATCGTTGCCGAGGAGGCTTCGGCCTATTCCTTGATCCAGATCTGACCATCGGCCGCTGGCGGCCGCAACCGTCCGGTTGCGAAGAGCAAGACGACGATCACGGCAATGAAGGGTGTGACCTGTGGGAGCTGATTCGGGACGGTGTCAACGGCCATGTAGTACCAGAAGATCAGCAGACCGGCGACCCCGAGCCCAGTGGCCGAGACTACACGACGTCGGAGGCCAGCCCTCAAGGCAAACAACCCGAGGACGATGGCGACGAATAGCAGAAGGGCGTGGGGCGCAGCCGGATCCCGCAAGCGCAATGTCTCAGTGAACCCGAACAGGAGGGCACCTGATGCTGTCCCTCCCGGTCGCCAGTTGCCGAAGATCATGGTCGCCAGACCGATGAAGCCCTTGCCCTGGGTCTGCCCCTCCTTATACAAGCCCGAGAGCTGGATGGCGAGGAACCCACCCCCGTATCCGGCCAACAGCCCGGAGATGACGACCCCGTAGTACTTGTAGCGGTAGACATCGATGCCAAGGGAGTCGGCAGCGTCAGGACTCTCACCAACGCTGCGGAGGCGCAACCCGAACCGGGTGCGCCACAGGACCCAGGCCGAACCGGGGATGACCAGGATCCCGATCAGGGTGAACCAGGACATCTGGAAGACAAAGCCCCGCATGATTCCGGCCGCTTCGCTGACCAGAAAAGCGTCTGACCGCTCGATGGCACCGAGGATGTCGGGGCTCTCCCAGCCGAAGATGGCGCCGCCGGCCAGGAAGGGGACACTGAAGGTGCTGACGCCGCTGAGGTTCGGAGACTGGGTGATCGACCCCCCATGCTGGGGGAAGAGCAGGCCAGACAGATAGCGGGAGATGCCAGGAGCCATGACCAGGATGGCGGTACCAACGATTATGTGGTCCACGCCGAACGAGACAGTGGCGACAGCCATGACCAGGCCCCCGACACCGCCAGCGACTATGGCGAAGAGGATGCCGAGCCAGGGGCTTCCGGTCACGACAGTGCCGTAGGCCCCGAACCAGGTACCGAGGATGAGCAGACCCTCCAAGCCGATGTTCACCACCCCCGAACGCTCCGAGAACATGCCACCGAGGCCGGCCATGAGGATTGGGATCGACCAGCCCAGGGCAATGCTCCATGTACCGGACGAGGTCAGGTCGGTGGTCGGGATCCTGGCAAACCGTTCGGTCAAGGCCAGCAGGACCATGCCCAGCACCACCAGAGCAATGAGGCGCCTGGTTCCGGTCAGGGCGAACCGAGAGGTTACCGACTCGGAGTTGTCCATCGGTTCGGCCTGAGGCTCGGTCGTTGGGGCGGTCATGACTCGGCTCCGGTCAGTGAGGCGGCCGCTTTCGCTTCTTCGATCCGCTGGTAGCGCTCGGCTATGGCGTAAGCGATGACCACCGAGAGCATGATCACCCCGGTGATGATCGAGATGATCTCCCGGGGAGCATCACCCCGCACCTCGAGTACCCCCGAAGCCCGGCCCAGCCAGCCGAAGAGGAGGGCGGCGATAGCGATGCCGCCGGCATGGTTGCGGCCGAGGAGGGCGACGGCGATGCCCCCAAAGCCGAGGCCCTGGGTGAAGCGCAGGCTGTAGGCGTGGGAGTCCCCCAATAGCTCAGGCAGGCCGACGAGCCCGGCGATCATCCCCGACAGGACCATGGCGACGACAATGGTTCGTTTGGGATCGACACCGCTAGCTTCGGCCGCACTCGGGTTGGCACCCGTGGCTCGTAGGTCGTAGCCGAGGCTCGTGCGGTTGATCATGTAGTGGTATGCGAAGCCGACGATGATGGCGATGACTACGAAACCCCAGGTGTCGGAGCGGGTCTCTCCGACGACGGCATCGGAAAGCCAGTTGAGGGAGGGGAACTGTCCCGACGGGGGGATGTCACCGAGGGCGGTGTCGAGCCCCGGATCGGGTACGTCCCACACCCCGAGCAAGTAGGAAACGACCCCGCCGACGGCGATCGAGTTCAACATGATGGTCGAGATCACCTCGTTGATGTTCCGGGTGACCTTCAACACGCCAGCCAGTCCGGCCCAGAACCCGCCGACGACCATGGCCGTGATGATGATCACCGACACATGAAGCACCGGCGGAAGGGAGACAACATGGCCAACCTGGGCTGCCATGAAGGCGGCGATGATGTACTGGCCCTCGACCCCGATGTTGAACAGGTTCATCCGGAACCCGATGGCGACAGCGATGGCCGACAAGTAGAGGGGGGTCGACCAATTGAGCGTCTCAACCAGGGTGTTCGGCCGGAAACCGAACTCGATGATGTTGCTGAAGGCAGTGAGGGGGTTCGCCCCCGAGATCAACAACACGATCGACGAGATTACGAAGGCCATGACGAGGGAGGCAACCGGCGGTGCGAGGACCAGGAGTCGTGACTTCATGCTGCGGTCCTCGCTCCTGTCATATAGCTCCCAAGGTCGCGGGGGGTCACGTCTGCCGGGTCGAGTTGAGCCACGAGCTGGCCTCGCAGCATCACCCGGATCCGGTCGGAGAGACCGATCAGCTCGTCGAGGTCGGCCGAGATCAAAATGATGCCCATGCCCTTGGCCCTGGCCGACCTCAGCTCGTCCCATACCGCGGCCTGGGCTCCGACATCGATACCGCGGGTTGGATGGGCCGCAATCAGCAACTTGATATCAGCCGATAGCTCACGCCCCACGATCAGCTTCTGCTGGTTCCCTCCGGACAGGGCGTGGGCCGGTACCTCGACGTTGGGCGTTCGGACGTCGAAGCGATCGATCAGCTCCTCGGTGTGGGCCCTGGCCGCCTTGGGGTCGATCCAGAAGCCATGCTTGACGAACGGCTCCTGCTGTTGACGACCGAGCATGTTGTTCTCCCAGAGGGGAGCGTCGAGGAGTAGGCCTCGCCGATGGCGGTCCTCAGGGATGTAGCCGATCCCAGCTTCGCGGATGCGGCGCACCTTCCAGTGCCCGATGTCTTCGCCGTCCAAGTGGATCGATCCGCTCGACGCATGGCGGATACCGAGCAGGGTCTCGACCAGTTCCTGTTGCCCATTGCCCTCGACACCGGCGATGCCGACGATCTCGCCGGCGTGAACCGACAGATCGACATCAGTGATCGAAACCTCAGTCTCGGACCCCGCGACGGCCAGTCCCTTGATCTCGAGCACGACATCGTCACGAACCGTCGACTCCCTCGTCTCTGGTGTCGGCAACTCCGATCCGACCATCAGCTCGGCCAGGTCCCGGGCTGTGACGTCTTCTGGCTTGACCGTGACCACGGTTCGACCACGACGCAAGACGGTGATCGAATCGGCGATCTCCAGTACCTCGTCGAGTTTGTGATCAATGAACAGGATCGTGTGGCCTTCGCCTTTGAGGTCACGCATGTTGTTGAACAGGGCCTCAACCTCTTGGGGTACGAGCACCGCCGTCGGCTCGTCCAGAATCAGGATTTTGGCCCCGCGGTACAGGACCTTGATGATCTCGACCCGTTGCCGCTCGCCGACTCCGAGCGTTTCGACCAGGGCGTCGGGGTCGACGGTCAGCCCGTAGGTCTCGCTGATCTCCAGGATCCTGCGGCGCGCCTCGGCGAAGTCGATCCGATCCCCGCCACTCATCGGCTCGGCCCCCAGGATGATGTTCTCCAGCACCGTGAAGTTGTCGGCCAGCATGAAGTGCTGATGGACCATGCCGATCCCAGCCTCGATGGCGGCCGTCGGGGAGCTGAAGTGGACCTCTTCCCCGTTGACCGTCATCGTGCCCTCGTCGGGCTGTTGCATCCCGTAGAGGATCTTCATCAGGGTCGACTTGCCAGCACCATTCTCACCAGCGATGGCATGGATCTCGCCCAATTCGACCTTGAGCTCGACCCCGTCATTGGCAATGACCCCAGGGAACCGCTTGGTGATCCCCTCGAGCAACACAGCGGGTGCAGCCGTAGGTTCAGCCATGCCGGCCCTTCCTCTGATATCTCACCGTCAACAACGGCCCCGATCCTCGTCCAACAAAAGCACAGCGGGACCGGACAATAGCCGGCCCCGCTGTTTCATGCGATTGGAACTAGATAGATCCGGGTGAAAGGCCCCGGAACTGGGTTTGATCAGGGGGTCGTGGGGACCGTGATCTCACCATCGATGATCTGCTGCTTGTAGTCATCGAGCTGATCAGCGATGTCGTCAACATACCCACCCGAAGTCGAGTAGCCGACCCCGTCGACCGAGAGGTCGAAGACCTGGGCACCGGCGGCGAACTCACCATCGACCTGAGCCTGGATCGTGTTGGCTACGGCGACGTCAACCCGCTTGAGCATCGAAGTCAGGATGTACTCCTGCACCTCTTCACCCGCACTCAGATACTGATCGGAGTCGACCCCGATGGCCCATACCTTGGTGTCATTGGCCTCTGAGTACTCCTTGGCTGCAGTGAACAGTCCAGCACCGGAACCACCAGCGGCGTGATACACCACGTCGGCACCACCCTCGAACATTGACTGGCCAACGACCTTGCCGGCTGCGGGGTCGGTGAACCCAGCGAAGTCCGGCGGCTCGGTCAGGTACTGGGAGACGATCTCGATATCGGGATTGACTGCCGTCGCCCCGGCAACGAAGCCAGCTTCGAACTTCTGGATCAGCTCGATGTTCACCCCACCGATGAAGCCAACCTTGCCACTCTCACTCTTGAGAGCAGCCGCTGCGCCGACCAGGAATGAGCCTTCGTGTTCGGCGAACACCACGCCCGCAACGTTCGGCAGGTCGATCGACGAATCGTCGATGATGGCGAAGTTGATATCCGGGTTTGCGGTTGCCGCATTGGTCATTGGCTCTGCGAACAGGAAGCCGACACCGAACACCAGCTCGTTGCCTTCGGCCTGCAGGTTCAGCAGCTCTTCACGGTTCGAGCCATCCTCGTTGGCCGAGGCCTCTGAAGGCGCGATGCCCAGGTCAGCCACTGCCTTATCGAGACCAGCAGCCGCCGAATCGTTGAACGATTGGTCGCCACGGCCACCAATGTCATAGACGAGACCGATGTTGACGCCGGCTCCTGCCCCGTCACCGCCATCGCCAGCATCGGATTCCGCCGTATCGTCATCGGATCCACAGGCCGCCGCCACCAGGGCGAAGGCCGCGAGGATTGCGAGTAGTACCAAGAGCTTCTTGCGCATGTGTCGTCCTCTCCACATTGTCAGCAAGGCGGAGCCTAACCGTCCCCCTTGGCGTCGCCACCCCACATGACAGCTTGGCAACGTGGCTGACCGACGGCGGTAACGAGTC
>JAAETV010000254.1 GCA_024227975.1 Actinomycetes bacterium
CGAGCAGCAGATGGTTAGACAGGTCCACCGCCGCTATGAGGCGTACGCCGGGTTCGTCACGACACCCCAGTATTTTGACGACAGCCCACAGCAGTTCCTTCAAGTGGCGCCAGCGGGGACAGGCATCCTGCAGCGGGTCAACCACATTGATGGCTACCAGTACGAGCTCGGGGAGCGAGCCAAGAACTTCGACCTGTTGGAGGAGTCGGCGGTCTGTCTCGGCCGGTCGTTCTGCGACGTGATCGGACAGGTCGGATCGAACTGGGTGCACTGCAACGGCACCTCCCCGGACGACATCGAGCGGATCTGCACCGACATCTCGGAGAAGGCGGGCGCCCGATTCTTCATGGCCGGCCATTGTCTGGTGGAGGGCTTGCGGCATCTCGGGGCGGAGACGATCACCGTCGCCAACGGCTACTACCGACCCGACTGGTCGGCCGGGATCAACAGCTACCTCGAGGCCGCCGGATTCCGGATCCTGTGGGCCGGTGACCTCATCGATCAAGGGCTCGTTGCTGACCACGACGAGAAGCTTCGTATCGAAGCCGAAACGCTTTGGGATTACCCCAATCATCTGATGGCGGCGGCCGCCATCGACGCCCACGCCAGGGCCCCGCA
>JAAETV010000255.1 GCA_024227975.1 Actinomycetes bacterium
CCGGTGGCGTAGGGGTGGAGGGCGAGACACATCACCCGCCCGCTCTCGGCCCCCTCCTCGTACAGCTGGTCGAACTGGGCCTTGCAGATCCGCATGAAGTGATCGGCTTCATAGTGGTGGTTGTAGACCGGGGTGTCGTTCAACTCGATGGAGTACGGCACCGAGACGAGGCGCCCCGACTCGACGGAGATGGGGACCGGCTGATCGTCGTGGAGCCAGTCGGCGTGATAGATCAGCCCTGCTTCGGCCATCAGATCGGGGGTGGCGAGGGTGTTGGAGATGGCGGGTCCGAGCATCCCTTTCAATGGTTGACCGGTGGCTCGCAAACAACTCTCGATATTGTCCCGGTAGAACTCCCGTTCCTGGTCCTCGGTGAGGGTGGTGAGATAGCGGGTGTTGTAGATCCCGTGCGACATGAGCTCCCACTGGCGGCTGATCATCGCTTCGCCGATTTCGGGGAAGTGGTCGAGCACAGCAAAGTTCAGCGACACTGTGCAACGGACATCGTGGCGATCGAGTACGGGGAGCAAACGCCAGAAGCCGACCCGATTGCCGTACTCGCGCTCGGCGTAGCCCTGTACATCGGGATGGGGCGAACGGGGCCACGGATTGCGAACCCCGTCTCGGGGTGGCAAGTACTCGTAGAACTCGACGTTGGGGGCCACCCAGAACGCCACCCGAGCATCGCCGGGCCAGCGGATCGGGGGGCGCTCGATTACCGGGCTGTAGGCGATCCGGTCACTAGGCAGGGGCCGTTCG
>JAAETV010000256.1 GCA_024227975.1 Actinomycetes bacterium
GACTTCGACGATATTCGGGAGACGGCCATTGCGGCCACTAAGAGTGCGCTGTCGCCAGACCAGCTCACCCTCGTCATCAACACCGCCGTCTTCACCTTCTGCCCGAACGAAGCCGAGCGCCTCGACGTCAGCCCCTAGGGGTCTAGGCGGGTCTAGGCGTTGTCGTTCAGGTCCTGGCGGAGGGTGAACTCGATGAAGGCGAGTGTTGTCCGAGGGTCGTCCCCGGTGCTGTAGATCCTCTGGGCCAGATCCTGGCCCCAGGTCCGCCGCTCGGCCAATGAAGGACGTGCCCCACGGTAGGCGCGATAGAGCTCATCGACTTCGGCCATCGCCCTATGCAAGAGCATCGACGCCTCCGGTGACGATGACATGGCGGGGGTTTCGGTCGGACGGATCTCTGCCTGGAACAAGGCCAGGAACTCACTCCAAGGAAAGTCAACTCCTGGATCGCTCCGACGACCCGGGTCGAGCTCACCGTGGCTGATGAAGCCGGGCTTGGCCGACCGGTACTCAGCGGCTGTAATCCGCTCAGCCGGCACCGCGACCCCAACCGTGCTCTGTACCCAGCGGGCCATGCTGGCCGCCTCGACCGCCCCATTACGCAGAGCCCCGTTGAACCAGGCCTCGGGCAGGGTCGACCATTGGCTGGCTCGACAGGCAAAGGAGAGCCCGAGTGACCATCGGTTGCCGCCGGTTCCGTCGTGGAACATCTCCCATTCATAATGACCGACGTGGACCGTCGAATCCGAGTCGACGATCGAGTGGTAGCTACCTGCAGCGTCTCGTCGGCGGGAAATGAAACCGGCGACCGCCTCGGCCCCACCATCGGGGAGCGAGGTGTCTGTGTTGTTCTCTGCTGTATGGACGACGATGGCTCCACTCACCGTCGCCCGACGCGTGGCACGGTACTGCCGCCGAGCCGGCGGATGGTCCTCAAGGTAGACACCCATTTGGTCGTCGCTCCCCGTCTTTGATGAACAAGCCCGTACTCTAGGAGGCCGGTCCCATGAAGCCGGCCATCGATATGGGTCATCCTGATCATCCGGTCATGACCCACAGACCAGAAGGTCCCACTCACACCTCGGTGTCGAGCCATTGAGGTCCAGGGTGGCCCCCTGCTGGAACCAGGCGCCGGCCTCGGCGTCATAGCGGCTGGCCTCTGCACCCTCGATCGGGTACCCATCGCGCCTACCGTTTGTCGAGAACCGGACACCATCCAACAACATCGGATGTTGGAGGTCGAGGCTGCGCAGAGCCAGCACGAGATTCGACCGTGACAACCCTCCTGGCAGCTCTGAAGCCAGCCTCAGCACTTCCACATGGGCCCATCCGTATTGGGCGAACCCAACCCCGGCCAGGGTTGCCGCCGGGTCCAGCCCAGCCAGCCTCAGCTCATGATCAACGAAGCGGATGAACGGCTCATCGGCGAATAGCGGATCCACTGTGGACTTCACACCACTACCGATGACATAGAACCCGTCACCATCGGCTCCGAGGGGAATCATGAACGACGATGGCTGCGTGCACACCGACGGGGTGAACGAGGCCAGTACCTTGTCCCGCAGTCCAGTCCGAGCAGCCTCTCGAACTGCACTCAAGCAAGGCTGCCCCGTTGTCATCGACAAGAACACATCCGGGTCCAGATCGACGATCTCGGCCATCCCCTCTTCAACCTCGAGCAGGGTCGGGTCGTGGGAGACGAAGGTCACCTCGGCGATGACATCAGGGTTATTGTCGGCCCAGGCTTGGAAGGCATCGGCATAGGTCTGACCGAAGTCGTTCCCAGTCACCAGCGCCCCCACGGTGACGGGGATCTCGGCAGCCAGGTTCTGCTTGATCCAGGCTCCCCAGAGGAGGGCCTCGGTTGAGTAGGAGAGCTGGAAGCCGGTGGTGAAGGGATGGTCGATGGGGTCGCCCCACGCCGGATGGGCCGACACCACGAAAGGATGGGGCACACAGGCCGCGTTGAGGTCGTCGTAGACAGCATGAGCGCCAGGCGAACCGACGTTTGTCACCATGAACGGGTCGGCGGTCGTCAACAGATCCTCGACCGCGGCCCTGGCCCTTGCAGCGTCGTAGCCGTCGTCTCGGGTGATCAACTCGATCCGTCGCCCATCGATCCCACCGACCGAGTTGATCCAGTCGAAATACGCCCCCATCCCCTCGGCCAGCATGTCGAACGATGACAGGTTGCCGGACTGGGGCACGATGAGGCCAACCCTGATCGTGGTCTCATCAATACCCGCATGGTCGTCCCACTCTGGCGGGCAGTCGCCGAGATCGAGCTCGAACTGCCCAGGGCCTCGAAGGATGTCGTCTTCGCCGACCCCGTACAGGTCATTGGTCAGTGAGTCAACGATTCGCTGACGCTGGGCGGCCCACTCCTGCTCGAGGTGGAGAATGGTCGACGGATCGTCATCGTTCACGATAGGTACCGGGTCATTGACCGAAGTCGCCCCGGCGGCCAACGGATCGGCGCTCGAGCCTGCGATCGGGTCGGGATTGGTGCCACCACACGAAGCGACAATCAGAACGAAGACCGCCACCAAGGCCCAGCGAACACATGATCCGACTCGTGGCCTCTGAAACATCCGGGCTCAGACTAGTGGCTTCGACCTCGGCACCCCGCGGCCTCGATAACAGTACCCAGCTGGTTGCGCAGCCACGACCCCGGTCGCGGCCGCCTCTGATGACAGCGCTGACCGGATGATCCGGTCAGGAGCGGGGCCACCAATCAGTCTCGGGATGATTCCCGAACCAGGCAAACCACAGTCCTTGATCGACGATCATTCGAGCTACCTCAGACCCGTCGTCGAGGATGGCAGTCGACTCATCAGCGGTCACGACTGATGGGGCATCACCGTCAGCCAGTGAAGATCCCGATGCGTCGTAGGCCCGGGCTCCAGCCGAACCCGTCGGCACCAAGAGGATTGCCTGTCCGCCGACTTCGAACACCCGAGGTCCGCTGGCCACGATCCCGTCGACCGTCACCGCCAAGTGCTCACCGTTGAGGTCGAGTCCGACCACGGCCTCCTTGAGGGCGATGTCGTCGGTGGGAGTGTCGAGAATCGGGAACCAGACGTCGGGGTCGTCGTAATAGAACCGGTAGGCGGCACCAGGTTCGTAGTCGTACACGATGGGAGGCTGTTCGGGATTGTCGCTGAAGATGACGTCGGGGATATCGAGGACCTCGGTGTCGGGGTGGGCCTCGACCCAGTCACCCCAGGTCGTGGTCTCCAACGGGAACTGGCCCAGATCAACCCCGACATGGGTACCGCCAAGTCCAACCGCTTCCAGGTGACTCCAGAGGGTGTCAGTCTGGATATCGACCATGATCTTGTTCGAGTTGATGAGCATGCCAGAGGTCTGGAAGTCGAGTATCTGGCCTTCGACCTGTCGACCGAAGAGGAGGGCGGTCCGGCACAGGGTGCAGAACACCAGCGCCACCGGTATGTCACCAATGATGTCGTTTGCCAGTTCGTGATGGCCCAGGATCCGGAATGGGTAGGCGACCGCAACCCCGTCAACTACAGCCCCGAATACGACCTCGTCGTCGACCATCCAGTCAGCTTCGGCCGCGCTCACTCGTGCTGGCTGATTGAGCTCTGGGATCCCGCCCCGACCGACCCCACCCCATTGGACCCGGCTCAGCGTCAGATCATCTCTGATCGAGTCCAACAGGGCGGGAAAGTCTTCGTCGATGGGGCCATAGAGGGCCTTCTTCCACTCCCGGTAGCCGGGACCTGGATCGATGGCTTCGTCGTAGACCCACTGGCCGTAGGTCCGGTAGTCCTCGTTGATGGCCTGATCCGGTTCTCGGGGGATGCGGGAGATGATCGACATGGCTCCGGCTACCTGCTCGTCGGTAGTGTTCGACGGCCCGAGCCGCAGCAGGTCGAGTAGCCACGGCCCCCACCGAGGATCACCGTCGAGGGCCATATCGGCCGCAATGTTCGAGGCGAGCGAGCTGTTCGGCTGGCCGAGAAAGACCTCGATCTTCTCCTCTAGGGTGAGATCGACGAAGGCCGTCGGGGTCTCGGTCTCAGCATCAGGAACCTCAGCGACCGTAATCGTCGGCGACGACGTACCCCCTACTCCCCCATCGTCGGTGTGCGTCCCTTCCTCGGCTTGCGCCTCATCAGATCCCGAAGCATCGCTGTTGGCGCAAGCCGAGGCGACAAGAGCCAGAGCAATGGCAACGAGGAGGAGTTGGGAGACCTTGCCCTGACGTCGAGTCCTCATGGCTACTACTAACTCGCTGACACCGGCTGGTGTTCCGGGTCGATTGGTCTCACCACCGCAGGCGACGTTGGCGCCGCTCCCACCGTCTGATCAGGCCAGCGATGCCATCGGGCAAGACAAACGTGATCAGGACGAATTCGGCCCTCCAACGGACGCATCACCATGCGTTCGGTCAAGCCAGGACGCGAGTAGGGCCGAGGTCTCGATTCGAGTCTCGGCCCTACTCAGGTACTCGTTACATCAGGCAGCTTTCGCGGCCCGTATCACTCGCACGAGGCGAGATCAGCAACCTGCATCGCTCCAGGAGCAGTTCGGTGACGAACCATTCAAGTCAAGGGCAGCGCCGAGCGTTATCCAGGACTCGTTGGCAGCGTCATACTGAGCGAACTCAGAGCCCTCGATGTAGTAGCCATCCTCGGCCCCGTTCACCGCGA
>JAAETV010000257.1 GCA_024227975.1 Actinomycetes bacterium
CGTATTCAGCTTGGGAAGCTGATGTTCTACCATTGAACTACACCCGCAGGGGTGGAGCCTACTCGGTCCGGCTGGGGTGCCGGGGAGGCCAGTGCTCAGTGACCACTGTGCTCGACGGTGAACCGGCTGACAACCCGTGTGGTGAATATCGCCTTGCCGGCCTCAACGGGCCGAGACGGCTCACGCGGTCGTTTGGCTTGTCGAAGTGGTTCAGGGCCAAGCTGGGCTTGCAGGGAGGTGGCACCCAAGCGAACCATCCAACGAGATGACCTGCCGCCTCCCCCGACGACAGGCCACCGTGACCACCACCGAAGATCCAACCGAAGAGCCCGGCCCACCGACCCACCCCGCTGCTGGCACTACCCCAACCGATAGTGAGCCCACACCCGGTCGGACGAGCACGTTCGCATCCTTCGCCGTCGTCCCCTTCCGGATCATCTGGCTCGGTACCTTCTTCTACTACCTCACCATCTTCTCCGGCATCATCGCCCGTGGGGCCCTGGCCAAGGAGCTCGGTGGCGACAACACGGCCCTTGGTCTCGTCACCCTCGCCTTCGGTGCCAGCTCCCTGGTCATGACCCCTCTTGGCGGGGTGATGGCCGACCGGTTCCCCAAGCGGCGGATCCTCGTCGCCTCCACCCTCCTCCTCGGTCTCACTTCTGCCTTCCTCGCTGTCACCGAGATACTCGACGTCACCAGGTTCTGGATGCTGATCATGGTCTCGGCCATCCAAGCCATTGCCTTCGCCACCGTCCTCCCCACCCGCATGGCCTACACCGCTGAAATCGTTGGACCCAAGCTCATCCCCAATGCTGTCGCCCTGGCCCAGATCTCCATGAACAGCAATCGAGTCATTGCTCCCGCCATCGCTGCTGCCTTTCTCGGTGTCAGCTGGCTCGGCTTCAGTGGCATCTACGTCCTCGGCGCCGTGCTCGCTGCCGCCTCCGCCCTCTGCTTTCACTTCCTTGCCCCCGGCTACCCCAACCCCAATCGCCCCCAGCGAGCGCCTCTCGCCGAATTGGTCGACGGGATTCGCTATGCCCGATCCAAGCCCTCGGTCCGCCTCGTTGTTGTCCTTGCCATCTCGGTCACCATGGTCGGTTTTCCCTATGTCGCCTTCCTCCCCAGCGTTGCTGAGGACTTCTTCGACGCTGGCGCTGGAGGCTTCGCCATGCTCTCTCTCGTCGGCGCGGCCGGTGGCCTTCTGGCCGGCATCCTGGTCGCTCGGACGGTGCTGGCCCGAGGCCCCAGAGTCCAAGTCATATCTGGCGTCATCCTGTCCGTCGGCCTTGCCATGCTTGGCCTGGCCCCGACCTACGAGTTGGCCCTGGTTGCTGCCGCCGTCGTCGGGGGCTCGACGGCCGGCTTCCAATCGATGAACGCCACCCTCGCTCTGAGCCTCAGCGACCCCGCCTACCACGGGCGTATCCAGTCGCTCATCGGTCTAGGATTCAGCGCCTTCGGCCTCGCCTCCCTCCCCCTCGGCATGCTGGCCGACGCCGTTGGCCTCCGCCAGACCCTGGTGGGGATGGGGGCCGTCACCCTGATCCTGGTTGTCGCCGGCGAGATCATCTGGAGCGGCAACCGCGAGGATTTCACCCACTTCGCCGGGGCCGTCTGAGACCGCCGACCCCCTCCGACCCGTCCCCACACCCTGGTGACCACCGACGACGCATCCTCGCTCGCCCCAGAGTTAGAGTGCGGCCATGAAGGTCGCCGTCACCGGTGGATCAGGCCTGTTGGGCCGATCCGTCATCAACGCTCTCGTCGGGCGCGGTCACCAGGTCCTCAGTCTCGACATCAAGCCGCGACTCGCCGAGACCCCGACCTCCAACCGGACCCAGGCCGCCAAGGTCGAGCATCGCCTGGTTGACGTCCGCCACCGGGCCAGTGTCATCGACGCTCTGGCCAACACCGGCACTGAGGCTGTGATCCACAGCGCCTCCCTGGTGGACCTCCACCTTGGGCGTCCCCTCGACCTCCACCTCGTCAATGTCGTCGGGGCGCGCAATATGGTCGCCGCCTGCCGGGTCACTGGCATCACCAAGCTCTGCTACATGAGCAGCGCGGAGGTCATCACCGGTACCACTCCTCTCCGCTCGGTCGACGAGGCCACCGCCACCTACCCAGGCAAGCACCTCACCTTCTACGGCACGACCAAGCAGGCGGCCGAGCAGATCGTGCTTGACGCCAACGGCTCCGATCTCGCCACCTGCGCCCTGCGGACATATGGCCTGTTCGGCCCCGGCGACCAGACTGTCGTTCCCCTCTACCTATCCCGCCTCCCCACCAAGACGATCCGCCTAATTGGTGACACCACCGGACGTACCGATGTCGTCTACGCCCCCAACCTGGCTCATGCCTTCGCCCTCGCCGTCGAGCAGCTAGACCCCGACCGGACCTGGGCCGGCGCCCCCCTCCATGTGACCGACGCTGAACCGGTGAGTATCCAACGCTTCCTGGCCACCCTGGTCGAACCCCTCGGCTACCAGGTCGATGATCGGTTCAATATCCCCCGCCCCCTCGTCGCGGCGGCGGCCGTTGCCTTCGAGTCGCTCTATCGCTTGACCCGATCCGAGCGCCACGCCCGTCCGCCCATCACCAGCCATAGCCTCCGCCTCGCCCTCGGCGACTACTACCTCGACTCGTCCCGAGTCCGCACCGAGCTTGGCTATGTCCCGCCAGTGTCTCGGGCCGACGCCATCGCCGCCACCCAGGACTGGCTGACATCGTCGGCCGGTCGCGGCGTCGCCGGCAACCGGTAGGGCGGAGGATCCGGTCCCCCTGCTTGACCACTGTTCAAGTCAGACCCTGGCCAGGCCCGACTGGCCCCGGCCAGGGGCCATCACTAACGTCAGCTCATGAGCCAACCGCTCGAGGGGATCCGGGTGTTGGAGCTGGCCACCGATGTGGCCGGCCCTTTCGCCGGCAAGCTACTGGCTGATTTCGGGGCCGAGGTCATCAAGGTCGAACCGCCCGATGGTGACCCGGCCCGCCTTCACGGCCCCTTCCCTGACGACCAACCACACCCCGAACAGAGCGCCCTGTTCCTTTACCTCAACGCCAACAAGCGGGGCATGGTGGCCGGGATCGACTCCTCAGCCGACCGGGCCCTCCTAGCTGATCTGGCCGTGGATAGCCATGTCGTGATCGAGTCGTTCGGCCCCGGCACCCTCGACGACACCGAGCTCGGCTACCAGGCACTCCGGGAGCACAACCCCAGCCTCGTCGTCACCAGCATCACCCCCTTTGGCCAGAACGGCCCCTACGCCAACTATCAGGGCGCCGACATCGTCACCTACGCCATGGGCGGTCCCATGTACGGGACCGGGGTCGAGGACCGGGAGCCATCCAAGCTCGGCGGAAACCTCACCACCTACCAATCGGGCAACCTGGCCGCCACCGCCACCCTGGCCGCTCTCACCATCGCCGAGCAGTCGGGGACCGGTGCGCACATCGACCTATCGATGTTCGAGGCCCAGGTTGGCAGCGTCGACCGCCGGGTCACCTACCTCCTCTGGTACCTGTGGAGCGGTCAGGTCGTCGGCCGCCAACCTCCCGGGGTCCTGCGAACCCTGCCCAACGGCTTCTTCCCAACCGTCGACGGCCATGTCTTGGCCTTCACCCTCATGCCCTGGCTTCCCCGCATGCTCCAAGTGCTCGACAACGAGGG
The DNA here is from genome assembly GCA_024227975.1 of Actinomycetes bacterium. The sequence continues at coordinate 3,674 of JAAETV010000257.1, forward strand.
GCTCAGCCAACGGTTCGAGGATCCCGCCTGGATGCACGATGAGGACCTGATCGACGAGGTCCAGGCCATCTTTCTCCCCTGGCTGTTCGAGGGTGACAAATCAAACCGGGCGGCCGAAGCTCAGGCAGCCAAGTGGGCCATGACCGCCCTCAACCCCCCAGTCGACGTCCTCAACGACCCCCACTTCGTCGACCGTGGCTACTTCGTCGAGACCGAGCACCCGGTAGCCGGTGCCTACCGTCAGCCCGGAGCCCCATTCCGCCTCGGCGATGCCTGGCAGCTTCGCCGCCCTGCCCCCACTCTCGGCCAACACGACGCCGAGATCCGCGCTAGCGCCATTCGCTCCGCTGCCGAGACCCTTGACATCGACCGCTCGACCACTCCCGCTGAGCCGGCCGCCCCGGCTCCCACGGCCAAACCATCGACGGTCCAACCGCGGCTGCCGTTGGAGGGGGTACGGGTCATCGACATGACCGTGGTGTGGGCCGGGCCGTCATGCACCATGCACCTGGCCGACCTCGGAGCGGAGGTGATCCGGGTCGACAATCCGTGGGTCTTCCCTCCCGCCACTCGGGGCAATTCGCCCCGTCCCGATCCAGCGATGTTGATCGATTTTGGTCCCCTCGGCGGTAGTTACCCCAATCTCGACGTGAGCGGTCGACCTTGGAACGCTCATGGAATGTGGTCGGCTCAGGCTCGCAACAAGCGGAGTTGCACGCTTGACATTCGCACCGAGCTCGGCCTTGAAACCTTCTTCCGCCTCGTCGACGAATCCGATGTATTGGTAGAGAACAACTCCGTCGCCACCCTCGACAAACTAGGCATTGGCTGGGGGCCCCTCCACGCCCGAAATGACCAGCTGATCGCCCTTCGCATGCCACCCATGGGTCTCAGTGGCCCCTACGCCTCCTATGTTGGCTTCGGTGCAAACTTCGAGGCCCTCTGCGGGCTGACCCGCCTCCGCGGCTATCTCGACGACGACCCCACCACGACCTCGGCCGCATTCCACATGGACCCGACGAGCGGTGCCTCGGGGGCCTTCGCTGTCATGTGTGCCCTGAGGCGGCGAGAGCACACCGGGATTGGTGAGCTCATCGAGTTCGCCCAGAGCGAGAACATGATGCAACACATCGGCGAGTACTTCGTCGACGCTGCCCGTACTGGTCGCAGCCATGGTCCCGGCGGCAACCGCCACATCGCCCGCGCCCCCCAAGGTTGCTACCCGTGCACTGGCGACGACCGCTGGGTCGTTATCTCGGTCGGGACCGACGAACAATGGTCAGGCTTGTGCAAGGCCATGGGCCGACCCCAACTTGTCGACGA
>JAAETV010000258.1 GCA_024227975.1 Actinomycetes bacterium
ATGGGGCTCATCACCACGATCGGTATCCCCGGATGTCCGGACCGGATCACTCGGATGAACTCGATCAGGTTCGACCGATAGGTCCGAAGCGACATCGAAGCCCCAACGTAGATGTTGATCCCGACGCAAAGCGAGATCACGTCGGCCGGCTCCTGAGCCATGTACCGAGCCACGATTGGATCGAGGTGAGCCTCGCCGGCAAAGCCGAGGTTCGTCAGATCGAGGTCGTGGCCCTGGGCCACCAGAGCAGGCCAGGTCGATGCCGGGTTCTGAGCGTTCATGCTCTGGGTGATCGAGCTGCCGTAGGTCAACCATCGTCGGGTTGGGGCGGCCCGAGGCTCGATGATGGCGTCAGTGGGGATCCCGATCTCGCAGACAACGGTCCGACCCTGATGGGGCAGCCAGATCTCGACTTCCTCACTACCCGGCTCACCGAACGACACTTCGTTGGCCGACGGTGTGATGAACGTGGTGATTGGGGGACCCGGGCCGCTGACCATGCTGATCGGTGCCTTTGGCTCATCATTGCTGGCCCTGATCCGTACCTCAGAAGCGCTGGTGCGGAATCTGATACGCACCCCGGAAGCCACCTGGGCTGTCCGGGCCAGGCCTGGTGCCAACAAGGGAGCATCTTCGAATGGCAGGCGCCATGGGATCAGCCCATCTTCCACCGACTCGAAGTCGGCGACGCCGTGCCAACAGAGGCGGCTGCTCTCGGGCGGAATCCACTCGATCACCTGGCTGGAAGTCGGCACCGTCCAACACTATCCAGACAGGTGGCGACCCTCGACGCCAGACCATGACCACGGGGTGAGAAGAGTGACCCTGGGAAGAGTGGCCCAGCTGGCCCACCCTGACCCTGCCCAGCCCCAGTCCTCCACTACGGTGGCCCAAGTGGCAGTTGACGTTTCCGGTCCCCCGACCCCATACCGTTCAGAGACGACACCGACATCGAGATCGATGTCGAAGAGGGTAACGGTCGCCATCTACATCGCTGGCTTGGTGTCAGCGCTAGTCCTCAGCTTGGGCCTGGTTGCCATGATCAGTGCCTACCGGGTGGTGCGCCCCCGCACCGTCTCACCCGACCAGGTCGATGCCGTGGTCGTGTTGGCTGGGAGTGGAGGGGAACGGGCCCGCACGGCGCTGGCCCTGATCGACGATGGGGTGGCGCCGGTGTTGGTGATCAATGCCGGCAATCAGGATTGGGGGGTTGGCTGGGAAGAACTGGCTCCCCTCTGCCAGGAGGCTCAGCAGACCCAGGCCGACGGGGGCGGCAGCGAGAGGCTTGGTCCAGAGGTGATCTGCGTCACCGTCAGCCCCGACAACACGGCGGGAGAGGCCCAGACCATCTCTGCCCTTGCCACCGAGCGGGGTTGGCAGTCGCTGGCGCTAGTCACCTCCGACTACCACCTCCACCGAGCCACCATCCGATTCGAGCGCTGCTTCGCGGGAGAGATCGTTCCCGTCTCTGCCCCCAGCGCGATCGGCCGGAGCGTCTACATCGACGAGTGGTTTGCCACCATGCACGCCATCCTCGTCGATCGCAGCTGCGACCAGCCTACGAGCAACCCCCCGGCCGGCTGAGTTCGACGACCCCGCGCTCAGGGAGTGGTGGTCAGCTCGATCAGGGCTTCACCCGTCAGCTTGGCCAGGTGCTCGATGGTGGCGTCGTCATGGATAGTGGTCGAGTAGACGAACGACAGCTCGTAGGTGTTGTCGTCGATCAGCTCGGCCTTGACCGCCAGGGGGTGGTCCCGCTTGCCCCCAGGGTCACTCTCGGGGCCTCGCTCGTCGTGAACGGCGGCCAGCAGGGCATTGTCGTCGGTGGCGATGGCCCGACCGACGAAGTTGAACAGGACTTGGGCCCGGGGCAAGAGGCGGACAGGCCCCCCGATCTCGCCCAAGCCGTAGCTGCGCACTGGATCGAATCGCCAGTTGGCGGCTAGCTCGGTCCGCAAACCCTCAACCAGTGTTGCCGAGTCGGACGCCCCAGAGGCGAACTCGACAAAGACGGGGCTGTAGCTGAGGAACATGCCCACGCTGCGGCTCACGTCGACCTCTAGGGGGAGGCGACGACCGTGCCCCAATACATCGACTAGGGCAGCATCAGCTCCCGACCAGGTGGCCAGGGCTCTCATCAAGGCCAGTAGGAGCAGCTCATCGGGACGATGGTCGGATGTGGCGGTTGCCGCCATCAACTCGGCGCTGGCCACTGGTGTGGTGACGACACCTACGGTCTTGTTGCGGTTGGTATCGGGGCCGGCATCACGATCGACGGGCAGAGGCCGGACCCGATCCCAGGGACGGCTGGTCAGGGCGGCGACATAGGCTCGGGCCGCCGGCTCGGTCCCTGCGTGGTGGAGGGCATCGACCCAATCCAGTACCGAGGTCACCGACGAGGCGGGTGCTGGTCCGTCGACCAGGGTGGCGTCCAAACCGTCGATCATCAACAACAACGAGACCCGGTCGCACATGAGGTGATGGGTGACGACCAAGATCCTTTGCTCACCCTCGGGGAGCGAGAACAGAACGGCCCGGAAGATGGGGCCCGCCTCCAAGTCCATGGACTGCTGAACCTCGGTGCAGACCTGAGCGAGGGCGGCTGAAACATCGGCCGAGGCTTGATCACTGAGATCAATGCTGGTCAGGGGGTCGGGGGCGGTCTCGATGGAGATCGCCTGCTGGCGGCGGGGCCCCTCACCAGTGATGGGGAGGAGGCGGAGACGGAGGGCCTCATGCCGGCCGACCAGCTCGATCAGGGCCGCCCGCAGCCGAGCTTCACCTACGGATTGGCGGGGTTGTAGCAGGACCGAGGTGTTGAAGTGGTCCGGGCTCTCACTGTCTCGATCGAGGAAACGTTGCTGGCCTGGGCTCAGTACCGCCGGCTCCAGCGACCTCTCCGATTGGCCCCCTGAGGTGAGATCGGAGCCTTGGGCCGGTGATGCCGAAGCCAGCGTGTCGAGGGCTTGGGCCAGGGCCGACAGGACGGGGGCATCGAAGATCATGTCGACGGCGACCTCGACACCCAGGGCCCGGCTGAGCCGGTCGGCCATGCGGGCCGCTTGGAGAGAGTCTCCGCCCAGATCGAAGAAGTCATCACTGGAAGCGAAGCTCTCGAAGCCCAGCAAGGAGCTCCAGACCGAGCTCACCAATTCCTCGGTGGTGGCCCCTTCGACCACCTCGACCTCACCAGCGTCACCGGTGGCCTGTTCGAGGAAGGGGGAGATCACATCGACATCGGCCGTGATCCGACGCTCAAGGTCGGTGGTCGACACCAACAAGACAGGCTCCCGTGACCTCAGGGAACGCTCGAAGAGGCGAACCCCATCGGCTGGTGAGAAGGAGTGGAGCTTGTCAACCAGGTCGACGGTGGTGCCGAACTCGGCCGAGAAGTCCTGGGCCGCCCTCACGCTCATACCGATATCGAGCCAGTCGTCCCAGGCCACCGTGAAGGTGTTGCGGCCCCGCTGACGGCCCCGAAGGGCGAAGGCCTCGGCGTAGCTGTTGCCAGTGACGTAGCCAACCTGGGCGAACCGGTTGTGGTAGAGCACCGAGGCGATCGACGATGACAACAAGACGAAGTCGAGGTCGCGCTCGCCCAACGCCCGTTCCAACACCAACGACCCCTGGATCTTGGATGCGATCGAGGCCGCCATGTCGTCTCGGCTGCGACGGTGGATGGCCCCCATCTGATCGGCAACCCCGGCCGCCACCACGACCCCGTTCAGAGGCTGGCCCGACCCAGTAGTGTCGGTGGAGCCTTCGATCCGGTCGATCCGGTCGATCAGGGCGGTCATGGCCGCTTCGTCGCCGGCATCGACGGCTACCACTTCTAGATCGGCGGCCAGGGCCTCGATCTCGTTGAGCAGTTCGGCCCGGCGGCAGGTTTCAGGGTCAGTGTCGGCGTCGACGACGGGTCGTCCTCGACGGCTGGTCAGCACCAGAGAGGCTTGGTAGGTCTCGGCCAGATGGTGGGCGATGCTGAGTCCCACCCCTCCGAGGCCGCCAACGATCAGGTATCGGCCACCGGTCCGGAGGGTTGGCCGTTCCGCTCCGTCGCTGGTTGGTCCGCCGGGTGGCGGAGGGTCGGTCGTGGTCCGGACGGCCACCGTGGGTGACCAGCGTTGGCCGTGGCGCAGAGCGATCACCTCGTCGGACACCATGGTCCCGGCTCGGGTTCGGAGCTCGTCGAGTACGGCTTGGCGGTCAGCCTCGTCGCTGAGCCCGGTGGCCATGTCGATCAGCCTGGTCGACAAGCCGGTGTATTCCAGGGGGATGACCTTGGCTGGGCCCCGCAGCGCCGTGGCCTCGGGTCGGATCACCTCGTCGCCCAACACCGAGAAGCCACCGGCCGTCACCAGGTCGAGACGGATGGGCCGGGCCCGGCTCAGGGAGCTCAGGCCCCGGGCGCAGGCCAGGGTGGCGTGGACCCCCAGAGCCAGAGCCCGCTCCAGATCATCGAGATCCTCGATCTCACCACCACCGGCACCGCCTTCAGCCCCCGTGGATGGGGGGTCAGGGGCAGGGTCGGCCAACCACGCTTGGACCAGACGTCCAACAGGGATTCCCTCCTCGGACAGGGTTGCGAACACCTGGGCCAGATCATCATCGGTCGAGGGATCGACGATGAATGACCTCCCATCAGCTCGCTCGAAACCAGCCCCAGGGCGAATGGTGACGAGATCGGACTCCTGACCCAGCTGGTCGTTCAGAGCATCGCCGGCTGGGCCGGCTGGGGCCAGCACCACGGTCACACCCTCGTCGCGGGCTCGATCGAGGGCCGGTTCCCGACGCCAGGAGGGAGCGTAGAGCCAGCGGTCGATGGGTTCGCGCTGGGACAGACCGGTGGCAGCCCCGGTCTGGGGTCCGAACTGGGGTAGGGCCAGCACGTGTCGCTGGGGAGGCAGCCAGGCCCGCTCCCGCTCGAAGGGGTAGGTGGGGAGGGGGATCCTGCGCCCTTCCGCTGTTCCCTGAACCGCCTCCCAGTCGAGGTCGATCCCGCTGGTCCACAGGCGGGCCACCGCTTCCAATGCCACCAGCTGATCCGATCGATCCTGCTGGGGATGGCGCATGGTCGGGGTCGCCGTTGCCCCCTCGATCTCTTGGTGGGCATTGACGAAGGTCGACAGGGCCCGCCCCGGTCCCAGTTCGAGGAACACGGCCGGCCCGGCTTCGGCCACCGTTGTCAGGCAGGGGGCGAAACGCACCGGTCGGCGGATCTGGTTGGCCCAGAACCCGGGGTCGGTGGCTTCAGCCTCGGTCAGGTACCGGCCGGTCACGTTGGACACCAGCGGGATCTGGGGCGCACCCAGCTCGGCTGAGGCCGCTATGTCGGCGAAGGCGGTGGCCGCGTCGGTCATAGATGCTGAGTGGAAGGCGTGCGAGGTGTGCAGCAGCTGGGCCGAGAGGCCCTCGTCCTCCAGCTGGGTGGCGAAGGCTTCGATGTCGGCTGTTGGGCCCGAAACCACGCTCAACTCCGAGGAGTTCTCGGCCGCCAACTCCAGTCCCGACACCAGCCGGTTCTCCAGTTCCCGAGCGGGCAGGCCGACGGCAAGCATCGAGCCGGGAGCCATCGAGTCCATCAGCCGCCCACGCTCCACCACCAGGCGCGCCCCCGTCTCCCACGACATGATCCCGGCCTCGACGGCGGCCGCGTATTCACCGATGCTGTGGCCTATGACCAGATCGGGGGTCAGGCCCCACGACCGCATGAGGCAGGCCATGGCGTGTTCGACCGCGTATAGCGCGGGCTGGGTCACCGAAGTCTGACGGAGCCGGGCGGCCGC
>JAAETV010000259.1 GCA_024227975.1 Actinomycetes bacterium
CTACGAAATGAGCCCCAGGCACAGGATCCGCTGGCTCCTTCGGCCTTCTGCCAGATCAACTCACCACGGAGGAGGAGGCCGAGGTCGTGTTCGAGAATGCGGACCACATCGGCGGACAAGCTTCGGTACGGCTTGCGGCCGAGGTTGGCGACGTTGACAGCGATCCTTCCGCCTGGCTCGAGCTTGCGAACGCTCTCGGCGAAGACATCGGTCAGGAGCTCCAGATACTCGAGGTATGAGGAAGGGACACCGTCTCGGCCCAGCTCCTCCTCATACTCTTTGCCGGCGAAGTATGGCGGTGAGGTCACGACCAGGGCTACTGATCCGTCCTCGACAAGATCCATGTGCCGAGCGTCACCTCGAACGAACGGATTAGGGACAGGCTTGGGCGCCGGCACATCCTGATCGTCGGACAGCTCCGGTGCCCGGAAGCGATCGTAGAAGGCCGTCGCGTCGTGACTTTCTCGCAGACCGACACCGAAGTTGGAGGTGCTTGTTTGCCGTCGAGCTCTCATTGAACCTCTGTTGACCTGCGACCAGGGGCAGTGGGCCCATCTCGCCATTCGAACACACGCGCGGTCGCAGCATAGCCACCTCAACCGTGTCGGGAGAGACAGATCGGGAACTCGGTGGAGGTGAGGTGACCTCCAGGGCCGCTGGCGCGTACCGGCTCTGGGATTGGCCGCCAACGGGAACAACCCGTTCCCAGAGCTCGATAGCCCGGGCACCAAGGCCGCTGACCATGATCACAGTGCTCACCGCCGCCAACGCAAGCCCACCCTGGCCAACGAACGAGGTGAAGTATGTGGTGACGAGGTCTTGGAGGTCGAACTTCATACTTCGACTGTGACGCCCCGGTGGCCCGACGCCAATCGGGGATGCCCCCGCACTGACCCTGATGACCCTGAGATCGCCGTCAGGGGAATCGTCGATGTTGGTCGGGGTCGGCCGGGCTCACACCCTCAGGCCAGTCAATGAGATCCGGGAAACCGGCACGATCACCGCTCCACGGAGCGGGGGCGGCCATCGTCCAATACATGAGCTGGTAGGCCAGCGGGGCGTAGTGGGCTCGCGTTCGGCTGAACGACTCCCAGGCCGCATCGGCCGAGGCCAGGGCCGGGTATCGGGCGGCAAGCACATGGTCGACACCATGGTGGAAGTCGGCTTGACTCAGCCCGCTGTCAGCGAACTGGAGTTCGACACGACGCATCGGATAGGCGACCGAGCGCAGGCAGTTGCTGCCCTGGCGAAGGAGGAGGCGGGCGCATGAGTGATCGGCGGAGGGACGAAGGGCGATGTCCAGGGCGGCGGTGTCCAATACGGCGAGGAGGGCGACCAACCAGTGGTTCCTGGCCCGGGGAAGCCGGAAGTGGGTCAGAACGGGATACTTCATGTGGGAGTCCGCCACCTGGGCCGCCCAGGTATCCCACGCTCGATAGAGGGCCGGCAACTCGTCGACAGCATCGGCACTCGAGTATTGGGCCAACACCTCCGGGCCCCAAGAAGGTGTCCCGCTCCATCCTTCGAGCTGCTTGACCAGAACCTCTCGTTTCGTGACTTCGGCGTACAGCGTCGGTAGATAGCCGATCGTCAACGCCACGAAGATCATGCCCGTCGCCGCACCGATGATGTCGAGGGCGGTCGGCACCGGCTCGTTGGTGGCCACGAACCCCAGCGTGAACACCGACGATCCGCTCTCTCGAATCGCGTCTCCCAGAGTCGGCTCTCCCCACGGCAACAGCAGAAGGGCGAAGGCCAACACGAACGAAACCAGGAATGAGGCCAGGATGCTGATGATCACCACGGGAGCGAGGAAGCCCAGGAATCGATCGGCGAGATCGAATGATCGGAACCGACTGGCGATGGTGTGGAACAACTGGAAGCCGTTGCGGCCGATCGTTGCTGGTATCAGGGACCATGAGCGACGGGGGACGATGAAGGTCTTCATCACCCCGATCACGGTGCCAACGGACAGGACGACTCCCAGCGCGAAACCGAGCCAACGCAGGACCTCAATCATGGCGCAGCACCCGATGAGCTGTGGGAGACTAGCCCGATGACTAGCCGAGTCCACCTCGTTGTGGTGGCAGCGTGCGTCCTGGCTTCAGTCGCCGGGTGTGGAGGTTCGACCCCAACCCAGGCCGACGACACCCAGGCCTCAGGCTTGCGGGTGGCGAGCTTCGACTTCGCCGAGAGCACCCTCCTGGCTGAGTTGTACGCCCAGGTGGTTGAGGAGACCGGCGTACCCGTCGTCAGGCTCGGCCCCATCGGTCCGCGGGAGATCATCGCGCCAGCCATGGAGCTCGATCGGATCGACCTCGTGCCTGAGTACCTGGGTACCGCCTTGCAGTACGTCGGGAGTACCGAAGCCAACCCCGATACCTCTTCGGCATGGGCTGAGCTGGCGGAGCGGTTGGCCGATCGAGGGTTGACGGCGTTGGAGCCTTCCCCGGCCGAGGACAAGAACGCCATCGTCGTGACGAACGAGACAGCCCGGCGGGAGGAGCTCGCCAACATCAGCGATCTCGCCGATGTCGTTCAAGAACAGCGATTCGGTGGACCGGCCGAGTGCTCCGATCGGCCACTGTGCCTCCTCGGGCTCGAGCGCGTCTATGGGCTTCACTTTGCCGAGTTCGTTCCTCAGCGCTCATTGGCGTTCACCGCCGAGGCACTGCGCCGGGGTGAGATAGATGTCGGGCTCATGTTCTCCACCGCCTCCGAACTGGATGACGGCGACCTGGTCGAGCTGATCGACGATCTCCAGATGCAACCGGCCGAGAATGTGGTTCCTGTCATCCGGATCGACGCAGTGGAGAGGTGGGGACCAGAGCTGGTCGTGGCCATCGATGCCGTCTCCCATCGGTTGACCACGGGCGACCTGCGCACCTTGAACAAGCGGTTGGCGGACGGGGAGCCGGTCGAAGAAGTTGCGCGGTCCTGGCTGCAAGCCCGAGGCCTGCTGCCTTCGGATTGAGGAGCTGAATCCGCCCATGTACCAGGTAACCGTGGGCTGGACATGGACGGCGGTCGCCATCTGTCGCTCCTAGTCTCGCTGATACCCGAACGGGGTGGACACTATCTCAGTGGCCATTGGTGCTAGCTCAATCGATCACACTGGTGCGAATCGGTACCGAAACTCGCTATCTCGATGCCGAGTCGGTGGAGGCGGTCAAGAAAGGCCATGGAGCCCGCTAGGTTCCCCTCCCCGGGGGCTGCTACCAGCTCACTCTGGCTTGGACAACTGGGGACACGTCAGCCGATAGTCCGCATCCGGACCGAACGCCTCCCACTCCTCGTCGGTGAGGTTGGGTCCGGCGGCCCGTCAGGCCAGTTCAGGAGGGTTGGGCCGAGGGCACCTCGGCGTCGTCAGGCTTTGGCCCTGACCGGGGCCGAGCGGAGCACCTCGGTGCAATCGGCGACTTCGAGCGGACGGTACATGAGATAGCCCTGGGCGTAGTCGCAGCCCAAATCGGCCAGCACCTCGTACTGGACCTGTTCCTCGATGCCTTCGGCCACCGTCTTGGCCCCCAGGCCCCGGGCCAGCGAGATGATCGACCGTACGACCTCACGCTCCCGTTCCCGCTCAGGGTCGGCCAGCGGGTCGACGAAGACCTTGTCGATTTTCAGGATGTCGAATTCATAGCGCTGGAGGTAGCCGAGCGATGAGTAGCCGGTACCGAAGTCATCGATGGCCAGTGGGAACCCAGCGGTCCGGAGGGCGCGCATCCGGGCGGCGACGACATCAGTGTTATCGATCAGCACCGATTCCGTCACCTCTATTGTCACCAGACCAGGATCGACCTCAGCCTCGTCGACGATGCGGAGGACCCGCGAGACGATGTCCTCTCTGCGCAACTGGTGAACCGACATGTTCACACCGACGCCGAAGCCACTCAGGCCTTCCTCGTCCCATGATCGGATCTGCCGGCAGGCGGTCCGTAGAGCCCAGTCGCCGACCGCGTCGATCTGATCCGACTGCTCAGCAATTTCGATGAAGGTCAGCGGCGAGATGGCACCGAGGCGAGGGTGGATCCAACGGGAGAGCGCTTCGAGCGATCGAACGTTGCCGGAGGCGATGTCGATCACCGGCTGGTACACGAGCCTGAACTCGTCCTTCTCCAGCCCCCGGGTGATACCCGATCGCAACTCCAGCCGCTCGGTGACCTCCAAGGCCATTGCCGCTTCAAACAGCACGACGCTGGCCGAGCCCGACTGCTTGGCCACTGAGAGGGCGATGTTGGAATCCCGAACCAGGTTGTGGGCCTCGACGTCGGCGTCTGCTTCGAATACGACCCCGGCATCGGCCTGGATGGTGATCTCATGGGTGTCGACAGAGATCGGCTGGGCCAGCACTTCGAGGATCCGCTCAGCCAAGGCCACTGCGTCGGCAGCACTCGGGGCGTTGCGCATCAGTAGCACGAACTCGTCCCCACCGAGCCGGGCCACGGTGTCGTCGAGCCGAGCCGTCTTGCGGATCAGCGACGAGAAGTTGATCAGCACCTCATCAGCCACGGTCGGGGCCAGCGCGTCGTTGACCGCCTTGAAATCCCGGATGTTGAAGGTGATGACGGCCAACGATGAACCGGTGATGTCCGTCCGGCGGATCGAGAGCTCCAGTTCCTCGAGGAAGCCCGTCCGGTTGGGAAGCAGGGTCAACCGGTCGGTGACCTTTGCGTCGAGAAGGTCCCGCTCGAGGCGCCGCTTCTCAGTGACGTCACTGGCATTGATCACGAGTCCTTCGATCTCGGGCACACTGCACATGTTCGTCATCACGAACCGCATCAGTCGGATCGACTCGTCGGAGGCCTGGAATCGGATCTCGTACCAGCTGTGATCGTCGGGGTTGTCCAAGGACCTGGCCACCCCCTCGTCGAACGCTTCGACATCGTGGCGGTGAACCAGCCGGAACAGCGGCCTGTTCAGCACCTCGTCTGGCTCATACCCGAGGATCTGGCGAATCGTGTCGCTGACATAGCTCACTGAACCGTCGGCATCCATCACAACGACCATGTCAGTAGAGCGCTCGACCAGGGCCCGGAACCGCCGCTCGCTGGAGGCAATCCGGCGGTTCGCCGCTTCCTCACTCTTCTGCTGGGCCAAGGCCTCGAGACCCTCGAACGAGTCAATTAGGAGTCCGGCATCTCGAATCAGCAGATCAGCGACTCTCTGTACCGCGGGAGGCAGCGACTGGTCGAGGCCACTCAGCTCGATGCCGCGGGCCGAGCCCGTCTTCAAGGCAGTGGGGAGGGCGATGACGTTGCGCCCCTCGTCCCGGTCGACATAGGCCACGTCGACATCGCGGCTGATGAGCAGCGACACCAACTCGGGCAGCCGATTGATGATTGCAGACTTCGACTCGAGGGCGGCCAACTCGGCAACCTGGGCTGCCAGATGGCGATCGAGTAGGGCGGTATCGCGCTGGTCGATGAGCAACCGCACGACGCGGGCTATCACCAGGATCGACAGGATCACCGAAGCCGCTATCAGGAAGGCGATCGATACCGGCGACTGGTCGTTGCCGACTAGGAGGACCAAGATCGGGGCGCTGATGGCGGTCGAAATGATGCTCAGCCGGAGCGGTCCGACCGAGACTTCGGCCTCGAGGTCCCTTTCCAGCAACTGATCGGCCAAGGGGTGACGGAACGCCTGAACCAGCAGGCCGAAGACGATGGGCGACAGCGCGATGGTCAACCACAGTCCCTGATCCCAGACCAATGAGTATGAGGCAGCCAGGTCGACAACGAAGAAGGTGAACCCGGCACTACCGAGCAGGTAGTAGACCGGTGACCGGCTTCCCGGCGTTGCCGTTATGCGGACGAACACCGTGAAGGTCACCAGGATGATCAGGTTGTAGACCCCGTTCATCGCCCGAGTGTCGAGCGGGACGATGTCACTCAGCACATAGTCAGCGAAGAAGATCACCCATAGGACCATCAGCAGAGCCGCCACTACCGCCCCGGCGTCGAGCCAGGCGTCGAAGTTGCGCCGAGGTGAGCGAGCCCGGTGGGCCATGATGGCAGACCGCAGAAACAGAAGGTACGCCGGGATGTGCAGCAGGTCAGCCGGCGAAGGAATGGGCGACTCGACCCCCACCATCTCCCCGTGGACCCCTCTGACCACGAAACCGACGCACATCAAGACGGCGCAGCCGACGATGCCGTTCATGAAACGTCGGGTCTTGCCTACATGGCGACGGCTGCTCAGGTACAGAAGGACCGTGGCGAAGATCGACCAACTGAGAATGGCATA
>JAAETV010000260.1 GCA_024227975.1 Actinomycetes bacterium
GGGATGAGTCGGCAGACAAGGGGAATCGCGTCAGACTCGGCCTCGCCGATTGTGCGGGCCGTGGAGTGCGGTTGACAGCGAACCGACCACGACCTCGATCCCAGGGGCCACCTCAGGCGCAGCTCGGCACCACGACACGCCATAGTGGACCATGCCTACCTGACGGAACGATGTGACCGGTACCCCAGCTTCGATCAGGCGTCGGGCGTATGCTTCGCCGTCGTCGCGTAGCGGATCCAATTCGGCACTGATGATAATGGCCGGGGCCAGTCCGGTCAGGGGCTCGGCCCGGGACGGGGATACCACTGGGTCCCTACGGTCGATAGCAGTCCCGAGATAGAGATCAGCCATCTGCTCCATTATTGATGTGTTGAACCCTTCGGTGGTAGCGAACTCGCGGTGGGATGGCGAATCCAGATCGGCGAACTCCAACGCCGGACAAATGAGTGCCTGCGCAACAGGACCATCGGGCCGTCCTTGGCGGCGTTGGGCGATGATCGCAGCCAACGTCCCACCCGCACTGTCACCGGCCAGAGCCCAGCGTGACCTGTCAGCGCCGACCTGGTCGGCATGGCCGATGAGCCAGTCCACCGCCTCAACGGCATCATCGAGCGCCGCTGGGAACGGGTGTTCAGGGGCCAGGCGGTAGTCGACTGCGGCGACGACCGCACCGACGCGCCCGGCCAGCACTCGACAGATCTGGTCATGCGAGTTCAGGTCTCCCGCCACGAACCCGGCTCCATGCAGATAGCAGAGCAGGGGTGCCGCAGACTCACTTGGCCGGTAGACGCGAACCGGCACCGATCCCGCCAGTATGTCTTCCACTGAATGCAGCGATCCCGAGGCCATGCCCGGCTCGCGGGTCATGGTGTTCACCCGTTGGCGGAAGTCCGCTACGAACCCAGACACGGGCCGAGCCTAATGGGGATCGTCCGCCGGGGGTAGCGAAGATGCTCGCGGGATCCGCTGGAGTCGGGGTGACCGGAAGCACAGCTGCCCCTTATCGGGCGCCGCTAGTGTCGAATCAGTCATGCTTCAGATCCCCCTCCGACTCGCGCTCCTGCTCCGCCCGTCGGTCGGGCCCAGCATCTTGTTGGCCGTCGGGTTCAGCACCTTCGTCATGGCCTCGACCCCGTTTTTGGTTGATCTCGTTGTCGATGAGTACGACATCGGCTTGGCTCTGGCCTCGTTGATCGGAGTGGCCCAGCTCGGTGGCTTCGTCATCGGGTCCTGGGGGTCAGGTCGCTGGCTCTCACCCCGGCGCCGGGTATTCGTGGCGGCCATGGGTCTGGCGGTGGTCACCAATCTGGCGTCGAGTGTCCTGCCTCCCTTCGCCGTCCTCGTCGGCCTCCGCTTCGGCAGCGGGCTGGCGCTCGGACTCATCACCTGGTTTGCCTGGGTGCAGGTCTTCGGGCAGGAGAGGGAGATGGGTGACCTCGCCGTCATGGGTCCGATCACCGGCATCGCCGCCGCCCCCCTGATTGCGGTCTTTGCCGTCGGCGGTGGCCCTGCTGCTGTGTTTGCCCTGCTCGGCACGGTTGCCATCATCCCCCTACTGTTCAGCCGGGGAAGTGGTGCCGCCGACCGGGTCCCGGACAAGAGCCGACGGTCGAAACCAATCCCGGCGGCCCTCGTACTTCTGGCTGCCCTCGGGATCTTCACCATGGGGGGCTCGTCGATCGTCCAATACGCCGTGGTCCTCGGGGGCGACAATGCGGGGCTGACGACCCAGACCGTCTCCCTGGTCTTCAGTGCCAACGCCCTGGCTGGAATACCGAGCGCCAAGTGGCCGTGGCGACGCGGCTTCCCCGGCCCCTGGCTGGCGGGCACTGCCGGGTGTGCACTGTTGCTGGCTACCACCAACAGCGGCATCGTGTTCGCTCTGGCCTTTGTCTTCTGGGGCTTCGCCTTCTGGATGGCCATCCCCGGAGTGTTCAACGTCTTGGCCACCCGCTCCGCCCATCCCGCCGACCGGGCCGGCGATGCCCAGGCCGTCATGGCCGGGGGACGGGTCATCGGCCCCCTCCTCGGTGGCCTCCTGCTGGATGCCTCGGGTTCAACCGCCCTCGGTCTGGTTGGTGGCGGTCTGATGTTGACAGGGGCGGCCGCCGTATTCGGAGTTCGATCGATGGCATCGGTCCGAGACGAGCCGGTCGGAGGCGAACCGATCGACGACATCGCCCCCGTCTGATCCTGCGCCCACGGGCCCAGCCCGCGGCTGGGCCCGAGCGCCCCTTCTCGGGAGTGAGCTGGACGCCGGCCGAGGTCAGCCCCTTCATCGGCCGTGGACGGGATGGCATACCGACGTCACCGCCGCCCCTGCCGGGTTGCAATATATATGCCCCGGCTTTCTCCGCTCGGTCGTCGGTCTCACTCCTCGGGAAAGCCAGGGTCTGTTGGAGATCCTGTGGGAGCACGTGGCGCGGCCTGAGTTTCGGGGGCTGACTCCCGCTGAAAAACCCCATCGGTCCCGCTTGTCGTGTCACTAGGGTTGGGCTGTGGGCCATATTGACGTGAACTCGGTCAGCTTCTCGCTGACGGTCGGCCAACGGCTGCTCGATCAGGTCTCGTTCAC
>JAAETV010000261.1 GCA_024227975.1 Actinomycetes bacterium
CCGCCACGACTCGGCTTCGGCCTCGGTCGGCACCGTCCCGTCCTTCACCAGGCTCAGGGCCACGATCTCGTTGCGGTGGACCGAGACCAGCTTCATTTCCGCGCTCTCGGTGAAGTAGACGACGATGGTGCCCCTCGTCACCACTCCCCGCTCCAGCAGATCGAGCCAGTAGGCCTTGCCCGACTCGTCGGAAGGCCGGTCCAACACATCGGAATAGAGCTGATCGAGAAACTGGCTGAAGCTGGTCCCGGCGTAGCGAGCCTGGTACTCCTCGGACTCGGCGAACCACTCGGCGATCTCTTCAACTGCGTAGCCAGCAGCTCGAACCCTGATCCAGTATTGGATGCCATCGCTGTCGGGATAGCGGAGGAAGAAGGCGAGGTAGAGGCGATCGACAGTCGACGCCGTCGAGCTCTCATCGATCTCACCGGCTAGTGCCTGCCACACCCCACTGGTCCCGACCTCGGCGGCAAAGGCGGCACGTTCGGCCGTCGTCGGGTAGCGACCATGGAGACGGAACCAGACATGGTCGGCGAAACCCGCATCACCCGGCTCCGCCGCCGGTGGACCATCCTCGGTCTCACCACCAGCCAAGGCTCGGGCCCTTGCGGCGTCAACGCTCGGGGTCGGGTTGATGGCTTGGGCGCCGGATTCACTCGGCTTGTAGATCTCGAAGTGGAGATGCGAGGCCGTCCACTCAGCGTTGCCACCATCACCGAGATAGGCCACGACCTCGCCTTCGCTGACCCTGACCCCGTCAGGGAAGTCGCCGTCACCGTCGATGAACGTACACAAGCGGGCAGAAAATGTCTCGGTGCACAACGCCTGTCCGTTGTCGGTGCCTGGGGTGTCATTGTTGAGGTGGATGTACTGGTACTCCCACCCTTCATCGTCACGGAGCCGCAGGATGCTGCCACGCTCGTTTTCGAATCGGCCCCAGCTGACGGTGGCATCCTTGACGGCCACCAATGGCACCATCTTCGGGCCGAGCATGTCGACCCCGATATGGGATCGCCCGCTGCTTCGAGCGGCGCCGAAGGTGTCGGTCCAATGCATGTCGGCGATCCGATTCCGGTGAATGGGCAAGGTCATGGGACGGACCTCAGCCGCCTCGGCTGCCGGGCTGGCGGGGGTCACGAACGAGGCCAAGAGGGCGCTCGAAGCCACCAACAGAGCCAGCGTCGCCAATGAAGATCGGCGACGAGAGGGATGGGGATCGGCGTACAGCATCGACGAAAACTCCCTGGTCGAGCGGCGGCTGGATGTCGAAGCATCAACATCGGCCTGGGGCGGCGGAAACTTGAGTCTCTCCCTCGAGAACCCACGGTTCTCGAATCCAAGTCAAGGACAATAGGCGAAATCGCCTGGGTCTCCAAGGATCTTTCGAACTGTCTATTCTGGAGCAATGATCGGTGAGGTCGTCTCGTCACTGCGGAACCAAGGCGGAACCCGGGTGCGAGCTGCCCTCGTCGGCGACGAGAGGATGGCAACGGCGGACCTCGCCACCCACGATGACCCTGGCCTGTTCGGGCCCGGCAGTGTCGCATGGCGGGTCCACGCCGAGTCATCGATGCTGATCGGGGGGCTACGAGCCCTCCTGCTCCAGACCCTGCATCCTCTCGCTCTCGCTGGGGTGGCGGACCACTCGGTCTACCGCCAAGACCCATGGGGTCGACTCCACCGCACGGCACGATTCATCGGGGCCACCACCTACGGCAACACGGCCACGGCCGAGCAGATCATCGCTCGGATCAGGGCCATTCACGCTCAGGTCACCGGGGTCGCTCCCGATGGAACCCCCTACGAGGCGAACGATCCCCACCTTCTGCTGTGGGTCCACATCACCGAGATCGACAGCTTCCTTCGGGCCTACGACCGCTACGCCCCTGGTCGCCTGACCGATGATGAGCGTGACCGGTACGTGGCCGAGATGGCTGAGATCGGCCGCCGGCTGGGGGCAGAGAACGTGCCGACCAGTTGGGTCGAGCTGGCGGAGTGCCTCGAATCGTTCCGATCGGAATGCGAACCGGGGCCTCAGGCTCGGGAGTCCGTCCGGTTCCTGCTCATGCCTCCCGTCCCCTTCCTCCTCCGGGGCCCATACGGCCTGATAGGGGCGGCCTCGGTCGGCCTCCTTCCGGCATGGGCCCGACACCAACTCCGACTTCCCCTCCCCCCTGGGCTCGATCCGCTGGCCATTCGCCCCGCCACTGCCCTGCTGACCAGGAGCATCGGCTGGCTACTCAACGAGGAAACCGTCAACCGCCACGACGACAAACTCCTCACCGCCTAGGTGCGCCGCAAGCGGCCGCCCCGGCCAGTCCAATGGGCGGCCCTGGGCCGACGGCTAGCCTGCCCGGCATGGAGCTGTCAGCGTTGCAGGAGTTGATGGAAGAGCTGTACGGGCCCGACGATCGGGAGCGAGGCATCCCGGCCACGGTGGCCTGGTTGTGCGAGGAGCTGGGCGAGCTGGCCCAGGCCGTCCGCAAGGGCACCCGCCAACAGCAACTCCATGAACTGGGCGATGTGTTGGCCTGGCTGGCTTCGCTGGCCAACCAGCTCGACCTGTCCATGGACGAGGCCGTAGCTCGCTATGTCACCAATCCACCCTGAGCTACCTCTTCGTACTGTCGGGGTGACCTAGCGGTCTTGGGCGGCGATGAGCTCAGCGATCTGGATGGCGTTGAGGGCGGCGCCCTTGCGGAGATTGTCGCCGCTGAGGAAAAGGGCCAGGCCGTGTTCGACGGTCTCGTCGCGGCGGAGCCGGCCGACGAGGGTCTGGTCGATACCCGCCGCCTTGAGCGGGGTCGGCACATCGTCGAGGATGACGCCGGGGGCGACAGCCAGAAGGTCGCGGGCCCGGTCGGGGCTCATGGGCCGCTCGAAGCTGGCGTTGATGGCCAGGGAGTGGCCCGTGAACACCGGTACTCGCACACAGATCCCAGAAACGGCCAAGTCCTCGATGCCGAGGATCTTGCGGCTCTCGAACCGGAGCTTCTGCTCCTCGGAGGTCTCATCCGTCCCGTCGTCGACGGCGCTACCAGCCCATGGCAAAGCGTTGTAGGCAATGGGCTCGACGAAGGTCTCGGGCTGACCAAGATCGACCGAGCCGCCGTCATGGGTCAGGGCTCGGGCGTCGCCCCCCTTTTCGACCTGCTGGGCCAGCTCCTCGACACCGGCCAGGCCCGAGCCGGAGGTCGCCTGATAGCTGGCAACCACCATCGAGCGCAGCCCGGCTTCGAGATGGAGCGGCTCGAGTACCGGCATGGCGACCATGGTGGTGCAGTTGGGGTTGGCGATGATCCCCTTGGGGCGATTGGCGGCAGCGGCGTCATTGACGTCGGCCACGACGAGTGGGACCTCAGGGTCCATGCGCCAGGCCGACGAGTTGTCGATCACTACCGGCCCGGCGGCGGCAACCGTCGGAGCCAATTCACGGGCTGTGCCTCCACCGGCGGAGAACAGCACGATGTCGAGGCCCTGGTAGTCGGCGGTGGCCGCATCCTCGACCACGATCTCGGTCCCCTGCCACTCCAAGGTCCGGCCGGCCGATCGGGCCGACGCGAACAACCTCAGCTCATCGACGGGGAAGTTCCGTTCACCGAGTAGCCGACCCATCACGCCACCGACCTGGCCAGTGGCTCCTACGATCCCAACACGCATACCCCAACGCTACGACAAGAATCCGCCCATGCCCTAGTGATTAACCGTGCCGTATCACGCCGATGGCCGGAGCGGAGCGGGTCGGTCCCTACTCGGCGTCGAGGCCGAAAGCAGTGTGGAGGGCCACAACCGCCTCCTCCACCTCAACCGAGGAGACCACACAACTGATGCGAATGGCCGATGTCGAGATCATCTCGATATTGATACCGCAGGCAGCCAGGGTCTCGAACATCGTGGCCGCCACCCCCGGGTTCGATTTCATACCGGCCCCGATGACCGATACCCGACCGATCGAATCGTCGGTAGAGAACGATTTGGCCCCCAACCCGGACACAATCCCACCTTCCAGGATTGAAGATGCCAGCTCCAGGTTCTCAGTCGGCACCGTGAACGAGATGTCGGTCCTCCCGTCCTCAGACACATTCTGGACGATCATGTCGACATCGACATTGGCCGTGGCCAAGGCCCGGAACAGGGTGGCTGAGACACCAGGCTCGTCAGGCACATTGGCAACCGTGACCTTCGACTCCGAAACATCGTGGGTGACGGCGCGGACGATCGGTTGCTCCATGACCTCTCCCTGTTCAACAACATAGGTTCCCCGCTCCCAGGTGAAAGCGGAGCGAATGTGCAGCCGCACCCCATGGCTGTGGGCGACCTCGACCGACCGCATAGCCGGCTTGGGGCAACCGGTCGCCGTCATCTCCAACAGCTCATCGAAGGTGATCGACGGCATCTTCTGGGCGGATGGCACCAGCCGAGGATCAGCACTGAAGACCCCGGAGACGTCGGTGTACAACTCGCAGATGTCGGCCCCCAGAGCCTTGCTGAGGGCTACGGCCGTGGTGTCGGTACCACCCCGGCCAAGAAAGGTGACATCCCGGTCGGTGGAAACCCCCTGCGCTCCAGCGACAACGGGAACGATCCCCGCCTCGAGCGTCTCGATGATCCGATAGGGCGTGATCTCCAGGATCTTGGCGTTGCGGTGGTTGGTATCGGTGAGAAACCCAGCCTGGCTGCCGGTGAAGGACCGAGCGGGCACCCCGATATCGACCAGGGCCATGCACATCAAGGCAACGGCCTTGCGCTCACCGGCCGTGATCAGCATGTCCATCTCACGCCCGGGTTGATCCCTCGACACCCGATCGGCCAGCAAGAGCAGCTCGTCGGTCTCCTTGCCCATGGCCGAGACGACCACCGTTACATCATTGCCTCGACGCCGAACTCGGGCCACATGATCAGCGACAGCACGAATCCGATCGGGGTCCCCAACCGAGGTTCCACCGTACTTCTGAACCAGAACTGCCACAGCCCTTCACAGTAGCGGGCTGGGAAAGGGGACAGCGCCGGTTACCTTGTCCCATCGTGAGCACTGATAAAAGAGAACGCCAGAGGGCCAACCGGGCTCTGAAGATGGAACAAGAGCACAAGGTCGAGCAGCGCAACCAGTGGCGCCAGTACGCCATCATCGGAGTCTTGGTGGCTGTCGGGCTCGGTGGCGCCCTTTACCTGTTGTCGCTGGGGGGAGACGACGGTGACGATGGGGCAACCACCACCAGTAGTACCTTCGCCTCGACCACATCAGTCGCAGAGGTGTTGGTGCCAGCAGTGAGCGCCCCCGCCGCCGGTGGCACCATCGACGGGACCGCCGATTGCCCGGCTGATGATGGCTCGTCGGAGCGAATCACCTCCTTCGCCGAGGCCCCGCCGACCTGCATCGACGCCACCAGCACTTATGTGGCCGAGATCGAAACCACCCTGGGCCAGATCGTGGTCGAGCTCGATCCAGCCAAGGCCCCCGAGACGGTCAACAACTTCGTATTCCTGGCCCGCTACCACTACTACGACGGTGCCCCGTTCCATCGCATCGTCCCCGGGTTCGTGATCCAGGGCGGTGATGCCACCGGAGATCCCCTCGGCACCGGCAACCCCGGCTACATGATCGGTGAGGAACCGCCAGAGCCAGATGAGTACGAGATCGGCTCACTGGCCATGGCCAAGGGCGCAGGCGACAACAGCACCGGCAGCCAATTCTTCATCGTGACCGGACCCCAGGGTGTGAGCCTGCCGAACCAGTACTCGCTGTTTGGCTCAGTGACCGAAGGGCTCGAAGTGGTGAGCGCCATCGAGGGCCTGCCGACCACCCCCGACAACTACCCGACCGAGGAGATCTACATCAACTCGGTCTCGATCACGGAGTCCTAGCTTCTGCGCCCTGGAGGCGCTTCCGGGCGTCCCATCCCGCCCTCGGGTCAGGGATGGGAGCTGAGCTCCAGATAGGCATAGGTCTTGATCGCGAGGCGGCCGGCCGTGAACCGATCGATGGTATCGACGGTGAAGCCTGCCGCTCTCAGCTCGATCGGCAGATCACGGTTGAAGTCGTGGCCCAGCTGGTGGCGCCACCATGGAGTGAGCAACCACTGGACCAGGCGCCGAAGCCCGAGCCCGGCCACCGGTTCGACCGCCACCAGAGGGCGGGAACCGAGCTGGTTCCGCAACCGCACCAAGGCATCTTGATCCCAGGCCGGCAGCCACAGCACACATGTCGCCAACAACGGTCCGGCCCCCGCCCCGGACGCAGCCTCGCCATCCTGGCCCCCACCGCCGGGCTCGAGAGCTGAGGCCGAGAACCACTCGACCGATGGGGTCGGGGGTACCCCGTTGGCCACACCCTCCGGACTCAGATCCAGGTTCGAGTGAGCCCGCGTGATCGCCGACCCGAGCGATGATCGGGGGTTCAACCTCAGTTTCAGAGCCGATGAGGTTCCTTCTGACAAGACAGCGAGCGTACCGTGGACGGATGGAACGTGGCCATCGGTCGAAGCAACAGCTAGCCCCGACGGCAACCCAATGGTCGTTCCCCCCGCTCGACGATCTCCAACCGGACGAGGATCTCGTCGCCGTCGGTGCCGATCTGGAGCCGGGAACCATCCTCTCCGCCTACTCCCACGGCTACTTCCCCATGCCCGTCAACCGCAAGACGATCGGCTGGTTCCACCCAAACCCCCGAGGCATCATCCCCCTCGACACCCTCCACGTGTCCCGGTCTCTGCGTCGCTCCATTCGCCGCTACACCACCACCGTCGACCGGGCCTTCAACGACGTATTGACGGCCTGTGCCGACCCTTCCCGCCCCATGGGCTGGATCGATGACCGCATGATGCGGGCCTACTCCCGCCTCCACCAGATGGGCTGGGCCCACAGCATCGAAGTGTGGGACGACGACGGTCTGGCCGGCGGCCTCTATGGGCTAGGCATAGGCAGCCTGTTCGCTGGTGAATCGATGTTCCACCATCGCACGGACGCATCCAAGGTTGCCCTGGTTCACCTGGTGGACATCCTCCGGGGTCGACCCGACGCCCTCCTCGACATCCAATGGGTCACCCCCCACCTGGAGAGCTTGGGGGCCACCCCCATCTCCCGCCACGCCTACGTCGAACGCCTCGATCAGGCCGTCGGCGCGGTCATGGCGGGAGATGGCGAGATGGTCCCGTTCGTCCCTCCCCAACCGGACGATCTCGCCTCTGATCAGGCTCCTGCGTCACACTAGGTCTCGTGCACGACAACGAGCTCAGCGCTGAACGGCAGGCCGCACGGCCCCCTGACCGACCGTGGATGATGAGGACGTACTCCGGCCACTCCACCGCGGCAGCCTCGAACAAGCTGTACCGGACGAACCTGGCCAAGGGTCAGACAGGGCTTTCGATCGCCTTCGATCTCCCCACCCAGACCGGCTATGACCCCGACCACCCTCTGGCCGCTGGTGAGGTGGGCAAGGTTGGCGTACCTGTCGTTCACAAGGGGCATATGGCCACCCTGCTCGACGGCATCCCGGTCGACGAGATGAACACGTCGATGACGATCAACGCCCCCGCCGCCTGGATGCTCGGCCTCTATGTCGCCAACGCCGCCGATCAGGGAGTGGCTTCGGAACAGCTGCGAGGCACGACCCAGAACGACATCGTCAAGGAGTACCTGAGCCGAGGCACATACATCTTCCCCCCGGTCCCCAGCCGCCGCCTGATCGTCGACGTGTTCGCCTTCTGCGCAAACCATGTCCCCCGCTGGAACCCGATGAACGTG
This sequence comes from Actinomycetes bacterium, assembly GCA_024227975.1. The sequence continues at coordinate 7,744 of JAAETV010000261.1, forward strand.
TGCTCGTATCACCTCCAAGAGGCAGGAGCGACCCCGGTTCAAGAGATCGCCTACTCCCTGGCCAACGCCATCGGGGTACTCGACGCCGTCCGGGAATCGGGCCAGATCGAACCTGATCGCTTCACTGACGTGGTGGCGTCGATGTCGTTCTTCGTCAACTCCGGGATCCGCTTCGTCGAGGAGACCTGCAAGATGCGGGCCTTCACCACCCTGTGGGATCGGATCACAGCCGAGCGCTACGGGGTCACCGACCCCAAGGCCCGCCGCTTCCGCTACGGGGTCCAGGTCAACTCACTCGGCTTGACCGAGAACCAACCCGAGAACAACATCCAGAGGATCGTGCTCGAAGCCCTCGGGGTGACGCTGTCACGCGATGCCAGGGCCCGCTCCCTGCAGCTGCCGGCCTGGAACGAGGCCCTCGGCCTGCCCCGCCCTTGGGATCAGCAATGGTCGTTGCGAATCCAGCAAGTCCTGGCCATGGAAACTGACCTGCTCGAATACGACGACCTGCTGGCCGGCTCCCATGTCGTCGAGGCCAAGACGGCCGAGCTGATGGAAGGGGCCGAGGCCGAGCTGGATGAGATCGCCGAGCTTGGCGGTGTGTTCGAAGCCATCGACGAGATGAAAGGGCGCCTCGTGCGCTCCCACGTTGAGCGGATGCGCCGCATCGAATCCGCTGAGCAGACCGTGGTCGGTGTCAATGCCTTCACCGAGTCCGCACCGTCGCCTCTTGGCGGGGCCGACTCGATCCTGCGAGTCGATCCTGGCGTCCAACACGAGCTCATGGCCGAC
>JAAETV010000262.1 GCA_024227975.1 Actinomycetes bacterium
CTCGGCCGTCTTTAACAACACCACCAACAATGCCCCGTCGACCACGGCGCGCACCGTGACCTTGACCAGTGTGACTGACTCCGGCTCCGGCACTACCGCCGATGGCACGGTCGCCACGGTGAATGTGGTCGCCGTCAACGACGCCCCAACGTTCAGTACTGGTCCATTGTCATTCACCCAGCATGTCGCTGGTTCTGTCGATGGCGCCCGCGTCGTGCGCTCTATAGACGTGGACGGTGACGGTGATCTCGATCTGATTTCGGCAGCTACATGGGGCAATCAGATTACCTGGCACGAAAATGATGGGGCGGGAAATTTCACGAATCATGTGGTTAACGCCTCCGCGTCAGGTGCCCGCGATGTCTCTGCGGCCGATGTAGATGGCGACGGGGACATCGATCTGCTATCCGCATCAAAAGACAATAACTCGATCGTGTGGTACGAAAACGACGGATCGGAGAACTTTACATCCCACACAATCACTAATACGGCCAACGGGGCACATTCGGTGGCTGCTGCGGATGTAGATGGCGACGGGGACATCGATGTCCTGTCAGCAAGCTATAACGGC
>JAAETV010000263.1 GCA_024227975.1 Actinomycetes bacterium
CCTTGCCCTGGAGGGGGTCCATGCCCACGACATCAGCCAGATCCTTGACGAATATGCCGTGTGCATCCGCCCCGGTCACCACTGTGCCAAGCCCCTGATGCGCAAGCTTGGGGTGTCGGCAACGGCCAGGGCCAGCTTCTACGTCTACAACGACGTCGACGATGTCGACGCTCTGGCCGAAGCCTTGAATGAGGCCAAGGCGTTCTTCGCCCTCTAGGCCCTCGTTTGCCCTTGCTCTCCCCTCCCCCGTCGCAGAAAGGCCCATGAACCCGTGTCAGGACTAGAAGATCTCTACCGGGAGATAATCCTCGATCACTACCGGAGCCCCCGCAATCGGGGAGAGCTGGAGAGCCCACCGGCCCACAGGGCCGAGGGCTTCAACCCCCTCTGTGGCGACGAGGTCGTCGTCTATCTTGAGCTCGGCGATGACGGCACGATCCAAGACATCAAGATCGGGGGCCAAGGCTGCTCCATCTCCCAGTCATCGGCGTCGATGATGTCAGCTGCGGTGAGAGGCAAGACGATCCAAGAGGCCAAGGAGTTGACCGGCGCCTTCAAAGCCATGATGTCGATCCATGAGACCGACATCGGCGGTGACGGAACCTCGGCTCAGCCGCCAGAGGCCGAATCCCTTGACAAAGCCACGAACGAGCATCCGCTCGGCGATCTCGAAGCGCTCCGCGGAGTGGTCAAGTTCCCCGTCAGGATCAAGTGCGCCACCCTCAGCTGGAACACCTTGAACCAAGCTTTCGACGAGATTGCCGCCGGCCCCTCCTGAACACACTTCCCGGCCGACGAGATGTCACGATCTGCTGATTGACTGAACCAATGGCTGAAGCGAAGCGACCACCGTCTGCGATCGACCAGGCGTTCCTGACCGACGATCCTGACGTTGGCATCATCCTCCTGGTCCGCCACGGCCAACAGCAATGGCCAGATCCGGAAACGTCGACGACTGGTGACTGGATCGACCCCCCTCTCTCAGACCTGGGACGTCAGCAAGCTGACGCCGTTGGCAAGTACCTGGCTGACGAGCCCGTCTCGACCGTCTACAGCTCACACCTGCTTCGGGCCAATCACACCGGTGAAGCAGTCGCCTCCCACCATGAACTCGACGTCAATGTTGTCGAGGACTTGGAGGAGTTCCGCATGTTCGGTCACCTCCCCCCTGACCAGAGGGCGGCCGACACCATCAGCGAACAGGCCCTGGAGGGGATCAGGGGTCGGTTCGTCCAATCGTTGAGCTGGGACGCCTACCCCCACAGCGAGCCATCGCTCGACTTCCGGCGCAGGATCGGCTACTCGATGGAAGGAATCATGGCCCACCACCCCGGTGAAACGGTGGTCGTGGCCTGCCATGGCGGGGTGATCAATGTCGTCATGGCCCAGATCCTGGGCCTCGACATCGACTTCATGTTCCGTCCCGCCCATGCCTCAGTCCATCGGGTCCGCTTCGGCAACGGGCGACGGGTCATCGAGTCGTTGAACGAGCACCAGTTCCTCCGCTTGGCCGGCCTGTTGACCTACTGATCTTCCAGCAGGGTCTTCCCGGAACATCAGGATTCCTCGTATCAACGCGCCTGGTGGCACCTCATCACCTATGTGGAGACTTTGAGCGCTACCAAACCAGCGGCCCTTCAGATCGACGACTTCGATCGCCAGATGCAGGCCGTGCAAGACATGTTGAGTGGCCAGGTGCTGGTCTCTCAGGACCGCTGTGTCGACGGCCTACTCGATCTGTACAACGTCGCCCCGACCGCCTTGTTGCGTGAGATGATCGGCGAGCTGATCAGCGACATTCGCTTTGTGACAGCGGTTCGAGCCCAGTTGCTCGGAGATGACCTGACCCTGCTAGATGGGTTCATGAGCCCGAACTAGGCAGAGGGGGAGGGTGTCTTCACCCGACGAACCGGTGGTCGGGATCAGGCCAGTGGATCAGCGAAAGGATCGGCGAAGGGATCGGCGGCTGCCGCTGAGGCGGCCATCGGCTCCTCCCCTTCGAGCTCGACATAGCTGGCGTAGCCCGAGCCTTCGAGCTCGTCGGCCAGCTCTGGGCCCCCTGAGGCTACGATCCGCCCTGCGGCCAGCACATGGACATGATCGGGTCGGAGCTCGGTCAGGAGCCGGCTGTAGTGGGTGATGACGAGCACACCGAGCTGGTCCTCCTCGGTTGCAGCTTCGACCCGACGAGCCACCTGGCGCAGAGCATCGATATCGAGCCCCGAGTCGAGCTCGTCGAGCACAGCGAAGGCAGGCCGCAGTACGGCGAGCTGGAGGGTTTCGTTTCGCTTCTTCTCTCCGCCACTCATGTCGACATTGAGGGCACGATCCAGCAGGTTGTCGTCAAAACCAATCCTGGCTGCTTCGGCTCGGAGCTTCTCGGCCAGGGCATCCCTCGTCTCTCCCCCGCTCGATCCATCGGCCCCCGCATGGGAGGCCTCGATCAGATCGATGAGAGAGACACCGGGCACCTCGATCGGGTACTGCATGGCCAGGAACAACCCGGCTTGGGCTCGCTGCCAGGTCGGAAGAGCAAGCAGGTCGACGCCGTCGAGGGTCACCGATCCGCTCAGGACCTCGTAGCCGGGCTTGCCCATCACGACATGAGACAGGGTCGACTTCCCGGCCCCGTTTGGGCCCATGACGGCATGGACCTCACCGGAGCGGATCGTGAGATCGACCCCGTTGAGGATGGTGATGCCGCCGACGCCAGCCCGTAGATCGCTGATCACCAACTCGCTCATGGCAACTCCACTTTCACCTCACCGTCGACGACAGTCACCGAATAGGTCGGAACCGGCTTGGTCGCCGGAAGACAGCTCGGCGTTCCGTCGTGGACGGAGAAGGCCGAGCCATGCTTCCAGCACTCGATCGTCTGCTCACCAGGATCGAGCTCGCCCTCTGATAGGGAATAGTCGGCGTGGGAGCACTGGTCTCCGATGACATAGACATCGGAATCGAAGCGAATGACGGTCAGCCGGTGGCCCTCGATATCACAGCGCTTGGCCGAGTTCAGCTCCAGGTCGTCGAGCCGGCAGATCGTGACCGCACTCATGAGGCCGACCTGCGATCGAGCTTGGCTGTTACCAGCGCCCGGACCTCATCTCGAGTCCCAGCCGGCATGCGCTGGATGACCTCGTCGAAGAACCCAGCAACGATGAGGCGGTCGGCCGCTACCGGCGGCACCCCTCGGGCCCCGAGGTAGAACTGCTGATCCTCATCGACGGGGCTGACGGTCGACGCATGGCTGCAGTGGACGTCGTTGTTCTCGATCTCGAGATTCGGCACCGACCAGGCCCACGCATCGGGGCCCAGCTTGATGTTCCGGTTCGTTTGGAAGGCGTTGCTTCCGGCTCCGTCGGGGTGGATGTGGATGAGACCGGTGTAGATCGAGCCCGACGAGTCATCTTGAGCACCCTTGAACAACAGGTCGCTACGGGTATCACAAGCGTCATGGTGCTGGAAGAGCCGGAAGTCGTGGATCTGATCGCCGTCACCGTAGTAGGCGGTCGCCAGATTGGCTGATGCTCCCCTACCGATCAGCCGGCTGTCGAAGCGAGCTCGGGCGTAGTGGGCGCCGAAGGCGGCAAGGCCACTGTTCAAGGTGGCCTGGCTGGCGACCGACGAGCGCTGCCGCCCCAACTGCCAATGGGCCAGACCGAGCTCCTGGATCGTCTGGTAGCTGACCCTGGCAGCATTGGCCACGGTCAGATCGACGATGGGTACCGAGAGACCATGGCCGGTACCAGATTGCTGACGCTCGACGATGGTCACGTCCGAGCCCTCGCTGGCATCGACCACGAGGTGGGAAAAGGAGGCAGTGGCCTCGCCCTGGTGACGGTTGTCGATGATGATCGGCTCCCGCACACTGAGCCCGACGGGGATCTTGATGGTCAACGTTCCGGGACAGAAGGCCAGATGGAGCAGATCGAATACCGTCTGCTCGCCGGTGACAGCCTCCACCATGGCTTCGTCGGTGCTAGGGGCAGCAGCCTCGATCCGGATTCCTTTGGCCGCCCAGCCAGGCTCGACCGAGACATCGACGACCCAGCCGTCGATCAGGGTGACCGTCGCCGCCACACCATCGCCTGCCGCCACTGGAGGAGCGGCAACACCAGGTGCGGGTGGGGCCAGAGCTGGCTGGAGGTCGTCGAGAGTCAGCTCGGTGATGGCGCTGTAGCGCCACTCCTCAGCCTCGATGCTGGGCCAATCCAGCTCGGCGGCCTGTTCAGCCGCTCGACGCCGTTGACCATCAGGGGAGAAGGATCCGGCTGCCTCCGGTCCGAAGCGGTCGTTCACGAAGAGCAACACTATCGGCATTTTCCACTATCCGTATAGGAGAAATCCAGGCTTCATCCGGGGGTGGGCCAGGTGCCCGTCCACGGACCGCTCAACGACCCTTGAACGGCCACCACTTCGACAGGCCTGATCGGCCGCTCCTACGGCCCCGGTTGGCATCGATCTCATCTCGAACCCGGTCGCCGGCGGAGTTGATGATGTCCTCGGCTTCGTCCAGGAGAGCACCGATGGAGCCGTCTTGGCCGACACTAGATGGAGCATCCGGGGTCGGAGGCGTCACTAGCGAACCATGGCGCCAGTTGACGTCGGCCATCCGACGCTCGAAGCCTGCACACTCGGCCGGGCAGTTCCATGGTGCCTCGGGAGCGAGATCGAGACCGCATTTCCGCATCGTGTCACCACTGGGATAGGTCCGGCTCTGGAAGTGCTTACAGTCCTGCCGCATTGCCATCGGCCCATTGTGCCATTGGTCCGGGGTGAAGATAGACGCGACCCATGGCGAATCACCTACTCCACGGCGACCCAAGCCCCCTCTTGCCACCAACAGGGTGAGCCATCGTCGGCGCCCTGTGTCAATCTGGTGCGATGCCAACCCCCCACATGAGCGCCCAGCCCGCCGACTTCGCCGAAACGGTCCTGATGCCAGGGGATCCACTCAGAGCCAAGTACATCGCCGAGACATTCCTCGACGACCATCGGCTCGTGACCTCGGTCCGCAATATGTTCGGCTTCACCGGTACCTACAAGGGCAAGCCGATCTCGGTCCAGGGATCGGGCATGGGGGTCCCGTCGATCCAGATCTATGCCACCGAGCTGGCTCAGCACTATGGGGTCAAGCGGATCATCCGGGTCGGCTCGTGCGGGGCTCTCCAGGACCACATCGAGCTTCGTGACATCGTTGTAGGACTGGGAGCCGGCACCGATTCGATGGTGAACAGGGCTCGATTCGAGGGCCGGGACTTCGCCGCGATCGCTGATTGGGGCCTGGTTCGGGCCGTGGTCGAAGCGTCCGAGGATCGGGGCCTGCCCATCCACGTCGGTCAGATCTTCACCTCCGACACCTTCTATGAACCCGAGGGGCGCAACACCTTCGAACTGTTGGAGCGCTATGGGGTACTGGCGGTCGAGATGGAGGCGGCTGGCCTCTATGGGGTAGCGGCCGAGCATGGCATCGCCGCCCTGGCCGTCGCCACCGTCAGCGACCAGATCAAGCGCAACGAGGTAATGAGCGTCGAAGACCGCCAGAGCAGCTTCGACGACATGATCACCCTCGTCCTCGACGCCATGACCGCCACTGACTGACCAGTCGAGAATGCCAAACGGGGGATGACCGGACCAGGCCGATCATCCCCCTCGCCATGGACTGTCTGAGGTCGTCAGCTCAGCGATTGGATGCTTCGCACCAGCGACGAGAACTCCTCGATGGCACCATTGCCCGGTGACAGGGAGTCAGCCTCGCTTGCCACCTGGTCGAGGGTGATGTCACCGACGTGGGGGCTATCCCGCAGCAACTCAGCCAGGGCCGCAACCGTGACCGCCAACCGGAAGTCAGCGTCGGTGTCGGCCCAGCGGTCCTCAATGATGGAACCCGCCAGTTCCAGCCTGCTCTCGACGACTGATCCACTGTCAGGATCCTCCCAGCGGATCTGCACAGTACCCAGGCGATCGCTGGGCCGAACCGAGTCGTGCAAGGTCAGCTCGTAGAGGGCAGTGACCTGATGACCGGCTCCCAGCTCACCGGCATCTACGGCATCGTTGCGGAAGTCGTCATCGAGCACTGCCCGGTTCTCGAAGCCGAGTAGGCGGTACTGGGCGACGACATCTTCGTCGAACTCGACCTGGATCTTGCCGTCGATTGCCACCGTCAGCAGGGTGGAGACGAGGTCGTCGCTGAACAACCTCTCGGCCTCGGCGACATCGTTCACATAGGCGTAGAAGCCGTCGCCGTCATTGGCCAACTGTTCCATGGTCACATCATTGAAGTTGCCCATACCGACCCCGACCGTTACCAGATGGATGCCTCGGTCAGCATCACCACGGATTAGGGAGACGAGTCCTTCGGGGTCGGTCAGGCCGACATTGGCCACCCCGTCGGAGGCGAGGACAACCCGGTTGATGCCTCCCTCGACAAAGGACTCATTGGCCAGGTCGTAGCCTCGCTGGAGGCCGGCTTCGAGGTTGGTCGAACCATTGGTGCGGAGGTTGCGGATGGCATCGATGATGATGGCCTCGTCGGCGACCTCCGTCGGAGGCAGCAAGATCTGGGCGTTGTCGCTGTAGGTCACGATTGCGACCTGGTCGTCGCTGTCCAACTCGACCACCAGTCGCTCCAGTGAGGTCTTGACCAACTCCAGGCGATCACCACGATCCATCGAGCCCGAGGTGTCGACGACGAAGGTCAGCGAAGCGGCGGGACGATCGGCGTTGGCCACCTGCTCGGCCTGAACACCGAGGCGAACCATGACGTTGCCATCGACGAAGGGTGAGGGCCCGGCGTCGGCTACCACCGCCAGGCCATCGCGCGGGGTGCTGTAGTCGTAGTTGAAGCTGTTGACGTACTCTTCCAACCGGACCGAATCGACCGGAGGCACGCTCCCACCCTCGACCCAGCGTTGGGCGATGGAGTAGCTGGCGGTGTCGACGTCGAGAGCGAAGGTCGATAGGGGGTCAACAGCGGTACTGACGAAGGGACGGATCCCATAGTCAGCGAAGGTGTTGTCCTCATCCTCGTCAGCTTCGTCGGCCTTGGTGTCCGTGCTGTCATCGAAGAGGCCGCCGGGGGCTGCACCCTCGCTGGCCGCTCGGTCAGAGCTAGAGGGGATCGTTGTGGAGGCGAATGCATCCTCCGATGATCCGGGAGCCATCTCCTCGACCTCGGCTTCGGTCGTTTCATCAGCGGCAGAATCCTGGTCGCTTTCGCCGTCTGATCCGCCAGCAGCGGGCGAAACGGCGGTGTCGGACTCGGATTCGGTGGCGTCATCGGCGTCATCCGAACCGCAGGCGGCAGCCAGCAGGACGACGGCCAGCGCGATCGACGTGAGCTTCTTCATGTGTGGTCCCATGGCAGCTCTGACGGCTATCACGGGGGTGGGGTTCCCGCCGTCACTGGTTCGTTACAAACCGTCATGATGCCTAGGCTCGGCGCGGGCCGACCAATGAGGGTCTGATCGAGGTAGCGGAGGTGTCGATGGCCATCAAGGCGATCTTCCATGTGAACGTCAACTGTTCGGACTATGAGGTGTCCAAAGCGTTCTACGAGAACTTGGGATTCCAGAGCATCCTCGATCTGCCAACAGGAGGCGATGCCGAGTTGGCAGCCGGGCTGGCCATGCCCGAGTGCGACGGCCGGGCGTCGATCATGATGCTCGACCCGGACCAGCCCCGCCAGGCCAGGCTGGACCTGATCGAGTGGGTCAATCCCCGCGACGACCAGGCCCCGTACGACCACCTGGCCCGGCTCGGGATCAACCGGATCGCATTGTGGACCATCGGACTACAAGAGGAATACAAGCGTCTCCTGGGTGATGGTGTCGAGTTCCTGTCGGAGCCGATGATGATGGGTGACCACACCTCGTTCGTCTGTCTCAAAGATCCCGACGGGACGATCATCGAGCTGATCGAGTTTCTTCGAAGCCCCTGAGCCAACGGGCGAGCGATCGACCTCACCCAGC
>JAAETV010000264.1 GCA_024227975.1 Actinomycetes bacterium
ACTGCTCACCGGAGATCGGGTTGAGCACAGGATCGAGGTTGCCACCATGGAAGCAGCGATCCTCGACGCATTGGGCAGGACGGTTGAGGCGACCGATGCTGTCGATCGAGCGGTCGCCCTGGCCGAACCCGGCCTATGGCTCAGACTCCTGGTCGACGTCAATCCGACGGTCACCACACAGCTTGGCCGAGTATCCAACTCCGGTGGCCAGGGCGCCCACATCGCCGAGGCTGCACTGAGAATCAGCAACGCTCTGGACCAACCGGCGGACAAACCGCAGCCGCTGGTCGACCCGCTCACCGCTCGGGAGCTCGAGGTGCTGGCGGAGGTCGCTGCTGGTTTGACCAATGCTGAGATCGCCGAACGCCTCTACATATCGGTGGGAACGACCAAGCGCCATGTTGCCAACATCTTCGTGAAGCTGGCGGCCAAGCACCGGGCCGGTGCCGTCGCCAGAGCCCGAACCCTCGGCATCATCGACTGACAGTGCGACTCGAATACATCTCGGGACACATGACGGGGCCCTCCCCCATCCTTAGAGTCAGATCATGTACGAGATCGCAGTCCGTGGTCGACTGCCAGAGGACTGGCCCCACTGGTTCGACGGATTCACCGTCGCCACCACCCAATCCTCGGTAGGGCTACTGACCACATTGGTTGGACCGGTGGCCGACCAGCCTCAGCTTCACGGCGTGCTGGTCCGTCTCCGTGACCTGGCGCTCCCAATCGAATGGGTCCGACGCATCGACGACCTGGAGATGGGCCACCCAAATACACCTCTGGACACATGACCTGGCCAGGCCCGTTTCCTAGGTTGAGAGGAAACCCAGAACCGTTGGTTGAACAGGAGAGACAACAACCATGACTGCACACACAGCCCAGACTCCAGTCGACTCACAGCAGACCCGCCAGACTCGAACGTTCGTTGTCTTGCTGGTAGGCGCTCTCAGCGCACTGACGGTGGCGGTGCTGGCCGGGATCACCATGCTGATACTCGACCCGACACCCGAATCAACCACCGAAGCAGCACTCGGCTTCACGGCTGCAGTTTTCGGCCTGGCAACCGCCGCCTTGGTCATCGGCTCAGTGATCTACGCCCAGATCAATAACCTCTGGCATCTGGTGCCCAGCTGGATCCGGTTCGCTATTCTCGGCCTTGTGGCCATCGGCCTCATCCGCTCCATCATCACCGCTCTCGCTTGAGCAGCAGAGGAGTCAACCAGTGAGTGAACGTGTAGTTGTGCTCGGCGCCGGACCTGTCGGCCAGGCTCTCGTCGAACGTTTGTCGACCAACGGGACCGAGACCCGGGTAGTCACCCGCAGCGGACAGGCATCGGCGCCCGCTGGGGTGGAAGTCATGGCCGCCGATATCAGCGACTCCGAACAAGCGACCAGGGCGTGCGCCAATGCGAGCATCGTCTACAGCTGTGTCGGACTCAGCTACCAGGGGTGGCCAGAGAAATGGCCACCGATGATGGCCGGCATGCTCGACGGAGCTGCAGCCGCTGGTGCCCGGTTCGTGTTCATGGACAACTGCTATATGTACGGACCAGTGACAGTGCCGATGACCGAGGACCTGCCCCTCACCGACTATGGCAAC
>JAAETV010000265.1 GCA_024227975.1 Actinomycetes bacterium
CGACGTGATCATCATTGGTGCGGGGGTCTGCGGGATCTATCAGCTCTACCGACTGCTCGAGCTCGAACTCGATGTCACCGTCCTCGAAGCGGGTGGCGGCCCCGGCGGCACCTGGTATTGGAATCGCTATCCCGGCTGCCGCTTCGACTCCGAGAGCTGGAGCTACGGCTACTCGTTTTCAGAGGAGCTGCTTCAGGAATGGGACTGGAAGGAGCACTTTGCAGGCCAAGCGGAGACCTTGGGCTACCTGAACCATGTTGTCGACAAGTTCGACCTTCGGTCCCATATGCAGTTCGACGCCAAGGTCGAGCGGGCGGCCTATGACGACGACACCCGCACCTGGGCCCTTTCGCTCGAAGACGGGCGCTCGCTGAGCTGTCGGTTCCTCATGACGGCTATCGGCCTCCTGTCAGCCGCCACCATGCCGACCATCGAGGGAGTCGACTCCTTTCAAGGCCAGTCGTTCCACACCTACTACTGGCCCCACGAACCAGTCGAGGTCGAAGGCAAACGGGTGGCCGTGATCGGTACCGGGGCCACCGGGGTTCAGGTCATCGCTGAGCTGGCCGACAAGGCCAGCGATCTGACCGTGTTCCAACGGCGACCCAACTGGTGCGCCCCCCTCCACAACGGCCCGATCACCGATGAGGAGCAGGCCAGGATCAAGGCCTCCTACGACGAAATCTTCGAGCGTTGTGAGGAGACCCCAGGTGGGTTCATCCACGGCCCCGATCGTCGCAAGATGTCCGAGGTCCCGCGGGAGGAGAGGCTCGAGTTCTGGGAGCGACTCTACGCATCGTCCGGGTTCGGTATCTGGCTCGGGAACTTCCGCGACGTATTGATCGACGAGGAATCCAACGCCGAATTCACCGACTTCATCGCCGACAAAATCCGCCAGCGGGTCGACGACCCCGTCATCGCCGAGAAGCTCATCCCGACCGACCATGGATTCGGCACTCGCCGGGTCCCGATGGAGACCAACTACTACGAGGCATACAACCGCGACAACGTCCACCTCGTCGATGTCAACGACACCCCGATCGAGCGAATAACACCCGATGGGATCAAGACCTCCGACCAGGAACGCCCCTTCGACGTCATCGTCTACGCCACCGGGTTCGACGCCATCACCGGGTCATTCGACCGGATTGACTTCGTCGGGGTCGATGATCAGAAACTGCTGGACAAATGGGTCGACGGCCCCCTCACCTTCCTCGGTATCCAGATCGCCGGGTTCCCCAACTTGTTCACCCTGGCGGGCCCGACGGCAGGCTCGGTATCGACCAACTTCCCTCGTGGCATCGAGGCCGGCGTCGACTGGGCCACCGATCTGGTGAAGCATGTCCTGGCCAACGACATCACCCGGGTCGAGGCGACCCCGGAGGCCGAGGAGGAGTGGACCGAACACGTGAAGGACATGTACAACCTCCTCCTATTACGCAACGCCAAGTCATGGTTCACGGGCTACAACTCCAATGTCGAAGGCCACGACAAGACCCGCTACCTCATATACAACGGGGGCGCGCCCCGCTACCGCAAGCGCCTGGCCGAGGTGGTCGCCAACGGCTACGAGGGCTTCGTCTTGGACTGAGGTCCCTCTACCCTCGCTCGCCCATATGGGACCGCCTGGCTCATCCGGAACTACAACCCCAGGGACCTGGGCATCTAGATCTCTTGGGGCAGAGCCCTCGGCACGACAGCACTAGATCAGCTGCCCAAACGCAGGCACAAAGGTCGCGGCCGGTCAGGAACCATGGGCGCTAGCCATGCACAAGTTACCCGAGCAAGATCACCCATGATCAAGGGTTGTCCATACTAGGGCGTTGCACCTACGGTCAGTTTCAAGCGACAAGCCTGGGGTTTCAACATTCAACCACCACAACCGGGTTTTTCGTGAACGGGGATGGGCTCCGAGTGGTACATCGCCCTGTCACCTTGGAGTCCCATCCCCAATCTCGACTTTCGAGTGAACTCGACTCCTGATGCTACCGTATCGATGATGCGCCATAGTGTGGAGGCCTAGGGTGATCTGCCCAGTAGAATTGGCCAGGGGTGAGGACCCAGAAACGCCTACGCATAGGCACTACGACCTACGGATCTACTCGAAGAGCCTCCGCTTCCGGCCAGCTAGAGCACGTCGCCTATCCATCATGGATCGATGTCGATTCAGGCGTTGGCGTACCCGGGCCGATGCCCGGGCCGCCCTGAGCCAACCATCGCTCATAGGCTTCGTCGTTGTCGATGTCTCGCCCATCGTTGGTCGCCATCAGATATCGATGGTGGAGGAAGTCGGCGTAGCGGTTGACGGCACCCTGGTCAGCGAAGTCCTCGGCCAGACGCTCGATCAGCGGCTCGAACCGGTTCACCCGCCACCGGATCGCCGCGACCGATTTGCCCGTGGCCGATAGGTCGCTGTTGGCGGCAACATAGTGACGGAGGTCGGCGAGGATGCGGCGAGCCGAGTGCTCAGTTGCCTCGACATTGGTCAATTCACGGAGTTGGCTCGAGTGGTAGGTTCGGCCGCCGACCGCGAGTTGGAGTTCGGCGACCATCTGCCCACCGTCATCCGAAGGTCGAAACTCGAGGTCAGCGACCTCGAACCCCAGCTCATTGAGCCGGTGGACCTTCTCGTGCACGAGGTATTGCTCATCCGGAGCGAACAGCACATCGGATTCCAGCTCGTTCCAGAGAGCGTCGTAGCGGCTGATGATGTCGTCGCCGAGCGAGAGGTCGGCTTCATCGAGTTCAATGCCCTGGGATGAGGCGATATCGGCCATCCCACCGGCCACGTTCGTGCGCATGATGTCGAGATCGTGGCTGCGTTGACCTCTGCTCAGCTCGTCGTGTAGCTCGCTGGTCTCGGCGTCGATCATTATCGCTTGGATGGCGCCCCCATCCCAGCGATAGAGCACATTGGAGAGAGAGCAGTCGCCCCAGAAGCATCCAACGAGGTGGAGCTCGACCAGCAACCCGGCAAAGGCGTCCAGGAGCCTGTTTCGATTGTGTCCGAACCCTCCCCCCTCTACCAGCTCCCGATAGGTGAACGAGAAGTCGACGTAGCCGGTGATGACGGCGCCGGAGATCTCCTCACTCGGATCGGCCCACGCCCGCTCGACGACGGCGATCGGCTCGACGATGGGTTGAATCATCGAGTTGAGCCGACGAAGTGTGTCGTACTCGTGTCGAGCCGTACCAAACGGCAACTCCTTGATGGCGTAGATCCTGTCGTCATAGGCAGCGAAGCGCACGACATGGCGGTGGATACCGGTCGGCAACTCGACGATGCGTTCGTCGTTCCACAGCTCTAGCGGTAGCGACCACGGCAGATCGAGGAAGCTCGGGTGCCCAGCCCGCGACGTGATGTTGGGGATACCCACTGACCTATTCCTACTTCCCGTAATGACCAACACTCCCGCGGAGAATGGTCTCGAATGTCACATCGTGCCCGTGCCGTGGTGCGTGAGATCGCATCCCACGATGTCAAACGGGGTGGCATTGTCTGGTATCAGAGCCCATTTCTGATCGCAAGAAGAGGCACGGCTAGGGCAACGGCGAAGCCGACGTTGAATAGAGCATGGCCCAGGAAGCCGAGAATGAGCGACAGACCAGTGTCCAGAACGAACCAGACGACAAACGCAGTCACCACGGCCGACCATGCCCATGGCTCACGTCGTCGAAGTGGGCCAACCACGATCGCCCCGATGGTCATCATCCAACCCACAATCACGGCCCCGAGAACCCCGAGCATCAACTGGACGTACTCTCGTGGGCCTTCACCGACGATCCCCCCATCGTCAGGCCCGAACCCGAGTCGGTCGAAGACCTGATCTCCAATGGCCAACCCGAACAGCACAAGCCCGAGTGCGTAGAGAGTCACCCCAGCGACCACGATGAGCAACAGTCGGTCCCACGATCCTGTTCGACTGGTCGATTCCATAGAGACATCATGACAGGGCCATGGCTCACGGCAAGGAGCACCCCAGGGCACGAGATGCCAATAGTCCTCGAAGGACGAGGGAGGCGACAGGCCGCACCCGGCGACCATGACCTGATCGTCGGTGACGGCCATCTCTGGTTCGGGCCTGCGAACATGGACGCAGTGAATCGTCTTCTAGTCGGTCTCTGCCTGATCGCTTTCGCTGGGTGTGCAGCCTCGGGGTCAAGAGGCGAGCCAGCATCAAATCCAGACATTGTGGCTCCTGACTCGACGCCGACGTCGGTTTCGACCACGGCACCGTCGAATACAAGCAAACACTCCACTAGTGCTACATCGATGCCGACCTCTGTTGTCGGCTCTCCCGTGCCCGACCTCGCGACTCTGGCGGAGGCCATCGGCGCTTCCGTAGTGGTCGTACGACATGACAACGAGGTATTCATCTCGAACGCCGGTGTCCAGACATCCATTCCGGTTCCAGGAGGGGCCTGGGCCTGGAGTGACGGGGACTTCGTCTATCTCTACGCCTCGGATCAGGCCAAGACCATGCTGTCTACTGCGTCAACGCCGGATGGATTGCAGGTGTGCACCGCGGAAGGGCCAATCCACCACGCCACCCGCCGAACCGACGGAACCTACGTGATGGCGGTCGAATTGGACTATTGGCTTCGAGAAACCGACGTTGTCGGGATCTACGACGTCCCCATCGATGCGATTGACTGCCAAACTGGCGACCGACAACCAATCGAACCCGTCACCAGCTACGGGACCGAGACCGAGACCCGGGTCGTGATCCGGGTTGCTGGCCGGGAATTCGTTTCGCTGGGTGACGCCGAAGGCAACGCTGATGTGGTCAATGAGCGGGGAATCTCGATCAACGGTGACGACTATGCAGGCTTCCACACGTTCAACACCGACGCCTCGCAGGTCGTGTACGGCGACATGGGCCAGAGCGCCAGCCCCCATTACAGCCAGGTAGTCACGTCCAGAAACACCGAGACCGGTGGACTCCTCTGGAGCGCCGAGCTTCCAATGCCATTCATCTTCCTTGCTCATCTCGATGACCATGTCATCGCCGGGCTACCCGAGGACCTGGACTCACTCATCAACGGGGACTCCACCGTTGCCGAGATCATCCTCCTCACCGCAGACACCGGAGAACTGCTCGGCCAGACGGAAGCCGGTATCCAGCGGTTGCTCTACGTCGGACCATGAGTCAGGCACTGGCCGGTGCCGAAGGCCCGATCTGATCCTGCAATACGACAGGATGGCCACTACGCCATATCAACACCGGTGACGCCGGCGAAGGTTCTGATGATTGTCAGCAAACTGGGGGCTGGCGAGGATCGCATCCAGGTCGTCATGCACTGTGACACGACCCGCTCTGTCAGTGAGCACTTGGTTCAGCCGATCGAGTTGGTTGGATACGGACTCGTCACTCATGGTTGTCCTCCATCGCTCGTCGAAGAGATCGCAGACCTCGATGAATTAGCGACCCAACAGTTCCGGGCCTGCACTCCAGGTGCATGGCGATCTCGGCCTCGGACTGCCCTCCGTAGAACCGTAGGACGATCGCGGTGCGGCCGGCTGCCGGAACGGTAGATCGAGCAGCAACTCGGCCATCTCATCAACTCCATCGTCGACAGACGCCTCATCAGCGACGTCACGGAAGGGGCGTTCCCGCCCGCCTTTTCGCTGCGCGTCACGGCAACCATTCAAGACGCAGCGGTTCAGGTAGGGCCCTGGTTCAGCGATTGCATCCCACCGTTGATACACGGCCATGAACGCATCAGCGACTACATCGTGAGCGGTCACCGGACTCCCGAGGAGCAGGTAGGCGCGCCGGACTTGGCTCTCATGCTCCGTCGGGTAGAACTGCGTGAAGGCGTAGGTCCTTGCCTCCACCGAGAGCGGAACGCTCGCATACAAATCTGCCACAACCACTCCACTCTGCAGCACTTCGAATCCTTGCAACCACATTGCCGCGCCGCCATGGTTGCCGAACTCCTCAGCGTCGTCGGCTACCAGGAACGACCCCGAAACCACAAGCAGACCACTCCAACGACACAGTCGTCGGCCTTGTCGTCCTCGTTCGATCTTCGGAGGGCGGTCATATCGAGCGCCCAGGCAAGGGGGGCCGTTGGTCGCCTTGTGCCTGACATGTATCAGCCCTGCGCAATACTTCTGAAGGTGGAAGCTCGTTCAGAAGGCAGATCTCAGATATGTCGCCTGACGAGGTAACCACACCAGTACCGATGAGACGCTGGTCGCCAGGTGAAGTCATCGTCCGTCGCGAGATACTGCACGGTCGAATCTGGAGCGGATTGCCGATGTATGTCATGGACGACAGTCCAGACCTTCTGGCCCTCTACCTTCCTACCGACACTGAGCTGGGCTTCGGTCCGGGGACATGGCCCACGCCCAACGGCCGGCATCCTTGGGACCAAGGTTCCGGTACTCGCTGGCAGGGGCACGGTGTCGTTCACCTTCACCGACCGAACGACGCCTACGCCGTCTGGGTCATGTGGCTCGGCCCAGACCGCCGCTGCCACGGTTGGTACGTGAACTTGCAGGCACCGTACAAGCGAACCGCCCTCGGGATCGACACCCTCGACCACGAACTCGACATCGTTGTCGACCTCGAAGGGGCCTGGCAATTCAAGGATGCTGACCTTCTCGAATCCTGTGTCAGCTATGGCCGGTTCACACGAGAAGAAGCGGACGACATCCTCGCCGAAGGCCATCGGCTCGGCCGAATGCTCGACAACGGGTATCAGTGGTGGGACAACGATTGGTCAACCTGGACACCCCCACCACAATGGACGATCCCACCGACCCTGCCCAGTGGCTGGGCCACCCTGTGACCCTCTTTGCTCAGCGCCCTCCCAGACGTCATCGGCTTGCCGACGGACTTGGTTGGCGTCAATCCGCACATGGATTAGGGATCAGTTGACACCCTCGGAACGGATGGGATCGCTGACGTTGGCGTGCTGGTCGAGCAAGGGGCCCATCGAGCTCAGGGGGCGACGGCCCATCCCGCACTCAGTGGCCACACCAAAACGAGGAAGCACACTGCTGGCCGCTTCGATCCGCCGGCGGGTCGCTTCCTCACCCCCGGTCTCGTGTACGAGGCCGAGGTACAGTTCAGTCTCCACCGGCAGCGCCACATCGCGGAAGGGCTCGAAGTAGGCGGCGTCGTTGCGGTCCCGGGGGACCGGCAGATGGATCCATTGGACCGGTCGCCTGACCCCTGTCAACGCAGTGGATGCAGCCCACGCCAGGTTTCCTGTGTCAGACGGCTCGGTGAAATGCTGATGGCCGGAGTCGCCGTAGCACAGGTGGTAGCCCAGCTCGACCGGTTCAGGCACGAGATCACCAAGATGGACCAGGTGAGGCCCGATGCCCGGCCGGGCCTCATCACCGCTGAGTCCGGTGTCGAGGAGCGTCCAAAGGCCCTCCAGGATCCCGAACTCGATGCAAACCTCCCACTGAACGGCCAGTTCGTCGTTGGGAATCCCATCGACGATTCGTTCCAGTTGTTGCTCCATGGCGGCGAGCCAGGCTTCCAACACAGCAGGCCGAGCCTGAGGGGCTACGTACATGGTCACCACACTGAGCGGCGAGGGAAGACCAACGAGGAACCGAACCTCGGCCCCTATGGTCTGCTCCTCCTTGGCTCGACGGAAGCGCTCCCACGACTCCAGAGCGGCGTCGGCATAGCCCAGGTCAACCAACTCGATCGGGCCCGCCCCGCCCTTGATGGCGTACTGCGCAAGCTCCCGACCGAGATAGCCGGTGTCGATCACCGCCGCTTCCAGCTGAGGACATTGCCCTAGCCGCGGATACTGCCACCTGATCCAGGTATCTCGCTCCCCCACCTCGCCATCCGGTATTCGCCGGACATGACGACCAAGATGAGCGCCGACCAGTCGGAAGAGCTGCTCGGGCTCTTCCACCGGTGCACTACCAACCAGATGAGCACCCACAACCTCAGCCATGGCTGTGACTCTAGCTCGACCGGTCGGAGGGCACTTCTCCCCGAACATCCCAGGATTGGTCGCCACCACCCAGCGCGGGACAAGCGGCGTCCGCTTCGAAGCCCACACTATCGGCAGCCTCACGTTGCTCTGGCCATGCCAGCGCTCAACGACGGCTGAGCCCCACACCGACCGGTTCCCTTGGCGGGTGACCGTCTGTTTTCGGGCCTGAACCACTCTCAGAGGCTAGGTTCGGGGGATGGTGGTTGATTCAGACACAGGATCGGTCGAGCCCGGCGAGAAGAAGGAAAGGTCGGCGGTCATCAAGTTGGCGATCGCCGGTGTCTTGGTGGTTCTGTTCATCGTGTTCATTGTTCAGAACGCTGACAGCGCCGATGTGAACTTCTTGGCCTGGTCGTTTGGAGTCAGGCAGTTTGTACTCATGCTGGCCAGCGCCATCATTGGTATCGCGATCTGGGAGCTGGCCAGTTTGATGTGGCGCCGCCGTCGACGATCATCTGTCTGACGAGTGAGGGGCAGGTCAGCACTCGGACGGCGAGTAGCATTTTGGGCTGGGTTCAGCTTCCTCGGCGGGGCCGGTCTACTCGCAGTGTGGATCGGCGTGACGGCACTGATCTATCCGCCGAGGTAGGCGGTCAGTGAGCTCACGATGCGCGAGTCGAGCCAGGGCGGTGCCTCATGTTCTCTCGAAGGCGGATCGCTCCTCGGGCGTCATGGCTTCGAGGTGCTTGGCCGCGACCTCGGGCGAGACAGCCGCAAGGTTGCCGTCTGGGTGCTCGATGACTACACCGCTCTGGGTCAACAAGCGGTAGCGCCTCTTGCGCTCATCCTTGTCCGGGTTGCAGATGAGCTGGCAGTTACCGCATGTGATCTCGATCCGCTCACCCTTCGGAAATAGCGGATGGTAGAAGCCACCTTCGGGTTCGGGCCGCTTGGCCCTGGCGTTGACGGTTTCGATCAGGACTTCTCTGAACCCGTCGTCGTTCTCGGGGATCGGGAACCGGGCCGGCGACCAGGTCGACCATTTCCCCTTGGTGTTGAGCCCGGTGAAGCCGCCACATACCAGCTCGCAGCGCTGGTAGGTTTTTCGTTTGGAGTAGCCGAACTCACTCCCGCCGAAGGTGACGGTGGCGCTCTCCTCAGTCGACATCAGCTTGGAGTTGCACGACGCCAAGCAGAGGTGGCACTCGTCGCAGTAGCGCTCTTCGGGGTCGAGATGCGGCGTTGGCTCTAGCTCAGCGGTAGTGACAACGGTGCCAAGGATCACACTTGCTCCATGGCTGGGCGTGATCACATTGCCGGAGAAGCCGAACCAGCCGACACCTGAGGCGACGGCCATATAGCGGTGCGAGAGCTCGGGAATCAGGGCGCGGCGACCGTGGGGCACATCCGTGCGGTACACAGCGTTTGCAACCACCGCGTATGACGGATGGTCTATGCCGTCGAGGTAGGCCGCTAGTTGGGCCGCGATGCCGCTGACGATGATGTTGACGAGTCGATTATCGCTCTCGTGGTCAGACTGGCTCTCCTTGCGTAGGAACGACTCGATCTTCTCGGTGTCGAGCGGAACGGCGAAGCTGATGGCCGAGCGGGCCCCGGGGAGCACATAAGTGATGTCAGACGAAGGCGGTCCCCCCTCGAGGGTTTCGAGGGTGGCGATTCCAGCGGCACAGGCACCATCGTGTTTCACATAGTCCAGAACGACCGTGCTCAACTCCGAGGCTGACATCTGAGATCGTTTGCTCATGGCACTACCCCCACAGGTTCGGGATCAACGCTAGTTGGGATCCGAACGAGTGGCCAAAGACTGTCTGACCCGGGTCATCACGATGCTGGTATTTGGGTGCTGTCCCGCACGACATCTCGGCAAACGTCGCTCACGTGGCGCCGACCACACCGGCTAGGAACCCGCCTCTTCGCTGCCGGCCGGCGCTTCGTTCTCGAATCTCGACAGGTGACGGATACCCATCGAGAAAGGATGGATGACCGCCCGCTGGACGCCCTGGAGCACCGACGGATCATCGGCCATCATCTCGTGGGCCGCCTCCATGGATGACGACCGGATGACGGCAATCCCGAACAGATCAGTGTGCCCGGGGTCGTAGAGGGTACGGCCGGCGAAAGCAAGCTGTCCCTTGGCGCCCAGGCCGTCGAGGAAGGCTGCATGTCGTTCGATCGTTGCGTGGGTCTCATCGGTCCAGTGCTCGATGTTGTGGTAACGGTCTTCAAGGGTCAGGCAATACAGGAACAGCGGATCAATTGTGGCCATGGGTCCCTCCGGGACGAACGAGGATGGGGTGGATCCCGACTTAACGGTATGGGGTGTGTTCGGCGGAACGGTTCTCGTTGATCTCGGACGGGGGACCGAGTACGGGAGACCGACTGGTTGCGCGACGCCACGATGCGACAGAAGGCTGTGCGGCTCATGGCGGTCGCCGATTCCGACTTCCAAACCGAGCTCGGTGAGCAAGCCGAGCGGGCCGGTCTCATTTGATCCCGGGTACGGCCGAGCACTCAGCGCTCCTAGCTGGCCGCCCCTAGCTGCGCTTTGATCGCTGCCGGGGTAGCGTCGATCATCTCACCCGCCCCGGTTACAGCGGTCGGAACAGTCTCGTTGCCATCGCGGTAGGTGGTCACGAACTCAGCCGCCTCGGAGTCCTTCAAGATGTTGACCCATGACACGTCATGGCGAGCGCTACCCAAGCCGAGCTTGAGCCGATCGCAATATATGCAGCCGGGCCGCCAGTAGAGGATCACGTCACCGTCACCGGCTGCTGCCTGTGCTGCGGCGTGGCTGATGTGAGGACCACCGCGGCTGGGCCGGGTCCACCAGACCAGCAAGCCGAACAGCAAGCCAACCAGCACCAGGAGGATCGTGGCGAAGACCACGTCTCCCTGGGTGTAGTTGATGACCACCACCACCAATCCGGCCATGACGCCAGACGCACCGATCCACTGTCGATAATCCATGTCCCCCATAGTGACGATGCTAACTCAGTCCGTGCTACAGCCGGGGGCGATTCGTCTGGCCCCGGCTACGGGCGAGGGCCCGCCTCCACCGGCCGGTTGCTGCCAATCAACAGTGTTCCTGGCCGCCGACATGCGAGCACCCGGGGACGGTCACTTGCCGGACGCTGAGAAACCTCGGCGAACTCTCGATGCAGCCACCGACGGTGGCGGCTTGGCCGTCATCGAGCCGGAAACGCTCATCGCACCCTGCTTGGTCGACGATGCTCGCGCTGCCGGTCAGCAAACCATCCGCCCTGCATGATGATTCGACCCTCGATCTCTGCCACGCTGTTCCAGGAGAGTACGACTCTTGGCGTGAGGACTAGCAGGGACCAGTCGCCGGGCTGATCGTTCGGATTCCATCCACCTCGATCCACGTAGGTCTTGAGCAGGTCCGGGCTCACGGTCGAGAAGTCGACGACTTCAGCGTCTGCATCAAAGATCACGACGTCAGCCGTGCTATCCAGAGCGGCCCTGGCCCACCCAGAGGCGAGAGCGTTTCGTACGGTCGGAGAGTAGGTCGGGGTGGCGACGAGGACGCTGGTGCCATCCCAGGCAGGCGAGACCGGGATGAAGTGCGGGAGACCCTGGTCGTTGCCCGTTGCGATCCAGACGGACTCCTCCTGGTCGAGACGCCGGAGGGCATCGGCCTGGCGTTCGCTCGTGGAAGCGCTCACACGGCATCGTTGGCTAGGCTCCTCGGGACAACTCAGGGAGGGCACTGGTCGGGATGGCCAACGAGATCGATCTCGGGATCAAAGGGTTGAGTGACTGCAAAGAGATCGGCTCCGGTGGTTTCGCCTCGGTGAACTCGGCGACCGAAGACCGATTCGGGCGGACGGTCGCGGTGAAGGTGCTCTCCAACCTTGATGTCGCCGGTCGGCGTCGGTTCGAGCGCGAACAGCTCACGATGGGTCGGATGACAGACCATCCGAACGTGGTGACACCCCACTCGTCCGGCTACACCAGCAACGGCTTCCCATACCTTGTGATGGAGTACCTCGAGGGCGGGTCGCTGGCCGCCCTGGTAGCCGATAATGGGCCCTTGGCTTGGCAGACAGCCATCGTCCATTTGCTACCCATCGCCGATGCACTGGGCCACGCCCATTCAACAGGGGATTCTCCATCGCGATATCAAGCCGGAGAACATCCTGGTCGGGACAGAGCAGACGACAACAACCAAGTTGGCTGATTTCGGGATCTCCTCGATACGTGAAGCGACCGCGACACAGGCCATCGCGTACTCAATGGCTCACTCCC
>JAAETV010000266.1 GCA_024227975.1 Actinomycetes bacterium
GAGGTTGTTCAGCCCGTCAAAGGAGATCGCCCCGATGACGACGGCGTCGGCACCGTTCTGCACACAGTCCTCGATCTGGGAGATCTGGGTGTCGAGGTTCGTGTAGCCGCCGGCTTCGACGAGGGTCATCTGCACCCCCTGTCGGGCCGATTCCTCCGCCGCGCCGTAGTTCACGCCGAGCCAGTAAGCGTCTTTCATGTGAGGGAACGAGACGCAGATGTTCCATGACTGGGTCGCCGTGACCGGCTCGTAGTCGAGTGTGGTTCTGGGGCTGGTGGCGTCGCCGGGGACCGACCAGACCTCGACCTCGTACGGGGCCCAGTCTGCGGGAGCCGCCGCTGGTGCGTCGTCGGCAGTGTCGTCGGACTCCGCCGCGTCGTCATCGCCAGAGCCGTCGTCGCCAGAGCCGTCGTCATCGTCGTCACTCGCTGACTGGTCGGTGCTGTCGTTGGCTTGTGTCGATGTGTCGTCATCGTCGCCGCATGCTGCGGCCACGAGGGTGAACGCGATCAGGCCTGCTAGCAGCTTCGAGAGTGGGTGTAGCTTCCTGGGCATGTGTGCCCCTTTCCTATGCCATTTGGTCGTTTCGGTCTTGCGGATGCCCTCAGGTGGAGTTCTTGGTCTCCTTCCCATGTGGCTCATCCGCTGAACATGACGAACTTCTCTTTGGTCATTTCGCGTACGGTGTAGGCGGGCCCTTCGCGGGTGTTCCCTGCGCTCTTCGTTCCGCCGTAGGGCTGCTGGTCGGCGCGGAAGGTAGGTACCTCGTTGATCAACACCCCGCCGAAATCCAGGGCTCGCACGGCGCTGAGGGCCTTGTCGACGTCTGTTGTCCAGACGCCGGCCTGAAGGGCGAGGTCGGTGTCGTTGGCGAGGTCGAGCGCCTCGCTGAAGTCGCCATAGGCCACAACGGCCACGACAGGGCCGAACACCTCTTCGCGCCAAAGCCTCGAATCCAGAGGCGGGTCCACCACGACCGCCGGGCTCACGACACCGCTCGTTCGCGCTCCGCCCCGCAACACCGAGCCCCCAGCCGCTTGCGCTTCGTCGATCCAGGATTCAACCCGCCCCGCTGCGGACTCGGTGATGAGGGGCCCGACGTCGGTTGCGCTGTCTAGTGGGTCGCCAACAACCAGGGCGGCGACCTCCCGGTCGAGCAGTTCGACGAAGCTGTCCATGGCGGCGCGGTGCACAATGACACGTTGGGTGGAGATGCAGCTCTGCCCGGCGTGGCTGTAGCCAGCGACGGCCACCTTCGACGCGATCAGCGCCAGGTCAGTTTCAGGCTCGACGATGAGCGGCGCAGTGGAACCGAGCTCCAGCGAGACCTTCTTGCGTGGGGCGGCAGCTGAGATCGACCAGCCAACGGAGGTGCTGCCGGTGAACGTGACCATTGCCGGGACCGGGTGTTCGACCAGGGCCTGTCCAACTGTCTGGCCCGGTCCGGTAACCACGGTGATCCAGTCCCGAGGCAACCCTGCTTCGAGGAGCAGTCCAACGAGGCGGATGGCGGACAGTGGCGTCAACTCAGCCGGTTTGAGGACGACGGGGCATCCAGCGGCGATCGCGGGGGCGATCTTGTGGGCAACGAGATTGAGCGGGAAGTTGAATGGGGTGATGGCTGCGACCACACCGATGGGTTCCGCCAGAGTGAATCCGATACGTCCTGCCCCTGATGTGGAAGCCTCCAGAGGAACCATCTCACCAGCAAGGTGACGGGCCTCGGCTGCTGAGAACGCAAGCGTGTCAGCGCATCGCAGGGCCTCGTTGTTTGCGGTCCGGATCGGCTTGCCGGCTTCGAGGGCGACTGTGGAGGCGAACTCCGCTACTCGTTTGCGCAGCAGGGATGCGGCCCGTTCGAGGATCTGCGCCCGATCAGCCTGAGGCAGGCCCCGCTCGAGTGCACCGGCTGCCATAGCACAGGCCTCGTCAACATGACCGGAGTTGCAGGATGGCACCGAGGCCACAACCGAGCCGTCGAAGGGGTTGAGGACATCGTCGCTGGCGTCGGCAACGATCACGTTCTCGCCCAATGGCAGCACCGTCTGCTCCATCATGTTCCCCCTTCGAAAGAGATGACCTGTTGGGAAACTTACGCGGCTCCTGAGCCATGGTGAATGGCCGTACTGCACAGACTTGCGGTGATTCAATGTGCAGATGCACAATCTGCATCTATGGCGTTGACGCTGCGTGAGCTCCTCGACACGTTCGACGA
>JAAETV010000267.1 GCA_024227975.1 Actinomycetes bacterium
CGATGACGACCTCACTATCGAGATGCCTGCCAACGATGAGGCCCCCGCCGATGACGACGCTCTGGGTGACGACCAGGGAACTACCGATGGTGCAGTCGCTGGTGGCGACCAAGGCGACGGCGACGCTACGTCGGTGTGGCCACTCCCCACGGCGAACGCTCAGGTGCTTTTTGCCTGGACCCAGACCGACGACGAGCTTCAGCTGAGCGAGAACTCGGACTTCACCATGACCGACATCGATGCCGATGGAGTTCTCGCCTTCTACCGTGACTACTTCCCAACCATCGGGCTCGAGATCAATGAGTTCGCGGCTGGTACCTCGACCGTGATGAACCTCACCAAGCCCGCAGACCCGTCGTGGAGTGGCGTCTTGCAGACGGCGGACAATTCCGACGGGACGGCCACGGTGCACCAAGAGTTCACCGACTACAAGGAACCCGGCGAGACGACCACAGGTGAGACCGTTTCGGGGAGCTCGTCCTCCGATGAGGGCGAGAGCGGCGACTGACAAGCTCTCGCCCACTTACCTCTTTGGGCGAAGACGTGCGCGGCACCCACAGTCACCGCACGCTACATGAGGTCCATTCCCTCTCCTGAACGGGGCTACCAGGCTTCCCGCACTGCTGTATTGCTGTATTGCTGTATTGCTGCCACAAGGATGAGCTTCGGGCATTCCCAGGACCGCAGGTTCAAGGCCACAGCGTTGGCGACCTTGGGGGCAGCTACACTCGCCCGAGATCAAATCGGAGGGCAGTGATAATGGGCTTCAAGGACTCGCGTAGTGGTCAAGAAGTGTGTCGTCGGTTGTGCATGGTGCTGTGCGCATTTACGCTGTTCACGGCTGCATGCAGTGACACTGACAGCGCATCTGGCGATCTGGGGAACGACGGCGCCCCGGACACACCCGAGATCGATGGCGACGAGAACGGTGGGTCTGGAAACGGGTCAGACGGATCGGAAGACAACTCGGGAGCAACCGACGGCCCGGACAATGACGACGCCGCCGAGATCGTCGGCAACCCCGACCTCGACCTCGACGAGGCAGGCGAAGCTGGTGAGCTCCTCGACGACATCGACGACTTCGTGTCGATCGGTGATTGCCAATCGGAGCCCACTGGTCTGGCGATGACTGCGCCCGATGGTTGGGCCTGCCGGGTGCTCGATCAACCAGCTGGTGGCCTCGATGGCTTCACCCTCTTCACTGAGGGAAATGCCCTCAACATCACCATCGGAACCCCGAGCGGGTTTCCGGCGCCGTGTGAGGTGTTCAACGCATGCGATGAGGCTGTGGCGATCGATCTGAGCGACAACTTCCCCGACACGATGCAGTGGGAGATCGCAGGAACGGTTTCCATATGGGGCACCTACAAGGACAGCGATGCCGAGATGGTCATCACCAACCCCCAACCACTCACCAATGACGAGATCACGTTCATTTCGATGGTACTCGACTCCGTCGTAACCTTCCCCTGAGGCTCGAGCCCTGCCGCCATTTCACCCAGCTGGCGGAACCTCGAACCGCTCACCGTCGATCACGGCTGAGCCGTCTTCGCTCGACGCAGCAGTCAGCCGCCTTGATGACCATGTCGACGTGCTGACGGCCAACCACCCCACAGCGACGCCCTCCAAATCGGCGGACAGTCATGAAGGCATCAGGCCCGGTCGTGACCGGCGATACCGGCCAACAGGGCGTCGAAGGTCAGGTTCCAGCGGCGAGTTCGAGACGTCAGCGTCGAGCCCAGAAGACCGACGTTCTCGTCGGTGACCAGGCCGCGATTGGCCGAGATCAGCACACGAGTCACGTCGGTCGGGTCGGCCTCGGACCCCTCGTTGTCCAACCATCTGGCTACCCGATCGACCACTAGGGCAAACAGGGGGCCATTCGTGGGACCGTCGTCTCGGTCAAACCCGGACCCCTCGAAGGGGCCGGAGAACATCACCTCGAACAGCTGGGGTCGCTTGCGGCCGAAGCGACGAATGGCCTCGAACAGGGATCTCACGTCCTGGGCTGGATCGTTGGAGGAGGCAACCGACACGAGATCGGTACGGAGCTGCTCGAAGCCATCGTCGGACAGCGATTGGATCAGGCCTGCCTTGTCTCCGAACAACTCGTAGACCGCCGCAGTCGAGGTACCAGCAGCGCTGGCGACGGCTCGGGCGCGGAGGCCAGCGGGCCCGCAGCGCTCCAACAGGTCGAGGGCTTCAACACTGATGCGCTGCCGAAGTGCCGGCGTCCGCTGCTTCTGAGGTGGCACCTTCCCAGAATAACAGGCCGCATGTATCTGTGGCCTTGGCCTGGTGTGTGGGCCCCTGAGTCATCGACGCGAACCGGGGCCTGCCTCGTCAGTGCATCGGGGCCGGAGGACGAAGACGTTCGGCAATGGCTTGGGTCGTGCGATCGAGGATCATGGCGATGGCCACGATGGCAAAGCCGACCTCGAAGCCGATGCCGAGATCGCTCCGCTTGACCGCGCTGACGGCCGCGAAGCCGAGAGCCCCGCCACCGACGAGGCCCGAGATGATCACCATGGCCAACACCATCATGATGACCTGGTTGATGCCGGCCATGATGGTGGGCGCCGCCAGCGGGACCCGAACCCCGAGCATTGTCTGACGGGCCGTGGCACCGAACACATGCGACGCCTCGATGCTCTCCTCCGGTACCTCCCGGATAGCCAGGGCCGTGATCCGAATCCCGGGCACGATGGCGTAGAGGACCGAGGCAATGATGCCAGGCACGACGCCGACGGTGAAGAAGATGACGGCGGGGATGATGTAGACGAGCGAGGGGATGGTCTGAAGGGCGTCGAGCACAGGCCCGAGAGCAGCTTCGATCCGAGGGTTCCGGCCGGCCCAGATGCCCACCGGCACCGCGATCGCCACCGACAACACTACGGCCGCCACGACCTGGGTGAGGGTGTCGAGTGATTGGGCCCACATACCAATGAGTCCGATAGCGGCCATCATCAACACGGTGAATGCGGCCAGGCTCCGGCCCCCTATCTGCCAGCCAAGCCAACCGCCGACGAAGAGCAGCACCGGCCACGCGATCGTCTCGATCAGGAGATCTCGAACCGGCACATAGAACCGGCTGACGACGAAGTCGCTGAAGCCGCGGGTCAGCCAACTCAGATTGTCACGGATCCAGACCACCCCGTCGTCGATCGGGTCGAACACCTTCACGTCCCACACCTCGGGAAACCCGTCGGTGCCAGCAGCCAGGCCGACGATCACCAACCCGATCAGGGCCCCCACTGAGATCAGGGTTGCTCGCCGGCTGGGCAGGCTCGACCGATCCGTCACCACCAGAGCCCGACCGATACGGTCCAACACGATGGCGATGGCGACAACGGCCAATCCGGTGGCGATGCCCCGTCCCGTCCTTCGCTGGCTGAGGGTCTCCATGATCTCCTGGCCTAGACCGCCAGCCCCGAGCAGGGTGGCCAACACCACGATGCCAAGGGCCATCATGATCGTCTGGGTGACCCCCGCCATGATGGTGGGAAGAGCCATTGGGAGCTGGACTCTCAGCATGGTCTGGCGAGGTCGGGCACCGAACATCTCCGATGCTTCCACCGCCTGATTCGGGACCTCGCGGATGCCGAGAGTGGTGAGGCGCACGACGGGCGGTAAGGCATAGATCACCGTGGCGAAAGTGGCTGGAACTCTGCCCACACCGAACAACATCAGCATGGGCAGGAAATAGACGGGGGCAGGGATTGTCTGCATGGCATCGAGGGCGGGACGCATCACCTTCTCTGCTCGTGGCCGCTGGGCTCCCCAGATGCCGAGGGGTATGCCAATCACAACCGAGAAGAAGACGGCGATCGTCATCAAGGCCAGGGTGTCGATCGTGACCTCCCACAGGCCGACCAGGCCGGGGTAGAGCATGGCAACCCCGGGGACGGTGGCCGCTCGCCAACCTCGGGTCCTGGCCACGATCAAGAACACGGCCACCGGGAGAGCGAACCAAGGCACCCATAGCAGGAACGACTCGACCAGATCGAGGGCCCAACCAACCCCATCGCTCAACGGGGTGAAGAAGCCGGTGAACATGATGTTGGTCCGACGAGCTGACTGCTGCCAGCGCCCGAACTCGTCGATCGGTTCGGAGAACGTCGTGTCGAGAAGGGCCGGAAACTCGTCGACCCGAGAGAAGGCGGCCTGCAATATCACCACCCCGGCTAGGAGCAGGATCCATGGCCCGTACCGACCCATCGAGGCCCGGTCGGCTAGCGAAGCGAGACTGCTTCTGGCCGGGGCGGGAGTGGTCGTCATGACCCAACCTCCAGCAGGGTGATCACGGCATCACGGTCGACAATCCCAACCAGCGAGCCCGAGGTATCAGTGACGCCGATCTCGTCGGTTGCGGCTAGCAGGGTCGACAGGATCTCATCGATGGTGCGATCGGCGCCGACCGTGGCGTGGATGACCTCGTCGGTGTGAGGCTTCATCACATTGCCAGCAGCAAGGACCTTGGTTCGAGAAACGTCCTCTGTGAACTCGCGCACATAGTCCGTGGCCGGACTGGCCAGCAGCTCCAGTGCCGTCCCTACCTGATCGAAGGCACCGTCTTTCATGATGGCGATCCGATCTCCGAGTTTGATGGCCTCATCGAAGTCGTGGGTGATGAACATCGTCGTCCGGTGCAACTCGGCCTGTAGGCGCAGCAACTCGTCTTGCATGTCACGCCGGATCAGCGGATCGAGAGCGGAGAACGGCTCGTCGAAGAACAGGACCTCGGGCTCCACGGCAAGAGCCCGACCCAAGCCGACCCGTTGCTGCATTCCGCCCGAGAGCTGCTGAGGGTAGTGATCGCCCCAGCCCCCTAGACCGACCATGTCGAGCACTTCGAGGGCCTTCTCATGGCGGGTAGCTTTTGCGACGCCCTGGACTTCGAGACCGTAGGCAACATTGTCGATCACCCGGCGATGGGGGAAAAGGCCGAAGTGCTGGAACACCATGGACATGTTCTGGCGGCGGACGGTGCGGAGCTCCTTGTCGTTCATCGCCGTGAGGTCGGCGCCGTCGAGGTACACATGGCCTTGGGTGACATCGACCAACCGGGCGATGCAGCGCACCAGGGTCGACTTTCCCGATCCCGAGAGACCCATCACCACAAAGGTCTCCCCTGGGTTCACCTCGAAGGACACATCACGCACCGCCACCGTGTTGCCGGTGGTTTGGAGGATCTCGTCGCGACTGACGCCCTGGGCCGCCATCTCCAACGCCCTCTGCGGCTTGGGGCCGAACACCTTGTAGATGTCAGTACCCACCAGGCTGGCGGCAATAGTGTCTGTGCTGGCCTCGGTGTCGGTGATGTGATCGGTCGACATGGGCGAGACCCTAGTGGACACCGCAAAAAGTTGATCGGTGCTAGCGTGCAGCCCGTCGATAGGTCTTGTACAGAGAATCGAGGGGACGATGAATCGATTGCTTGCCATTTTGATGGCATTGGGTTTGGTGGCGGCGGCCTGCGGAGATGATTCAGGCGACGCCAGCGATGACGACACATCCGAACCATCGGGGGACAAGCCGACGATTGCGTTCGTAGTGAACCCGTGGACGGCCTCAGCATTGAACGCCGAGGTCGCGGCACAACTGGTCGAGAGCGAGCTCGGTTACCCGACTGATATTGTCACGATCGACGAGAACGAGGCGATGTTCACCGGCCTGGCCGACGGGACACTCGATGCGGTGCTCGAGATCTGGCCGTCGGGCATCACCGACACCGAACAGGCCTTCTTCGACGACGGGACAGTGGTTGATCTCGGTGGTCTAGGTGCCATCGGCAAGATCGGGTGGTTCGTGCCCCAGTACGTGATCGACGAAAGGCCCGAGATGGCAACATGGGAGGGACTCGCCAGCCCGGAGGCGGCCGAGTACTTCGCCACCGCAGAGACCGGTGACCTCGGCCGCTTTCTCGGTACTGATCCTTCGTACTCGCAGTACGACGCTCTGATCATCGAGAACCTTGGTTTGCCGTTCGAGGTGCAGTTCAGCGGCTCAGAGCCGGCAACGGTCGCCGAGCTCGATGCTCGGGCCGCCGCCGGTGAACCGATCCTCATGTACTGGTGGACGCCCACGGCTGCGGTTGGCAAGTTCGATCTGGTGAACGTTGAGCTGCCCGCCTTCACCCCCGAGTGTGGGGCCAGCGGGGCGGCTGCCGATGCCGACGTGGCTTGTGACTATCCGGAGGATCCGATCTTCAAGGCGGTGTCCGGCGAACTGGAGGAGAAGGCATCAGACGTGTACGCCTTCCTCCAGGCGTTCACCATCACCAATGCCGACCAGCTCGAGATGTTGCCATCGGCTGAGATCGACGGCGAGGACGTTGAGGATGTGGCCGCCGACTGGATCGAGGCCCACGAAGACGTCTGGTCCACCTGGCTCGGCTAGGCCCCCGGCCGACGCCACGCTAGCTCGGGGCAGAGAGAACAACCTCGATGGCGGCGACGCTGGTTGGACCACACCAGCGTCGGCGCCGGTCGATCGTTCTTGGCGCTCTCAGGTCAGCCGACCCGACGTGGTGGGCCGGCAAGGATTTGGGCTTGGGCCTCGTCGAGTGGTGTCTCGGGGTCGATCGAGAGGCAGAACGAGAGCCATCATTAATCGATATCAGGCGGAGCGGCCGAGGAAGGCGGCCAGCTGATCGGCGTTGGGAGCACCTTCTGCGCTCTGCTGCTCAGCGCCGAACGGTGCACCTTCAGGGCCGCGGAAGCTGTCCTGGATCGCCTTCTTCGACTGGGCCAGCAGGGAGGCTGCCAGTTCAGGAGCGAGATCGGTCGACTGCTCGGTGGCCTTGGCCAGGTCCCAACCATGCTGGAAGGTGTCGGTGGCGGCCAGCCCGATGAGGGCACCACCCGGCATGTCTCCGAATGGGAGGTTGAACATCTGGCCCGCGAACCCTTCCTGGGAGAAGGTCTCGGTGGCCTCGGCCACAACCTCGTCGAAGGCGGCCAGGTAGTCGCCCGAGGCAAAGTCAGCATCGGCGCCGACCGGAGGGGTGCCCTTTGCACCGGCCAAGAAGAGATGCTGGGCACCAACGATGTGATTGATGAGCTCATTGACCTTCCACGAAGCACAAGGCGTCTCATTGCCCATCTGCTCGGCTGCAACCTGCTCCATTACTGAACGGGTCGACGCGGCGGCGGTCTGATAGGGCTGGCTACTCATGTGAGTCCTCCTGGACGTGCGTGGCAGCTGAGCCTACCGAGAGAGCTCGGTCGCCAATCAGCGCGAACCCTGAACTCTGAAACCCGACTCAAATGATGCCGTCGTCCTCCATGGCAGCAAGCTCGTCGGGACCATGGCCGAGCAGGTCGCCCAGTACCTCCTGATTGTGTTGACCAAGTTCCGGCCCCGTCGAGGTGATCCGCCCCGGGGTGGCAGACAGCTTCGGTATGACATTGGGCATGGGAAACGGCCCGACGACCTCGTCGTCGATCGTGATGATGTTGTCTCGAGCGGCGTAGTGAGGGTCGTTGACGATCTGATCGGGGGTGTAGATCCCTCCTACCGGTACTCCCGCCTCGACCAGGATCGACTCGACCTCGGCGTAGTCGTGACGACCAACCCACTCCGACAACAGCCCTTCCAGTTCATCGGCTCGCTCATTGCGACTCTTCCCCCTGGCGTAGCGCTCGTCGGTAGCCAGATCATCGCGCCCCATGGCCGCGGCCATGCGGGGCCAAACGTTGTCGCCCCCAGCGGCGATCTGGACCCAGCGGTCGTCGCGAGTCTTGAACGTCCCCGCCGGGGTGAAGACCGCGTTGCGGTTGCCGATCCGCTCCCGGATATGGCCATGGCGGACGAACCCCGCCACCAGATCACTGGTGATCCGAAACGTCGGCTCATACAGAGCCAGGTCGATCATCTGGCCCTCCCCACCATTGGCGTCACGCTCGTACAAGGCCAGGAGGGTGGCCATGGCAGCGTAGGCCGCGCTGTAGTAGTCGGCGGTGGGAAAGGCCGGTCGCACCGGAATCCGATCGGGGAACCCGGTGGGATACATATAGCCCGAGAACCCAAGGGCGATCCGGTCATAGCCAGGCCGTTTGGCGTAGGGTCCGACCTGGCCCCAACCAGACACCCGGGTCATGATCAGCGACCGGTTCAGAGCGTGGACCTCATCCCACCCGAGGCCCCAACGCTCCAACGTCCCCGGGGTGAAGTTCTCGATCAGCACGTCGGCCGTTGCGATCAGTTCCCGCACCAGGTCTTGACCGGCGGGCACCCGGAGATTGATCGAGACCGACTTCTTGTTGCGCCCCTCGACCAGCCAACCGGCCGAACGGCCGGCCTTGCCGTCGCGGGGACTGCCCCGGAGGGTGTCCCCCCGGCCTGGCTGTTCTACCTTGATGACCTCGGCTCCGAAGTCACCAAGAAAGGTGGCAGCAACGGGTCCGGCCAGCAGGGTTCCGAGATCGAGCACCCGAATGCCGGTGAGTGGAGGTGGGCCGCTGGTGTTCATAGGTGACTGCGAACCTAGTGGTCCATCGGCCCTTTGGAGAAGCTGAGATCGGGCTGTACTAGCGTTGGGTCATGGTCGATATCCACGGCACAGCCGACAGTCGTTTCAATGAGCTTGGAGAGATCCTCGCCGCTTCGATCGATAGTGGCGACGATGTCGGTGCATCGGTCTCGGTCACGATCGAAGGGCAAACCGTCGTCGACATCTGGGGTGGCTGGAGTGATGAAGCCAAGACGAAACCATGGGAGGCCGACACCATCACCAATGTGTGGTCGTCGACCAAGACCATGACATCGCTCTCGGCTCTGGTGCTGGCCGATCGGGGTGAGCTGGACCTCGACGCACCGGTCGCCCGCTACTGGCCAGAGTTCGCAGCCGAAGGCAAGGAGAATATCGCCGTCCGCCAGCTCATGGGCCACACCTCCGGTGTCTCCGGTTGGGCCCAGCCGGTACAGGTTGAGGATCTATACGACTGGGACAAGTCCACCTCGATGCTGGCCGCTCAGCCTCCGTGGTGGGAGCCCGGCACGGCCTCGGGCTACCACGCTCTCAACCAGGGTCACCTCGTCGGTGAGGTCATCCGGCGGATAACGGGCAAGCAGCTCGGGGCATTCTTCGCCTCCGAAATTGCCGGCCCTCTCAATGTCGATTTCCACATCGGCTTGGACCCGTCGAACGACAGCCGGGTGGCCAATGTGATCCCGCCGCCCCCACTCCCGTTCGACCTGGAGGCCATGGATCTTGACAGCCCGGCGGTCAAGACCTTCACCGGCCCCGCTCCGATGGCCGAGACGTCCTGGACATCGGAGTGGCGTCGAGCCGACATCGGTGCCGCCAACGGCCACGGCAATGCACGAGCAGTGGCCAGGGCCCAAGCCATTGTCGCCAACGGAGGCGAGGTCGACGGGGTGCGGCTCCTCTCCCCCGCCACCATCGCCAGGATCTTCGAAGTCCAAGCCGACGGGATCGACGTCGTACTCGGCGTGCCCCTGAAGTTCGGCATCGGCTATGGACTCAAATCCGAGTCCGTCCCCTACCTGCCCGACGGCAACATCTGTTTCTGGGGAGGATGGGGAGGCTCATCGATTGTTGTCGACACCGACCGGCGGGTGACGTTTGCCTACGTGATGAACCGGATGGCCGAAGGTGTGCTCGGCGACCCTCGCGGTGTCAACCTCTTCGAGGCCACCCACCGAGCCCTCGGCTGAGGCACGACCAAGCCCTCGGCTAGCGGGAACCTTGGCCGTCGTCGACCTTGATGACAGCACCGGTGACGCACTCCGAGGCCGGCGAACAGAGATAGAGCAGGGTCGAGTCGAGCTGGGCCGGCTCGCACAACCGCTTGCGGGGGAAGTGCACGGTGAAGTCACCGAGCCTTTCCAACATCCCGTCCATCATCTCCGAGCGGAAGCCACCGGGGGCGATGCAATTCACGTTGATGTTGAACCGCGCCCACTCCACGGCCAAGGCCTCGGTCATCCGGACGATCCCGGCCTTGGTGATCGAATAGAGAGCAGCCCCCTGGCCGCCATAGTTGAACGCCCCCATGCTGGAGATGTTGACCATGCGACCAGGCTGCTTGGCATCCATCAGACGGCGAGCCACTTCACACGACAACACGTACGGGCCACGCAGATTGGTGTCGAACACGGTGTCGATCAGCTCGTTCGACATCCGGGTTGCCCGCTGGGCGTCGGGCACCCCGGCGTTGTTGACCAGGATCGTGACCGGGCCGAGCTCCGTCTGGGCCTGCTCGACGCACGCCACGATGCTGTCGTTGTCGGTCATGTCGAGGGCGATGGGTAGTGCTTGGCCACCCTCGCTGGCGATGAGCTCGGCCAGATCGTCGAGTCGCTCAACCCGCCGGCCCGATATCACCACCGTCGCCCCCGCTGAAGCCAGGGCTCGGGCGAAGCGGTGGCCAAGGCCCGCGGTCGCCCCAGTGACCAGGGCAACTTGGCCGCTCAAGTCGTTCGACACATTGGGCAACGGAAAGTCGGTCATCTCAGCTCCTCTCGACCGCCCGACGGACGGACCGCGGCCACATTAGTCACGCCGCTAGCCGAGGACCGCAGTCGCTGAGATCAGCACCGAAGTCCTAAGGTTCGATGCAACCGGATGAAGGAGTCTCAGTGGCCGACAAGAAGAAGATCGTGGCGCCCCTACCCGCCATGTTGAGGCCGGGCGTCGTTGATGACCGCTATGGGCGGCAACTGAGCATCCTCGGTGACCTGGCCGAAGTCCACGAGGTCCAGGTCACATCACCCGAAGCCCTGATCGAAGGGGCGCGCGACGCCGATGCCCTGATGACGACGTGGGGGGTACGCATCACCCGGGAGATCATCGCCGAGCTAGACCAGTGTGTGACGATCGGCCTGGCCAGCGTCGGGGTCGACATGGTCGACGTCGAGGCCGCGACCGACCATGGGATCGTGGTCACCAACGCCCCAGACGCCTTCATCGAGGAGGTGGCTGATCACGCTATGTTGCTGTTGTTGTCAGGGTGGCGCCGCTTCCGCCGTATCGACGAGATGGCCCGAACCGACGGTGACTGGCACAAGAGCCGCCCCTTGCTCAACAACTACCGTCCCCTCCGAGGCCAGACCCTGGGGCTGGTCGCCTTTGGCAATGTGGCCACCCTGGTGGCCCGCCGAGCCAAGGCCTTCGGCTTGAACGTGATCGCCCATGATCCCTATGTCAGCTCGTTGAGGATGGTGGCCGAAGACGTCGAATCGGTCCTCACCCTCGATGAGTTGTTGGAGCGGTCGGACTTCGTCAGCATGCACTCGGCCCTCAACGAGGAGACCCATCACCTGATCGGGGCCGAGCAGCTGGCCCGGATGAAGGACACCGCCATCCTCATCAACACCAGCCGAGGCGGGACCGTCGACGGCACTGCGGTGGCCGAGGCCATCGCCCGCGGTTCCATCGCCGGCGCCGCCCTCGACGTGTTGGAGGAAGAGCCACCTGACCTCAGCCACCCCCTGTTCGCTCTCGATGACGTCATCATCACCTCTCATGTGGCCTCGGCTTCATCGATGATGAGAGTGGCATCGGAGACGAGGGCCGCTCGTGAGATCGCCCTGGTGTTGAAGGGTCGCTGGCCCATGGCCTGTGTCAACCCGACGGTGTTGCCCAAGATCGAACTGGAGCGTTGGCAGCCGGTGAGCATGGATCGCGGTCCAAACCGCTGAGCTGAGCTTCAATCGATCTCGCTGGCCAGATCGTGGGGCAAGGAGCCTCGGGCCGCCCGGAGGTAGCCGAACGGGGTCTCGTAGCGGAGGTTCGAGGCACGGGAGGTGTAGACATCGGCGTACCGCTCGACCTGGCGGGCGAACAGGCTCTTGTCATTGCCCGCTCTCATGAGAGGACCCCACGATGAGTTCCCGAGCTCGCTTGCCCCTTGGGCCAGCGGAGCGATCTGGTCGTCGAGAGCACCGAGGCGGCCGCTGATAGCGGCTAGGGCTTCGCTGACATCCCGCCGGTCTCGGTCCGGTCGACCTCGTTGACGGTCGAGGCGGAGCTGGGCTTGGGACCGCTCCAGGCCCACCTTCTCGTGCATGAGTACTTCGAGCTGTTCCTGCTTGGCGTCGAAGGCGATGGCGTCGAGGATCTCCGCTTCGAGCTCACGGGCGATGAGCGCGGTCCGCCACCGCAATACGTCTTTGGTGACATGAACGTCGCCGAAGAGGTGGTCGCCAACATAGAGGGGCAGGCCGGCTCGCAGTCCCAGACTCTGCTCGACCAGGCGGGCGTTGCCTCCGAAGTAGACCTGACCCGATTCGAGGGGACCGTAGTGGGGGCGGAGCAGGGAGCGATCCTCGTCGACCACATGGTAGAGAGGGTCAGTATGGGCGAAGAAGCGGGGCTTGTTGGCCGACACGATCACAAGGTCGAACAGATCACGCCAGGTGGTGTTGTCGGGGCAGTAGCGGTCGAGGGCATAGGCCATCATCTGGCGGCTGTAGGCCCAGTCGGAGTTGGTGATCAGCACGAGCTGCTTCCCCGCTCCCCGCTGGTCGACGAGGGCGGCCACGATCTCGGGATCGAGGTCGACGAATCGGTCGGGATCAGCCACGATCTCGGCCTTGAGAGTTCCGGTCAGATGAGTCTCGCTGAGGGCGTCGTCGACCTGCCAATAGAGGTCGGCGTAACTGGTGACACCAGGGAGGGGGGTGTCGTCGTGGATGGCGACGAATTGGGTGAACAGATCGGCTCGTGACAGCTCGAACATCGTGTTCATGAACTCGAATCGGGGCTCCGACAGCTCGACGATCGTCTCCCGGTACTGCTTGCGCTGTTCCTCGAAGGGGAGGACCCGGATGCCGTGTTGGGCCCGACGGACGTAGCCGAAGCGGGTCGCCTTGACCACATTGCCGAGGTGGAGGTCGAAGGCGAGGCCGAGGGTGAACCGATCGGGGTCGAAATCGAGCCCGCCAATGGGCCACCCCCGGGCACCGAGGAGGTCGCGAGCTTCACGGAAGGCAGCGCCCTCCCACTCGTCGACCCGGTAATGGATCAAGGTGTAGTCCATGTCGTAGCCAACGGCCTGAATGCCCCGCATGTTCAGTGTGCGGTTGACGAACACCCCACGCTCAGGACGAGGGCGATCGATTTCAACGGCAATATCAGGCAACGACGGCATAGATCGCAGGCTACGGCGGTGTCGCCAACTCAGTCGAAGGCGATAATCCCTCGGATGTTCTTGCCATCCTTCATGTCTTGATAACCCTGGTTGATCTCGTCGAGTGCGTAGCGGCGGGTAATCAGCTCATCGAGCTTGAGCTTGCCCTGGCGATACAACATGAGCAGTTCCGGGATCCTTGCGTTGGGGCTGGCCGAACCAAAGATCGTGCCCTTCAGCTCCTTCTGCGACAAGGTCATGAAGGCCAGATCGAGATCGACCTGATGCTGGTCCATAGGAGCGACGGCAGTGGCAACCACGGTGCCCCCCTTGCCCGTCAGATCCATACCCTTCTGGATGAAGTCACCGTAGAGAACCCCCGGGGTGAGGATGGTGGCATTGGCCATGCGACCCCAGGTCAGATCGTTGACCAGGGGCATGGCTTCCTCCATCGAGCTCACGGCGTGGGTGGCCCCGAACTCCATGGCTTTCTCCTGCTTGAACGGGACCGGATCGACGGCGATCACATTGGCCGCTCCGGCCGCCTTGGCCCCCTGCACCGCATTGGAGCCAATCCCACCACACCCGACGACGACCACCGTGTCGCCCGCTTTCACCTCAGCCCGGTTCACCGCTGACCCATACCCGGTTGCAACCCCGCAACTCACGAGGCACACGGCATCGAGGGGGAGGTCGGGCTCGACCTTGATGACCGATGCATCGGCCAGCACCATGTGCTCGGCGAAGGTTCCCAACTTGGCCATCATGTTGAGGTCTTGGGCGCTGGTCGTATGAGCCCGATAGGTGTCGTCGGTGATCATCCCACCGCCGAAGGTGCGGGCCCCGAGATCGCATAGGTTCTGCATCCCCTGGGCACACGGAGGGCAGATTCCACAGGCCGGCACGAACGAACACGAGATGTGATCGCCGGCGGCAACCTTGGTCACGCCGGCGCCGACCTCGAGCACAACACCCGCCCCCTCATGGCCGCCGACCATGGGAAACATCGAGCCCCCGGGCAGAAGCTCGAGGAGCTCGGGCGGTGGCGCCATATCACCCGTTACCAGGTGCTCGTCGGAGTGGCACAGACCGGCATATGCCGTCTTGACCAGCACTTCTCCAGGCCCAGGAGGATCGAGTTCGATTTCCTCGACGGTCCATGGCTGACCGGTCCCGTACAGAACAGCTGCTCTCGTCTTCATCATGCCTCCCCAGGGCGATGGCGATGTCACGACCCTAGTTCGCCTGGCGACCAGGCATGAGGCCGTTGGCTGGCGATCTTGTTCGCGCCCCATACGCCTGAGGTCCTGACCAGGCCTACCCTGCCAAGCGGATGCACACCCTCCTGTTCCATGAAGCCGGGCACTTCCATGCCGCCCTACTCTTGCGGGTCGACAACCCGCGACTCGACCGGAACGTCCACGTGTACGCCACCCCTGGGCCAGACGTCGACCGGTTCGCCCAGCTCGTTGAGGGGTTCAACCAACGCCAAACCGACCCCACCAACTGGAATCTCACCGTCCACACCAGTGATGACCCGCTAGCCCACCTGATCCACGAGCAGCGGGGGCAAACCGTCGTCGTTGCCGGGCCGAATGCACCGAAACTGGCCGTGATCCGACGGCTCCACGACGCTGGGCTAGCGGTGCTGGCCGACAAGCCCTGGATCACTACCACCGAATCCATCCCAGACCTCGATCGGGTCACGGCTGGGCCCCCGCTGGTCGTGGACCTGATGACGGGGCGACACAACACTGTCGATCGGCTCCGCCGCCTGGTGGTCGCGACCAGCCCGGTGTTCGGAGGCTTCGTCGACGACCCTGATCGTGGCCCCGCATTGGAGTCCAAATCGATCCACCACCTCTGCAAGACAGTCGACGGTCGGCCCCTTCACCGTCCCGAGTGGTACTACGACGTCGCCGTCCAGGGTGACGGTCTCGTCGACATCCAATCCCATCTCGTCGATCAAGCCCAATGGTTGACTGGCGCCGTCGGACCAGTCGAGAGCGACGAACTCGACGACATCACCATCGAGAGGGCAGAGCGATGGTCGACCCCGGTCCCATTGGCCCTCTACACCGAGAGCACCGGGGCCGACGCATTCGCCCCGTCGCTGTTGGCCGACGTCGACGACGGTGTGTTGGCCCTCCGCTGCAATGGCCAGCTCGACTACAAACTGCGGGGGCTCAGGATCAGCCAGCGGACGGAGTGGGAGGCCCGCCAGCCTGACGGTGGTGGTGATACGCACTGGGCTGTTGCCCGAGGCAGCAGGGCCATCGTCACCGTTCGCCTCGGACCCCAGACCGGCTACCGACCCGAGATCCATGTCGGCCCATCCCAGCTCACTAACGCCAGAACCAGCGTGGGCCGCGAATCGTTGGCCGAGACCCTGGTCAGTGCCCTCGACCAGTGGCGCGTCGGGTTTGCCGGGCTCGATGTGGCCCGCTCGGAACTGGGCTATCAGCTGATCATTCCCCCCGTCCTCGAAACACCACACGAGGCCACATTCGCCATCGCCCTCGACGAGTTCCTCGATCGTGTCGAAGCTGGCTCGTGGTCAGCGGAGGAGGCCGAGACGATCCGGGCTCGCTACACCCTATTGGCCGAAGCTCATGATCAAGGCTGACCGTAGGCCACGGCCGGGTCGGGGAATGGGACTCGTTCGAGCATCCGAATCTTGGGGCAGCCGACAGTTCGGCCCTCGTCGCAACGAGGACACGAGTAGTTGTCGCCCGGATCTCGCCAAAGGGGACCCCCACAGCCCTCGCAGCGGTCGGCGAAGATATTGCACTCCACCATCTCGAGCCGCTTGGAACTGAGGGGACAACCACGGCCATGGCACACGACCCACTCAGGGTCGAGCACAATGGCGTCAAGTGGGCACTTCGGCAGGCAATCCGCGCATGCATCGCACCGATAGGGGTCGATTTCGAACAGCCCCAGGAACGAGTCGGTCTTGTAGAGGGCGCCATTGGGGCACGAGTAGTCGCACGCACCGCATCCAATGCACGCCTCTTCCAAGACCTTGTATGTCACGAGGTTGGCATACCGCCATAGTCGTTCTGGGGGTGCATGTGTCGCAGCTCACCCATGCAGTCGTGGTGGACCCAGGGGGCGACATCGACTCGCTCAGAGCAAGTGCGGTGCTCATAGCTATCGGTTTCGTCGCTCCACTGCCAGTAGCCATAGGCCAAGTCGAGGATGCGGGTCACCGGGGAACCGCAGTTTGGGCAATCAGGCACTGGCATCGCTGCCCTCCTTGGTCAAGACACCGGCAGCAGCATCGAAGAACTCCTGCAGGGTCTGGTTGAATCGGTGGAATTTGTCCCAGCCCATCGGATCACTGGCGTGAAGCTGGAGCCGCTGGCCCATGATTGTGAGGGTGTTCAATGTCCACTCCCCCGTTGCCTGACCTTCGGCAACGATATGAGCGAACAGAGCCTCCCAATCCTCGAGGTCGCCCTCGAGCCAGCAG
Organism: Actinomycetes bacterium; assembly: GCA_024227975.1. The sequence goes on from JAAETV010000267.1 coordinate 16,573, forward strand.
TCTGCTCCAGCTTCGTCCCCCTCATTGATCTTCGCCACCGTCTCACAGGTGATCCCGCTGAAGCCGAGCAGCAGTCGGAACGGCTCCTGGTCACCCCTTCGCATCACGAGGGCGAGATCCATATCGATATCGCCTAGCAGTTCGTAGTGAACCGGATCGCCGTTCATCTCGACAGCGAGTCGATCGAAGAGCTCGACATCGTCGACGCCCATCATGCCCCTCCCCCGGCGGCGGTCGCAGCCGGTGCCTTCAGTCCTGCTCCTGCTCGTATCTGCTCGATGTCGATACCAAGCTCCTCCAACGGGAGCTTGGTCTTCTCGAGCCGGCTGATTCCAGCCCGCTCGCAGCGAGCCAGGTATGAAGTGAACTGGTTTGCCGACAGGCGACGCTGAAGGGGGAACCCGACCTCTTCGACCTTGTCGGCCCCGCCGGCCAACAGGAGGGCGACAGCGGTCGACAGGTCGGGCGAGCGACCGAGCGCCACCATGGCTCCCTCACCATGGTCGAGCGCTTCATGGATTTCATCAGCAACATCGGGGTCGGCCTCGACCGCGTGGCGGATGTGGAGGGTGCCGTAGGCAACGTGACGAGCCTCATCCTGCATGGTCATGCGGAAGATGCGCTTCTCGACCTCGGTGGGGGCAATGGCCTCGCCCTGGCGGAAAAGGTCGAGGATGAAGCCTTCACCCAATAGATGCAACAGGGCCGTGGCCTGGGTGTAGGTCTTGGCCTCGATGATCGTCCGGAGGAGGGTCTCGGTACCGGCCCGGGACATGAGGAGGCCGCCGCCATTGGCCAGGGCTCGCTTGCGGAACACCTCGGAGTGACGGGCCTCGTCCATGATCTGGGTGCAGAGGAACATCTTGGCTTCGAGGAACTCATGGTTCATCCGCCACATCCACTTGGCCGGCAGGTCGGAGGCGATCATCTCGATCTCCGAGAGGGTCGTGCACAGCTGGCAGATGGCGTGCTCGATGTCGGACGGTAGCTCCTGCAGGTCGCCCCACGGGATATCCCTGGTCGCTGACCACTGGCGGGCGACAGCTTCCTCGTAGAGCTCGGTGACGTTCGAGGCCCAGACATCGCTCTTTCGGTTGAGGATGTAGCCCATGTCGGGCGTCTCGTCGTCGATATCGGCGCCACGAGCAGCCATGGCCCGGTGGACAGGGTGCTCAGGGATGTCGCCGTAAGTACCGACGGCGATGTCCATCATCGTCAAGCCCCGTGCGCTCGGCTTGGGGTGGATGCCCCACTCGCTCTTGTGACCTGCCAACCAGGCCCAGTCGAGACTAGCTCCGTTGGGGGCAGTGTCTGGCAGGTCTGGATAGAGGTCCAGGACTTGTTGGGAAATGGCCATTACCGAACTCCTCGATTCACCACTGGGGCAAGGATTTACCTGACAACGTAAGATTTGATTGGGCAAATATTACCAGGGCCGAAGGTCCCTGGCGAATAGCAATGAACTCCATAACGATGACGACGATCCCGGGCTCAGCTGGAGTGCCGGCTGACACAAGGGGTGTGCCATGGCGATGAAGGTCGAGCCGATTCCAACGGTCTCCGATCGGATCAACGAGATCCGGGGGTTGACGGCGAGGATCGTCAACGAGGAGATCCTGCCCAACGAAAACATGATCTGGGCCTCCCGAGTCGAAGGCCAGACACTGACCGACGCCGATCGGCGCGAGGCCCGGGCGCTGAGGGAAGGGATCAAGGAGAAGGTCCGCCAGGCCGGGCTGTGGGCGCCCCATCTCCCAGAGGAGTACGGGGGCGCCGGGCTCAACTTCTTGGAGCACGCCTACATGAACGAGGTGCTGGCCTACGCCGTCGGGGCCGCTCGCTTGTTCGGAGTGGTTGCCCCCAATTCAGGCAACCAGTCGATCCTGGTCAAGTACGGCACTCCCGAACAAAAGGAGAAGTGGCTCATCCCGTCCCTCGAAGGGAAGATGGAGTCCGGCTTCTCCATGACCGAGCCCGATGTCGCCGGGTCCGACCCCCGCTCGCTGCAGACGACGGCGATCCGTGACGGCGAAGAGTGGGTCATCAACGGTCACAAGTGGTTCACCTCGAATGGACTGGCCGCCGACTTCCTCATCGTCATGTGCAAGACCGAAGACCCAGAGGGGGGCGAGAACTCCAACACCCGCATGACCCAGATCATCGTGCCGACCGATACGCCGGGGGTGAATATCGTCAGAGGGCTCAACGTGTGGGGCCGCTCCAGTGATCACTGCGAGATCATCTACGACGATGTGCGGGTTCCGGTCGAGAATCAGCTCGGTAGTCGGGGCAGTGGCCACCAGGCCGCCCAGGATCGCCTCGGGGCGGGGCGGGTCTACCACTGTATGAACTCCATCGGACAGATGTGGCGGGCCTTCGATCTGATGATCGAGCGATCAATGAGCCGTGAGGTCCACGGCGGGCTGCTTCGGACCAAGCAATTCGTGCAGGGTTTCATCGCCGACTCCTATATCGACATCCAATCGGCCCGCCTCATGACGATCCACTGTGCCGAGAAGATGGAGAGTGGTTTGAGCGACGCCCGAACCGACATCTCTGCCATCAAGGTGTTCGTACCCGAGGCCTACCAGCGAGTCGTCGACAGGGCCATCCAGGTTTGGGGAGGCGCCGGAGTTACCGGCGACCTGCCCCTTGCCAGCATGTACATCGGGGCCAGGACCCTACGCCTGGCCGACGGACCAGACGAGGTTCACAAGATCCTGATCGCCAAGAACATCCTCAGCCGCTACAGCGGCGGCGACGGTTGGGACTTCGGTAACTAGTTGCCGAAGCCACAACACAGCGGTAACTAGTTACCGAAGCCACAACACAGCGGTAACTAGTTGCCGAAGCCATCCTTGTTCATTGGCCCGCCGCCCTCGGCCCCGGCTAGGCCCCGAAGACGCGGTCGAGGATGGTGTCGAGGCGCGCAACGCTGGCGTCGACGTCGTAGAGCTTGTCCAGGCCGAACAGGCCGATACGGAAGCTCTTGTAGTCGGGGCCTTCATCGCACTGGAGGGGTACGCCAGCCGCGATCTGGGCTCCTGCGGCCACAAAGGACTTGCCGGTGGCGATGTCGGGATCAGCGGTGAAGCACACGACGACACCTGGGGCCCCGAACCCGGTAGCTGCTACCGAGGTGATGCCACGGCGGGCCAGGGAGGCCCGAACCCGGTCCCCTTGCTCCCACTGAGCCTTCTCCAAGCGGTCGAACCCATAGTTCCGGGTCTCGGTCATGGTGTCACGGAAGGCTCGCAGGGCATCGGTGGGCATGGTGGCGTGGTAGGCATGACCGCCGGCTTCGTAGGCTTCCATGATCGACAGCCACTTGCCGAGGTCGGCGGCGAAGCTGGTCGACTGGCTCCCCTTGACCCCTTCGATCGCCCGGTCATTCATCATGACCAGACCCGCCGAGGGGGAGGCCGACCAGCCCTTCTGCGGCGCCGACAACAAGACGTCGATCCCGCTCCGTTCCATGTCGACCCAGGCACAGCCCGAGGCAATGCAGTCGAGGACGAACAACCCACCGACGGCGTGGGTGGCGTCGGCCACGGCCCGGAGGTAGTCATCGGGCAGGATCATGCCCGCCGAGGTCTCGACATGGGCCGCGAACACGACGGCGGGCGCTTCGGACGCGATCGTGGCCACCACCTCGTCGACGGGGGCCGGGGTAAATGGTGCCTGGATCCCCTCACCAGCTCTGCGGGCCTTCAACACCGTCTCGGCGGCTGGGATCTGTCCTGTCTCGAAGATCTGGGTCCAGCGGTATGAGAAGAGCCCGTTGCGGATGACCAAGACCTTCTTGTCGGTAGCCAGCTGGCGGGCCACGGCTTCCATGGCATAGGTCCCGCCGCCGGGTACAACGGCTACCCCTGATGCCGAGTACACCTCCTTCAGGGTCGACGAGATATCTCGCATGACCTGTTGGAAGCTGCCACTCATATGGTTCAGCGAGCGGTCGGTGAACACCACCGAGAACTCGAGCATGCCGCCGGGATCGATCTCGTCTCGCAAAGCTGCCACCGCTACCACTCCTTTGTTCGGTTGTCGTTCGCCATCTCTGCCCGCCTGGGCTCGGCTGGATCAGCCGACGCGGGTCCATTGGGTCGGAAGACGGACGGCGGGGTTAGTAGGGGCAATCTCGAGCTGGTCGCCACTACAGGTGAAGTTCACCGACGCCTGATCACCCTCAACCGGACCGGGGATATCGGGGAACGGAAAACCGTCGATTGCCACATCAAAGGTGTAGCTGACTGTGGTGTAGGTCAGCAGATCACCCTCGACCACCCAGTCAACGACAAAAAGTCCATCCATTATCGCTTCGAGCCGACCGAGATCGGGATGGTCTCCCGAGACCGTGGCCTGAGTCACGAAGTCGGCGGTCATGTCGGCCCGGAAGTCGGCCGTCATCTGACCGGCCTCCAGGGTCGGGTCGATGCCGGGGATGGCGGCCAGGTTCGCTGTGATCTGTTCCTCGAAGTCATCTCGTGACGCCTCCCAGGAGCCAACGAGGCAGTCAGCACCACCGCCGGAGCTGCCCCCGGAGCCGTCGGCCGTGGCTTCGCTCGTCTCAGAGGTATCGGCCTCGGTGGTCTCGACCTCGGTGGTCTCGACCCCATCCGATGACGGATCGCTGGCAGAGTCATCGCTACTCTCACTTCCGTCCGTCGCCGACTCAACGTCGGCGGCTTCAGAGTCAGAGCTCGACCCATCGCCACAGCCAGTGACTATCAGGGCGAAAGAAAGGGTGAAAGCAACCAGGATGCGTGATCTCATGATCCTGCCAATCTATCCAGTCAACTTCGCTGAGCTAGCGCGGCTCTCCCCCATCAGGGCTCGATCACGATCTTGCCCAAAGCCTTGCGGTCAATCAGCGAACGTAGTGCTTCGCCCGCTTGCTCCAGCGGGTACCGGCCAGAGACATAAGGTCGCAATTCGCCCGAGGCTGTCAGATCGATCAGCTCGCGAGAGATCGAGTCGCGCAGTTCCGGATCACGTGCAACCATCGCCCCGAAGAACACCCCAACGATCTGGCAGCTCTTGAGCAGTGTCAGGTTGAGGGGGATCGAAGGAATACCGGCCGTGAACCCGATGACCAGGAACCGACCGCCCCAGCCGATGGCCCGGAGAGCCGATTCGGCATAGTCGCCGCCGACACAGTCGTAGACGACATCGACACCCTTGCCCCCGGTCAGCTCCTTGGCTCGATCTTTCAGGTTCTCCTCGGCGTAGTTGATTGTCTCGTCGGCGCCGCGCTGGCGGCAGAGGTCGAGCTTCTCCGCACTGGACGCCGCAGCGATGACGCGGGCCCCCATCAGCTTGCCGAGCTCGACCGCTGAGAGGCCGACACTCCCCCCTGCTCCGAGGATCAGCATGGTCTCCCCCTCCTTCAGCTCACCCCGGTACTTGAGCCCATAGAGGGTGGTGCCGTAGGCGTAGTTGAGGCCCGTCGACTCGGCGAACTCGACATTGTCGGGCAGGACGCGGGCCCCAGCGGCGGGGACAACGGCCAACTCGGCGAAACCTCCGACGACACCCAACCCTCCGACGATCCGATCTCCGACGGCCAGGCTGTCCACCCCATCACCCAGGGCGCTGACCACGCCGGCCACCTCACCGCCTGGAATGTAGGGAGGGGGCGCCTTGAACTGGTACTTGTCTTCGAGCATGAGGGTGTCGGGAAAGGTGACGGCTGATGCCTTGACCTCGACCAATATCTCGCCAGCACCGGGCTGAGGATCGTCGAGCTCTTCGACTACCAGATTCTCCGGTGGTCCAAACTCCTTGCAGACAACGGCTCTCACGACGTTTCCTCTCACTGATAACTGGTCAGGGGCAGTGCTCCTGGACCCTAGCCGAGGGCTGAGCCTGGGCCCGAGCCGTCGTGAGCGGGATTGGCGAAGGGGGCATACCGCCGATACCTTGCCGAGGTCATGGTCGACAAGCTCATGGCCGAGTTCGTCGGCACAGCCCTTCTCTTGGCCGCCGTTGTCGGCTCGGGGATCATGGCCGAGTCGCTCAGCGAAGATGTCGGTCTCCAACTCCTGCAGAATGCCTTCGCCACGGCTGGGGTGCTGGCAGCGTTGATCCTCGCTCTGGGTCCAGCGTCGGGGGCCCACTTCAATCCGGCCGTGACCCTGGCGGCGCGTGCCCTCGGCACGATCGACACGCGCACCGCCCTCGCCTACATCCCGACCCAGATAGTGGGCGGCATCTTCGGCGTGATCATTGCCAACCTGATGTTCGAGCTACCGGCCGTCAACTGGTCGACC
>JAAETV010000268.1 GCA_024227975.1 Actinomycetes bacterium
CCAGCCGACTGACCCTCTTCGACTTCCTCTGTTTGCTCATCCTCAGCTTCATCAGCGACGACATCTTCACCATCGTCGGCCGAGTCATCGCTGCTGCTGCAGGCGGCAGCCAACATCGCCATAGCGGCGAGTGCGGCCAGCAGCCGAAGCAGGCTGGTCTTGCGTGAGAACCTCAATGGTCTCCCCCTTGGTGATCGATCCAGCGGAGCTGGTCTAGACAGACCCGCACACCATAGGTGCTGGGGTGACGTCAGTCACGCCACCACAATGATTGACATAATGTGACCGAATTGGCCCTGATTCTCTATCCAACCCGATGGTTGTCGTGCCCTACACCTGGGTACGGCCCGACTCGATCACGACCCTGGTCTGGGCTAGTCCCTTGGCCAGGTTCGCCTCCAGGGCTTCCTGATTCTCCTTGGTGCCGACCGGATACCAGCAGGCGTAGCTGTGTCCGGCCTCGTCGGCAGGAGTTAGCGTCGGCTCCTCGTGGTGGCAGCGCTCTTGGGCATAGGGGCAACGGGGGCTGAAGTTGCAACCGTCGGGGGGTGAGATGAGGTCTGGGGGGCGACCCCCGATGGCTTGAAGGGCGGTGTGGCTCGGATTCTCGATCTTGGGGATGGAGCGGAGCAAAGCCTCGGTATAGGGCATCTTCATATTCGAGAACAGGATGTTGGTCGGCGCCTTCTCGACGATCTTGCCGGCGTACATGACGGCAATCTCATGGGTCCGACCGGCGACCACACCCAGGTCGTGGGTGACCAGGATCATGCCCATGTCCCTCTCCTCCTGGAGCTCGGCCAGCAGGTTGAGGATCTGGGCCTGGACTGTCACATCGAGCGCCGTCGTTGCCTCATCGGCGAACAGGAGCTTGGGTCCGCAGGCCAGAGCCATCGCAATCGTGACCCGCTGGCGCATACCGCCCGACAACTGATGACGGTACTCCTCCAACCGTTGCTCTGGCTCGGGGATGTGGACGCTCTTCATCAGCTGCAGGGCCGTAGCCTCGGCCTCATCCCTCGGCATCTTGAGGTGCTTGCGCAAACCCTCGGTCAGCTGCTTGCCGATCTTCATGACCGGGTTGAGCGAGGTCATGGGGTCTTGGAACACCATCGACATCTCGACACCCCAGAAGTTCCGCAGCTCGGCGTCTTCCATCGCCGTGATGTCGCTGCCCTCGAAGATGACCCTGCCGGCGCTATAGACGTTCCGCTTGGGGAAGAGCCGCATGATCGAACGCGACAACACGCTCTTGCCTGAGCCCGACTCACCGACCAGGCCGAGGGTGCGCCCTCGCTCGAGGCTGAGCGATACCCCATCGACGGCTTTCACCACCCCACGAGCGGTGAGGAAGTGGGTTCGCAGATCCTCGACTTCGAGCAGGTGCCGATTCGACTCGGTGCCTTCGGTGAACTCCGTCGATTCCACGCTGGTCATCCGTGCTCCCCTTGGTTGCTCGTTGGCGACCATGATCTCTGGTCAGGGTCGGGGACAGCAAACGCCAGCTCAGTCTGGGATCGGTGCCATCACCCTGGCTAGCGGTTGTAGCACACCACCGACGGCTTTCGAAGGGTGAGGGCTTCGGTCACTGCTCCATGGTCGAACCCGGCCAGCCGGTAGGCATTGGCCAGGAACTGCTCTCCAGTAGGTGCTGACCCGTCGACCATCAGCTCCCGTCCAACCTCGGCACGAATCCGGAATCCGAACCAGGTATGGCGAACACCGCGTCTTGTGATCAATTCGACGTGGTAGACCGACTCCCACGAGACCGTCTGCTCTTGGGTGACGAGACCCAGCTCGGTGATGATGGATACCGGGGTCGCCCCGTCAGGGGGTGCTGAGCGCCGGGCTAGCGTCATCAAGACGCCGGCAACGGCGACCACCCCGGCGATCAACCACACGGCAGTCACCCCTGATCGACCCGGATCGGAGTCGGAGTGTCACTGCTTCGCCTGGGTTGGAGTCGGAGTGTGAATGGGTGAGACGTTATGCCATTATGTGGCACAGCAGATGTGACGTGCGTCATCCTCGAAGTTGGATGCGCCCAAAGGAGAGGGGGCCCAGGAGTGCCACGATTCATGCGCAGCGTTGGCTTCATCGCTGCCGTGAGCTGCTTGGCGGTCATCATCATCGGGTGGATCGTCGGAGCTCCGATAGCGCTGATGATCTTCGCCATGTTGGTGATCTTCACCTTCGCCGCCGCTCAGATCAGTCGCCGCTATGTCGCCTTCCGGCTGTTGTCCCTGATCCCGGTGATGCTCGCTGTCACTTTCTTGACCTTCATCATGTTGAATCTGCTGCCCGGCGACCCGGCGACCAACATCTTGGGCCAGGCCGCGACGCCGGAATCGATCGCCGAGTTCCGTGAAGTGAACCGGCTCGATGACCCGGTCGTGACCCGATACCTGAGATGGCTTGGTGATGCGGCCAAGGGTGATCTCGGTAAGTCTCCATTCCTGCAGGAAGAGGTTCGAGACGGGATTGCTCGAACCCTGCCGGTCTCCCTCCAGCTGATGATCTACGCCCAGCTCACGGCCTTGATCATCGCTATCCCGACCGGGATCTACACCGCGTATCGGTCTGGTCGGCGGGTCGACAATCTGGTGTCGACCACGGCCTTTGGGGTTCTAGCCGTGCCGAACTTCGTCTTGGCCATCCTCTTCATCTTCTTCTTTGCCCTGGGTGGCTTCTCGTTGTTCGGGCGAGACATCGGGGCTACATTCCTGCCCGCCACCGGTCACGTCGACCTCAGCGAGAGCGTCGTCGATCACATCCGACACTGGGTGCTGCCCGTCTTGGCCCTCGGGCTCGGCCAGTCTGTGGTCTACATGCGACTGCTCCGCACTGACATGATCGCCACCCTCCAGGAGGACTTCATCAATGTGGCCAAGGCGAAGGGGATGAGCAACCGGCGGATCCTACTGATGCACGCCCTACGGCCCTCCAGCTTCACCCTCTTGACCGTGGCCGGGGTGAACATCGGTGCCCTCGTCGGCGGGACACTGATCCTCGAGACGATATTCAATATCCCCGGGGTCGGAACCTATCTGGCCACCGCCATCTTCCAGCGAGACTGGTTGGCGGTGCAGGGTGTCGTTGTCGTGTTGGCTGTCGGATTCGTGTTCGCAAACTTCGCTGTCGATGTCTTCTATGCCGTCCTCGACCCCAGGATTCGCAATGCTCGAGCAATCTCCTAGCGCCACCACCGACGGTCCTGAACCGCCGGCCCAGGTCGATCTCGAAGCCCTTCTCGACGAGGGGGTTTCCGGAGGCGACGAGAGCGTGTACCAGACGAAGAAGCTCGGACTCTTCTTCTGGCTCGCTGCGGCCTGGCTCGTCAGTCTGGTGCTGTCAGCGATCTTCGCTGACTTCCTACCCCTCAAGGACCCCGACGCCACTTTCGCCGGGACGTTCCGCCAGGGACCGAGTGCAGAGCACTGGTTCGGCAGCGACAATATCGGGAAGGATGTCTTCTCCCGAACGATCTACGGGGCCCGCAAGTCGCTCGGTACCGCCTTCACTGCTTCATTGATCGGGTTCGTGGTCGGAGGAAGCATCGGTCTCCTGGCCGGCTACTACCGCAAGCGGATCGAGGGCATCCTCACCGGAGGGATTGACATCCTGCTTGCCTTCCCTGCCTTGATCCTGGCTCTGATCCTCGCCCTCTTCCTCGGTGAGACCGAGCTCCCGGTGCTCAAACAGATTGCTGGGTCACCGACCAAGGCGCTCATCATTGCGCTCGGAATCCTATCCATCCCGACCATTGCCCGTATCACCAGAGCTGGCGTGCTCGTCAACACCGAACGGGAGTATGTCTTGGCGGCACGGACGCTTGGAGCCCGAAACCTGCGCATCATGATCCGAGAGGTTCTACCAAACGTCTTGCCAGCCATGCTGGCCTTTTCCCTGATCGGGGTGTCGTTCCTGATCATCATCGAGGCGGCACTGGCCTTCCTCGGTGTTGGCGATCTGACCAAGGCCAGCTGGGGAGTGATGATCAGTTTCGGACGAGACCGGTTGAAGGAGGCACCACACGCCGTGTTCTTCCCTGCCCTTTTCATGTTCTTGACCGTGCTATCGGTCAACTTCATCGGAGACCGGCTGCGCCAGTACTTCGACGTCCGGGATTCGGCCCTCTGATGGCGGGCAGCGGTTCAGCTCACCTCCGCCCGCCCGACGAGTCTCTCGTCAGGGTCGAGAACATGGTCGTGGAGTTCCCGGTCGGCAACACCGAGCTCAAGGTCCACGCCGTATCCGATGTCAGCCTCGACATCCGAGAGGGCGAGACCCTGGGACTCGTCGGCGAGTCCGGTTGCGGAAAGACCACCACCGGTCGGGCCATGATGCAGGTCCCACCTCCGACCTCTGGCGCTGTCCTCCTCGATAACCAGGATCTCACCGGGTTCGGCAATGAAGCGATCCGTGACGTGAGGGCGAAGATGCAGATGATCTTCCAGGATCCGATCTCATCACTCAACCCCCGCCGGACGATCCGCGAGATCGTCTCGGAACCACTGGTCATCCAGTGGTTGGAGAGCCTGGGTCGCTCCAAGGTGTCGCTCCTGTGGGAGCGTTATGTCCGCTGGCTCATGCCCCTCTGGCTGAAGGCTTGGTCATACGCCCGCTTCGTGCTGGCCGTGCTCGGCCTCGGCGTCGTGTTGTGGATCATCGGTGAGGCTGGCAGCGTCAGCGCGATTTCGACCATCTCGGCGGTGATCTGGCTGCCGGCTCTCATTGTCCTTGCGCCCTTCTTGGTCTTCTACGGGTTGACCGCCCTCGGCTGGCTGGGTCTCGCCGTTGGCATACCGTTCATGGCGGTCCCCCGGATCGTGCGAGCCCGAAGAGACAAGGAACGGTTCCGGGCTGAGACCGAAGACCGGGTTCGCCAGGTTCTGACCACGGTAGGTCTCGATCCCGACGTCACCCTGGACAAGCGGCCCTTCGAGTTCTCAGGTGGTCAGGCCCAGCGGATCTGTGTCGCTCGGGCCCTCACTCTCGACCCGAAGGTCCTCATCTGCGACGAGCCGGTGTCGGCCCTCGACGTCTCGGTCCAGGCTCAGATCCTCAATCTGTTGGAAGACATGAAGCGGACCTACGGGCTGACGATGGTCTTCATCTCTCATGACCTGGCCGTGGTGAAGAACATCTCCGACCGGGTTGCCGTCATGTACCTCGGCAAGATCTGCGAGATTGCCCCGCCCGATGAGTTGTACTTCAGTCCTGCTCATCCCTACAGCTCGGCCTTGATCAGCGCTATCCCGGTTCCCGATCCCCTGATCGACCAGAAAGATATCGAGGGCATCGAAGGTGAGCTCCCCTCCCCCATTGCCCCGCCCAGCGGCTGCCGGTTCCGGACCCGGTGCCCCCATGTCACTGATCGTTGTACCGATGTGGAGCCACAGGTCCGCCAGGTCGGGGCCGACCATTTCGTGGCCTGCCATCACCCCCTGCTCGGGAGTGACGAGTTGGCCGACACCGCCCCTTCGGCTGGAGTCTCAGCCTGAACATCAGGAGTCGAGCATTCGGGAGATGAGGAGGCGTTGGAGCTCGGACGTCCCCTCGTAGATCTGGTAGACGCGGACCGTTGAGGACCCACTCATCACCATCTCTGACGGCCCGAGTTGTGATAGCGGCGGCGTAGGGAGCGATCTCGGCCTAGGCGAATGCCCTGGCTGTGGCCTGCTGTCATCCTTGGCTCACTCAGTCGTAGACGATGATGCCGCGCATATTGGTGCCGGCGTGGAGGTCGCGGTAGCCCTCGTTGATCTGATCGAGGGTGTAGCGCTTGGTCACGATCTCATCGAGGCGAAGCTGGCCTGAACGGTACATATCCAGCATCCAGGGGATATCGCGGCTGGGACTGGAGCCTCCGAACATGGCACCCTGGATCCGTTTCTGGAACAGAGTCAGCTCTCGGGCGTTGACCTCGACGTCTGCGTCGGGATGGCCGAGGCCGGTGACGACAACCGTTCCCCCCTTTCGGATCGAGGCGAAAGCTTCACGCACATGATCACTCTGTAGCACCCCAGTGCAGACGATGGCAGAATCTGCCCCTTGGCCATTGGTGACCGACTGGGCGAAGGCGGTGGCATCGCCCATATTGTCGAAGCTGTGAGTGGCCCCGACCTGCTCGGCCACCTCCCGCTTGAGGCCGGCGGGATCGACGGCAATGACCCGGCTGGCCCCCACATGGCTCGCTCCTTGCACGGCGTGGATACCGACCCCACCGACACCCATGATGATCACGGTCTGGCCCGGTGCCACCCCGGCACTGTTGACCGCAGAACCCCAACCGGTCCCGACCCCACAACCAACGAGGCAGATCACCTCGAGTGGGAGGTCCTTCTCCACCTTCACTGCCGAGGCCACGTCGACCAGGGTGTATTCACAAAAGGTGGAGATCCCGCACATCTGGCCGACGTCGGCCCCATTGAGAGAGAGACGGAAGCTCCCGTCGGGTCGACAGCCGGCGAGTAGCCATTGGCCCAAGTCGCACAGATTCTGCTGCCCGCTGGCACACCAGCGGCACCTTCCGCACCCCGGGATATAGGACGTGACGACATGGTCGCCGATCTCCCACCCCGGCGTGTTGGGCCCGACCGCGGCTACCCGGCCCGAACCCTCGTGGCCACCGGCGAAAGGAAACATGTCGATGGTGGTGTCACCCTTGGCGTGGTGGTCATCGGAGTGGCACAGTCCGGTCGCCGCCATCTTCAGTATCAGCTCACCCTGGCGGGGTTCATCGAGATCGAGCTCGACGATCTCCCACTCACCTGGTGTTTGTCGTAGGACAGCTCCACGCGTCTTCATGCCCGGACCATAGTTGACCGCTCCTTATCAACCCCAAGGTGGGGACGAGGGCCACCCCTCGGGGCCGATAGCGTTCCAGGGTGCTCGACAACCGGCGACTGGGCTGGGCCTTGGCCGCCTTCGGCATGCTGGCCGTTTCCACCGACTCGCTCTTCGTCCGATTGTCCGAGGCCGGGGCGGTAGACATGGCCTTCCTCGTCTCGGCCTTTTCCCTCCCCGTTTTTCTTGCCCTCAGTCGGATCTTCGACACCGAGGGCATCAGCCAGTCGATCAAAGGGTCCGCCGCGGCCCTGTTCGGAGTGGCGGCCCTGTCGGCCATCAGCCAGGTGTCATTCATCACCGCCATCACCCGAACGGCCGTCGCCAATGTGGTTGTCATCGTGGCCGCCGCCCCGGTCGCTGCCGCCCTTGCGGCTCGGCTGATCTTGGGTGAGCGAACATCGCCTCGGGTCTGGGTGGCGATGGCCATGACCGGGATCGGGATCGGGATCGTGGTCGCCCCGTCGGTCGGCAGTCCGAGCCTTGATGGGGATCTGCTGGCCCTGCTGGCCATCATCGCCTTTGCCATCAATCTGGCCTTGTGGCGCCGCCACCCGTTCCTCAGCCGCTATGTCGGGCTGGCCATTGGGGCTGCCATCGTGTTGGTGGTCACCGCCCCGTTTACCTCGCTGGACAGTCTCGAGCCGAGGAGCTTCGCTGCGGCGGCGGCGATGGGCTTGCTGTTCAGCCCTGCCGGCCGGATCGCCCATAGTTCAGCGCCCCGGTTCGCCCCGGCGGCCGAGGTCGCCCTCTTTGCCCCGGTGGAGACGGTGGCCGCAACCATCTGGGCCTGGATCGCCTTCGCCGAGCCCCCGAAAACGGCCACCGTCATTGGGGGTGTGATCATCGTGGTCGGTGTCTTCTATGGCACCTTCGGGTCAGCCAGGTCAGCCGGTGGCGAGAACGGGCGACGATCGAGTCGGCCTCGGAGTATCGGTGAGGCTTGATCGGTGTTGGTCAGAGGCGACGCTGTAGGGGGTGCCTTCACCGAACTGAAACATGCCCGGACCCCGGGTGGAAATCGTCCGTGTCAGAGGTCACACTGGCGGGCAGCAATAGACCCCCAACACCAACCGACGTTGAGGATTTGATGAACTCAGGGAACGCTCTCGTCGAGCGCGTAGCTCCGGCGGAGGGCGACAGTCCGCTACTCGTGGTCGATGATCTCAGAACCCATTTTGAGATCGAGGCTGGTCTGGTCAAGGCCGTCGACGGGGTCAGCTTCTCATTGGCGAGAGGCAATACGCTCGGGGTCGTTGGCGAGTCAGGATCGGGCAAGACCGTGCTCGCACGATCCATCATGCGCCTCAACACGGCCCAGAACGCACACAGCACTGGCTCGGTCTCCTTCGATGGTCAAGAGCTCATCGGCAAGTCGCCAAGAGAACTGAGGGAGCTCTGGGGGACCGAGATGGCGATGGTGTTCCAGGATCCGATGACGTCGTTGAATCCCGTCGTACGGACCGGCCGCCAGATCACCGAACACCTCCGCTTCCACCTCCGTGTTTCAAAGGCCGAAGCAAAGACTCTGGGGATCGAATTGCTGCGTAGCGTTCGGATTCCTGAACCCGAGGCCAGGTTCTCCGCCTACCCCCATGAGCTCTCGGGTGGGATGCGCCAGCGGGTCTCCATTGCCATCGCCTTGGCTTGTGGGCCCCGCATGCTGTTTGCCGACGAGCCAACGACAGCGCTGGATGTGACGGTTCAGCATCAGATTCTGAATCTCTTGAGCTTGCAGCAGCGCGAGCGGTTCATGACCATGATTCTGGTGACCCATGATCTGGGTGTTGTCGCCGGACGCACCGACGAAATCGCAGTGATGTACGCCGGCAAGATCGTGGAGAAGGCTCCTACGAAGACGCTCTTCGCCTCGATGCACCACCCCTACACCGAAGCCCTGCTCCGATCCATCCCCAAGGTGAGCAACCCCAAGCACACCAAACTGAACGCGATTGCCGGTCGACCACCGAGCCTGATCGATCCGCCCGCGGGGTGCTCATTCTCTCCCCGCTGCCCCTATGCCCAGCAGAAGTGTTTCGAAGAGGCACCTTCCCTGGAGGCGGCTGCTAGCCCCGGCCATGCCTTCGCATGCTGGCTGCCGGTCGGCTCGCCCGAGAACAAAAGCGCATACCAGAAGAACCTGGCCAACAAGGTGGCAGCCACTCTGGCTGTGGATGGCCGGGTGCGGGCGACCGAAGAGCTGGTCGATACCGTGACAGAGGTTGGCCACTGATGGCCGGTTCGGGAAAGGCCCATCTGCGCGATCCTGGCGAGACAATCCTGCGAGTCGAAGACCTCGTGGTCGAGTTCCCGGCCGGTCGAGGCCGTTCGGTGAAGGCAGTGAGCGGGGTCAGCTTCGATATCGCAGAAGGTGAGACACTAGGTCTTGTCGGCGAGTCGGGTTGTGGCAAGTCGACGACCGGCCGTGCGGTGCTCCAGCTTCCTCCGCCCACCAGCGGGTCTGTCTCTCTCGATGGTACGGATCTGACCGAGCTCGAGGGTGAGGAGCTCCGATCCCATCGCACCCGCATCCAGATGGTGTTCCAAGACCCGATCTCGTCCTTGAATCCTCGACGGACGATTGGTGAGGTCGTAGCCGAACCCTTGCGGGTCTGGGGTCCGAAAGACCGTGACCAGCAGTGGGAGAAAGTCGCCACCCTGCTCGATGCCGTCGGGATCGACCCGCAGGTGGCCAGACCAAAGCGTCCCCATGAGTTCTCGGGGGGCCAGTGCCAGCGCATCTCGATTGCTCGTGCCCTGGTGCTCGAACCCAAGATCATCATCTGCGACGAACCAGTCTCGGCCCTGGATGTCTCGGTCCAGGCTCAGATCCTCAACATGTTGGAAGATCTCAAGGCCGAGTACGGGTTGACCCTGGTCTTCATCGCTCATGACCTGGCTGTGGTCAAGAACATCAGCGACCGGGTGGCCGTCATGTACCTCGGGAAGATGTGCGAGATGTCGGAGAGTGATGAGCTCTACGCCAACCCCGCCCACCCCTACACCGAGCTTCTGCTCAGTTCAGCGCCCGTCCCCGATCCGTTGGTGGCCATCGATGAGACTGTGGCTCCCGACGAGGGTCTCCCTTCCCCCATCAACCCGCCCTCCGGCTGTCGCTTCCGCACCCGCTGTCCCTATGTCACAGAGCTTTGTGAGCAGGCGGAGCCCAGGATGCGGAGGGTGAGCGACGACCATTATGTCGCCTGCCACCATCCACTCGTCCCC
>JAAETV010000269.1 GCA_024227975.1 Actinomycetes bacterium
CCCGATCCAATTCAGCTAGCGCTTCGCGACCCTTCTCTTCGACAATCTCGAGGGCGCTGGCGGCCGAGCTGTCCTGGTCTTGCAGCGACATGCGAGCGGCACCCGCTTGCATGGTCATGACCGAGATGGAGTGACCGAGGCTGTCGTGTAGTTGTTCGGCCACGTCCAGGCTGGCACCGGTTTCGTGGACCTGCTTCTCAATGGCCTTGATCCGTTCCGACGCTGGCGTTCCCAAGAGATAGGAGCCGATCAATCGATGGAGGAACGCGAGTCCTTCGACGAGAGCGTAGAACACGAATACCGCCGCCACTCCAGCAACGGCCTGCAGCCATCTCGGAAGATCATTCCAGCCGCTGATTTCGATGTTGGCGTCGGTCGAGATGATCCCGAGGCCGGCATCGAGAATCCCGACGACGGCGAATGTGGCGGCGGTCATCAAGGCGATGAGCACCCCGAGACCGAGGGGAAAGCGGAGTAGGAGCCAGAGGCCAGTCCGGTAGGTATGGGGATCGAGGGTCATGATCTTCACCCGATTCCAGATCGAGCCTTCGGCCGCTACTGGATGAGCGGGCTCATCGAGGCGAGCACCAGTCAGCTCATTCAGGAGGAACTGCTCCATCCGGGCCAGGGCCCGGATGATCACCAGCATGAGGGCCAGCATTGGAACACCGATCCAGATGATGATCAACGAGACCGACGTCGTCAGTCCAGTGACCACGAACACGAAGTATCCGAGCCCCAGCGGGAAGGCGAGGGCAACGTATAGGAGGTGAAGCCAGAAACCGACTTTCCAGGGCGGTGCAATCATGGTGCCAACTATGAGCTTCCTGGATGCAAGGCGCATCCCTTGCGCGAGGGAATCAACTCCCCCGAGCGGGTGAATTCGACTCGACAACCCGGAGTGCTTGCCAGACCGCCTGAGGGGTGAGGGGCAGGTCGATGTGTTCGACACCCCGAGGGTAGAGGGCATCGATCACGGCATTGTGGACCGACCCAGTAGCGGCGTTACAACCGTTCTCGCCGATCCCCCTGGTACCCAGCTGGTTGTTCTCGGTCGGCGTCTCAATTGTGACGGCATCGATCGAGCACAACTCCGAGGCCGCCGGCATCAAGTAGGTGGCGAAGGTGGCCGCCAGCGGATTGGCATCGTCGTCAACAGCGGAGTGTTCGAACAGGGCCTGGGCAATCCCGGCCACCGCTCCCCCATGTTGTTGCCCCTCGACCAATGCCGGTTGGAGCACGGTGCCACAGTCGTCGACGGCAACATGAGCTAGGAGGGCAACGGCGCCAGTCTCGATGTCGACCTCGACCACGGAGGCGTGGGTGCCGTAGGGATAGGAGCCATCGGGAAGCGACTCGTAGCGGGCTGCCTCCAGGCACCCTTCCGATTGGCGAGCGGCCAACGCCGACCATGTGACCCTCCGGGTCGGGACTCCGACCACGGCCAGCCCGGCTTCGAGCCCATAGCCGGCGGCCACGACGACGAGGTCCTCGGGTGAGGCTTCGAGCTCGGCGGCAGCCAGGGGGCGGGCCTGGTCGATGACATCCTGGCAGGCGTTGACCAAGGCTGAAGCCGCAACTTGTGACGATCGGGAGCCCCCGGTGCTCTGGCCGC
>JAAETV010000270.1 GCA_024227975.1 Actinomycetes bacterium
AGCGGGCGACAATTGGCCAGAACAGGCCATTGAGCACCGTGATCACCCCAACCGTCAGCATCACGGCACCAGCACCATCGACCGACAGGCCCGGCAGGATCCAGGCCACAATGACAAGGCTCGCCGCGCTAACGGCCAAGACGGCCAGGAACCGGCCGAGGGAAGGCCGGGGCATGCGTTGTGTCGCCTGAGGACTCACGATCGGGTGTCGACTCCTATCTCGGTGATGTTGGGCATCGGCTTCCTCTCGACCGAAGCGTCAGGCGACGATGGAGATGCCATCACCCAGAACCTTCGATCCAAGAACAATGAACAAGATGGTCATGACCGTGTTGTTGTTCACGACCAGCCAGTCCTTCATGATCGTCAGCGTTCCTTCCGCCCTGGACCCGAGCGCTAGGTTCAGCACCACTGGCACCACCACCGTCACCGATGCGATGAGAATGAACACGGCGAGGGTGCCAATCTCCTCAGCGGCAGAAAGCCCGCTTCCGCTGATCTTCACCACCGCGGCAATAGTCAGGCCGAGATTCTTCGGGTTCACCGCGGCCAGCAGGAAGGCCAGACCGAACGACTTGATGGCGTTGAACTGGTCGATGGTGGCCATCCACCCGGGCATCTCGGCCTCGTCACCGTCTCGAGGTCGCCCCGACCACTGCCGCCAGCCGAGGAACAGGAACAGGGCACCGATCACGATCTTGATCCATCCACCACTTTCGGCCTCGCCCCCGTCGGAACCCTCGAGCCCCAATGCCAGCACGACTGCCCCCGCAATCGTCAGGCCCAGGACCCAACCCAGCAGGAAGCTCAGGCTGTTGGCCGCCGCCTTGGCCGTGAACAGCATCAGGATCACGGCGATGATCGGCACCGGACTGATGGCGACCCCTACTGCATTGCCGAGGATGTCACCGATCGTCGCGCCCACTGAGAGCCCCTTTCTCGGCCGGCCGCCTTGTTGGGCGGGCGCGGTACTGAGGATGCTCTGGAACCTAGGTCGAAGCCGTCGCTGTGAGAAGGGCCCGGACCAGTATCACCCGGGGGATCTATCCGACTCGTGTCCCAGGCCCTCGTTCATCCGGGGCGCCAGCCTGTCTAGAAGAGGTCGAGCTCCTGACCGCGGTCGACGGCCTCGTCCCGGGTCGAAACGCCAAGCTTTCCGTAGATGTTTCGCAGGTGAGTCTTCACCGTGTTGACCGAGATGTGGAGCTCGGCCGCAATCCCACGATACGTCATGCGTGTCGGGAGCAGGGCCACGAGCTCCAGCTCTCGCGGGCTGAGCTCTAGCTCACCCGCGAGGACAGAACCCGTACCCGAATCGGCGACCATCTGATCCAAACGTGCCCTCAACTGGTCGAGCTGACTACCGAGAACGCCGGTGTCACCGACCTTTGCCCTATTGACCGCAGCACCGTCGAGACAGGTCGCGGCCAGGTCTAGGAGGTCGAGTTGGAGGGCAGCATCGGCCAGAAGCAGGCGGGTCCGCATGGCGTCGATCGGCATCGCCCGCTCCACCTTCTCCATCGGGAGTTGGGCCGCCTCGACATGAGCCATTGCGGCCTTGGGCTCGCCCACCGTGAGCAGGGCAAGAGCAGCCGCAGCATGAGCCCTAGCGGCGACCAGAAGGGAGCCCAATCCTCCATCATGAGCCCGCCGGCAGGCAGATTCAGATCTGGAGAGGGCGGCTTCATTGTCGCCCTGAGCGAGCCGCTCCAGCGCCAGCTCGGCTAAGGAATACACCGCGAGGACCTCATCTACACCACCACGATCGAGGATCTCCTCAAAGTAGGGTGCTGCGCCATCGGGATCGCCGCTCCACACCCGCCCCACTGCGAGACCCCCAACCGCAAGTGGATACCAGACGCTGTCGGCCGGCTCGAGGGCATAGGCCAACTCAGCGTCAACGAGCGACTGTGTGACGCCTTCGAACACCAGAGCGGTTCGCAATAGGGCGAGAGACGACTCCATGCTTGCACTGCCGTCGGGCGGCTTCCCGTCGAAGTCACCTTCGTTTGCGATGCGATAGAAGTGCCGTGACCGTTCGTCTTCACCCCCGAGGCCGAACGCGAACGCGGCGGCCGCCGCAAGAGGCTGGTAGGCACGAATCTCGGCATCCTCGAAGAGGCTGAGGAGCGAGACCACCGTCTCGATTCGGCCCCCATTCACCAGCTCCCACCAGCTACTGCACAGGGTGTTCGCGGCTTCGATTCGGTCGCCCACGGCGAGTAGGTGGTGAACGGCCTCTACGGGATCCCCGTGATCACGACACCAACGAGCGGCTCGACGATGTAGCTCAACTGCCCGATGCGGCATCTCGCGTACCAAGCACGCCTCCAGCACCTCACGGGCCAGATGGTGGTAGCGATACCAGCCGATTCCCTGATCGGTGCCGATCACCATCGCGTTGGACCGTTCAAGCTGTTCGAGCCTCCGGCCGCTGTCCGAGCAGTCGCGAACGGCGTCACACATATCAGCCGTGAGGCCCCTCATGACGGAGGTCTCGAGCATGAACGCTCGCTGGTCTTCTGGTTGTTGGCGGAGCACCTCCTCGACCAGGTATCTCCCGATGTCGCCGTCGGGGCTTGCCCCTGAGGAAAGGAACCAATCGATGTCTGGTTCCTTCTCGAGCGCCATCGCGGCCCAGCGCAACCCGGCTACCCAGCCTTCGGTGTGTTCCAGAAGGCGATCGAGTTGGTCGTCATCGAGGTGCAGGTCAAGGGCTTCGAGCATGGTCCGAGCCTCGGGAGCATCCATGTTGAGCTGTCCTTGCCTGATCTCGACCAGGTGACCTCGCAGCCGCTCTCTCTGGAGACGAAGCGGCGGCGATTCACGGCCGGCAATCACGATAGTGATCGACTCTGGTCGCTGTTGAACGAACGTCTCGAGGGAGGCCAGACATTCC
>JAAETV010000271.1 GCA_024227975.1 Actinomycetes bacterium
CCACCGGCGGCCTCGACTGCGGCCACCGTGTCGGCCAGGCCATCTCCGGCGAGGTCGACGGCCACCACCGATGCACCCTCGGAGGCGAACCGGACTGCGGCCGCCCGGCCGATGCCGCCGGCGGCACCCGTTATCACCACCACCTTGTCTTCGAATCTGCTCATATCGTGCCCTCGTCTCGTCTCGTCTCAGGTCGGATAGTGGCCTGGTTCGCCTTTGGATCAGGCTCCCGACCGTAGCTGACCAGCTGGGGCCAGGTCCTTGCCAAGCCACCAATGATCAACCAATGTGGCCACCGTGAGTTCATCCATCGTTCGTCTCCGCTCTGCCACCCGTGCCTACGGGGAGGGCGCAACCCTCGTCAACGCCCTCGATGAGGTCGACCTCGACATCAATTCCGGTCAGTACGTGGTTCTCCTCGGGCCATCAGGATCGGGCAAGACAACCATGCTGAACGTTGTCGGCGGGATCGACACCCTGACCTCGGGCTCGGTCGAGGTCAACGGAGCTCCGATCGGGAGCCTCGGTCGTCAGGAACTTACCGAGTTTCGTCGGGTCAACGTTGCCTTCATCTTCCAGCTCTACAACCTGGTTCCGACCTTGACCGCCCTGGAGAACGTCCAACTGATCGCCGAGCTGACGGGGGGAGGCCGACCGAGAGCGACCGAGGCCCTCAGCGCCGTAGGTCTCGGCGATCTTCTCGACCGGTTCCCCTCTGAGCTGTCGGGGGGTCAGCAGCAGAGGGTGGCAGTGGCCCGGGCCCTAGCCAAGGAGACCCCGGTCCTGTTGTGCGATGAGCCGACCGGGGCTCTCGACCAGGCCGCAGGCCACCAGGTCCTCGACCTACTCGATGAGCTGAATCGGGATCACAATCGCACCATCATTCTCGTCACCCACGATGCCTCCATCGCAAACAGGGCCGATCGTGTCATCACCATGGTCGACGGGCGCATCAGGGGCGACGAGCTGAACGGTGGGGACAACTCGTGAGCGCCGCCCCACTGTTTCGCCACAAGCTTCGGCGTGATCTGCGACGCCGTCGGGCTCAGGTGGTTGCGGTCGGGCTGACCGTGTTCGTCGGGATGGCCGTATTCGTGCTCACCGCCGACATGGCTTCCAACCTCGAGGACTCCTACGACCTGACCTACGAGCGCACCTCGTTTGCCGACGTATGGATCACCGGCGGATCAGCCCAGTTGGCGGCCACGATCGAAACCATCGACGGGGTGGACCGGGTCGAGACGAGGACTTCGGCCGATGTTGGCGTCGCTTTTGACGATCGGCCGATCAGGACCCGCATCGTCGGCTTCGGGGCCGACACCACCCTCAACAAGCTGGTGGTCAACGCCGGTGAGGGACCAGGCTCGACATCGTCGGGGGTCGTGCTCGAACAGCACACGGCCGACCACTTCGATCTTGGTCCCGGGGACACCGTGATCATCGCTGGTATCGGGGTCGTCGATGTGGTCGGGGTAGCAGTGTCACCAGAGTGGCTGTGGGTCTCCCCGAACCAGCAGGAATTGGTGGTCGACCCCAACGAGTTCGGGGTCGTCTTCGCCCCCGAGGCCTTGGCCGCCGAGGCTGCCCCTGATTCCATCCCCCAGCTGGTGGTCGAAGTAGCCGACGGGGAAGGTGAAGGCCCAGCGGCCGTCGTCGAGACGGTGGTGGACGCCGCTATCGGTGCCGGAGCGGGCGAGGTGCTGACCCAGGCCAGCCACCCGTCGAATCTGGCCCTCCAAGCCGATCTGGAGGGCTTCAAGCAGCTCTCACTCATGTTCCCCGTTCTCTTCCTGATCGCCGCCGGCCTGGCCACGGCCGTGCTGCTGAGTCGGTTGGTGGCCCAGCAGCGGGCCGAGATCGGGATGTTGCGGGCCAACGGCTACTCGACCAGGGCCGTTCAGCGTCACTTCGCCAGCTATGGGGTCGTGGTCTCCCTCCTCGGCGCCCTACCTGCCATCCCGGTCGGTGCCGTCACTGGGCTGGCCGCGACCACGGCCTACACCGATTTCCTCGGCGTGCCCTTTGCCTCCCGTCAGGTCCGCCCTCTGACCTGGATCATCGCCATTGTGTTCGCCGTGATCGTCGGTGCGATCTCGGGGGCCGTGGCGGCCCGACGGGCCACCGCCATCGACCCTGCCACCGCCATGCGACCGGGCGGGGGTGTGGTCACCGGCAAGCGCAGCCCGCTGGAACGGATCTTGCCCCCCGCTAGTCCCAACTGGCTTCGGCTGGCTGTTCGCAACCTGGGTCGGGCCCCAGGTCGGGCCGTCACCACCGCCCTGGGGGTCGTCCTTGCTTTGTTGTTGACCATGACAGCACTGGTACTGAACGACACGATCAATGATCTGTTC
>JAAETV010000272.1 GCA_024227975.1 Actinomycetes bacterium
CGAATCGCTCGGTCATGACATGGCCGTCGAAACCGCGCGTGACCGAGTTGGTGGCCGTGCCGCCCTCGAAGCTGCAGTCCCACTCGCCGAGCCAGAAATCGAAGGCCGAACCGCCAAGCTCGCTCATCGCCCGAGACTAGCTGACGGCCGCCAGGACATCGTTCCGTCGTGACCGTCTGGACATCGTTCCGGTGGCCGAGGTCGTATGGCGCTGGGACATCGTTCCGGTCTGGGAGCTGGATTAGCGCCAGGACATCGTTCCGGTTGGATTGCTCGTTCGTGTTCATCGAGCGAGGAGTTCTGTGTGTCCGAAGAACAGCTACGTCGAGAGGCTGTGCGTCGCCGGTCAGAGGGTCAGGGCCCGTCCGAGATCGCTGAGGCGTTGGGGCGATCCACACGCTGGGTTCGCAAGTGGGTTGCCCGCCACGACGCCGAGAGCGACAACGACGGGTGGGCGCAGTCTCGGTCTCGGGCTCCGAAGACCTCGCCGACCAAGACCTCAGACAGCATCGAAGCCCAGATCCTCGCGGCCCGCGAGCGGCTCGTAGCGAATCCTCGCGCCCAGTACGGGTCACTCGCGATCCAGTGGGACCTACGCCGGGTCGGTGTCGACCCGATCCCGCCAGCCCGCACGATCGAACGGGTCTTGGCCCGCCACGGCGTCGTCCAGCCTCGCCGGCGAGCCAGCGAGCAGTACCGGTCGAAGAACGTCCCCTACCCGACACTGAACCCAGCCGAGCCCGGGACCACCCATCAGGTCGACATGATCGGCCCACGGCACCTCTTCGGCGCCGCGAAGTTCCACACGATGAACCTGATCGATGTCGGCTCACATCGCGTTGGGAACGTGATCGTGACCGAGACCCGCCCCGGGGTGCTGGTCAAGGCCCTCACCGGGATCTGGTCACGTGTCGGGATCCCATCTGTCGCCCAGTTCGACAACCACGCCAACTTCCGAGGCGGCATCCCGCCTGCATGGCGGCACTTCTCACCGATCGTCGCAGCATGCCTCGACCTCGACATCACTCCCAGGTTCATTCCAGTGCGCGAGCCGTGGCGCAACGGTGTCATCGAGCACTTCAACGACGTCTGGGACAAATCGTTCTTCCGGACCGAAGTGTTCACCAGCCTCGAGCACCTCCGAACCGAGAACGCTGCCTTTGTCGAGTTCCACAACGCCCACCACCGCTACAGCGCACACCAAGGCGCGACCCCCAACCAGATGTGGCACAACCGGCTCCACGCACCCCTACCCGCCGGCTACCAGCCACCGCGCCGGCTCCCAGCCAAGGGACGCATCGAGGTCGTGCGCTACATCCGCTCAAACCGCAAACTCGGCCTGTTCGGCAAAACGATCACCCTCGCCCACACCGACACCTACCAATACGTCACCGCCATCATCAAAGTCCGTTCCCGCAAACTCATCGTCATCGACATCAACGGCGAGATCATCCACAACTGCGACTTCGATCTCTCCCGCGAACTCCGCTGAAAACGGAACGATGTCCTGACGGCAACCAACCTCACCCACCGGAACGATCTCCTGACGGCACGACCACCTCCACCAAAGCGGAACGATGTCCTGGCGGGCAAGAACTAGCGCCGGGAATCACTCGAGGAGTGCAAGCGGCCCTGACCGGTCCCGAGGTAGCGAGATTCTTGCGGTCGGACCGGCACGGTTCGGGTCAGCCGAGCTCGGGGTCGACGCAACCGGTGGTGCCGCCTCCTCCACCGGA
>JAAETV010000273.1 GCA_024227975.1 Actinomycetes bacterium
ATCGAGAGCGAGACTGGCAGATGACCGGAGGAACAATGGAGCCCTTGTCGAATCAAGGCACCTGTGGGTGTCGAATACTCGGTCGTGGCTGGTCAGGCAGCATTTCGGTACTCGTTGATGAGTCCGTCGCATCGGCTCGATCGCATGAGCGGGAGCGGCCGGGCGGGTAGCTGGGCCACGCGACCGGTGGGTGGTCGTTGGTCGAGGGAGCGGAGTGGCCGGTGGTGGTTGTAGTGATCGATGTAGCCGGTGATGAGGCGCCCGAGCTGATACCGATTCCAGATGAGGCTACGGTCGAGGAGTTCCCGGCGCGGGGTGCCGATCCAGCGTTCGGCGAACGCGTTCGCGACTGGGGTTCGGACCGGGGTCTTGAGGATCTTCATGTGTTCGGTGCGGAGGATCTCGTCGAAGGCGTCGATGAACTGGCTGCCGCGGTCGCGTACGAGCGCCTCGGCGTCGGCGAGTTGGTCGCTGTGGCGGAGGAACAGGTTGCGAGCTGCCTGCGTGGTCCAGGCTCCGGTCGGATTGGCCGTAGCGCCGGCGAAGAACACTTGTCGGCTGGGGATGTGGATGAAGAACAGTACGTAGTAGCGGCGGAGCAGGGCGGTGTCGATGGTGAGGAAGTCACAGGCCACGGCGGCCTGGGAGTGCAGGAACTGCGACCAGGTGATGTCGGAGCGATTGGGGGCTGGGTCGATGCTGTTGGTCTTGAGGATCTGCCACACCGTGGAA
>JAAETV010000274.1 GCA_024227975.1 Actinomycetes bacterium
GGGGTGGCCCGTTACCGGATCACGGGTCCGGTATCGGCACCGCGGGGCACCGGCCACGCCAAGGCTTTCCGTCGAGAACAGGCAATCGAGCCTCGTCTCGATAAGGCGGCGGTGCCCACCCCGCTGACCATGGCCTTGTCGGTTCCCAACGATCCCGCCCTCGATACCCATGTCGATGATCTGGTGTCGGTGGTATCGGCCGAAGTGAGCGACATGGGCGCGGCGGGAGCATCCGAGATCCAACTCGACGCCCCATCGGAAGCCATCGCCTGTGCCCATGGCACCCGCCCAGTGGCGGAGCTGGCTGACTTGATGTGCCGCCCGTTCGAGGAGGCCGACGGGATCGAGGGCGTGACCAGGACTGTGCACTTCTGCCTTGGTGATATCGCCCGCAAGCCGTCGACCCAGGTCCAGAACCTCCGCTCGCTGGTCCCCCTGCTCCAGGCCTGCGAGGGACGCATCGACCGGGCCCACCTGGAGTGCTCCTATGCCGGCCAGTGGGATGACCGGTCCCTACTGGCCGAGGTGCCGTCATCGATCGAGATCGTGGCCGGCATCGCCGACGTGAAGTCGAGCCCGGCCCCCGTTGATCACTATGTCGGCCAGATCGACGAGTTGCTGGCCGTGGTTGGCGAGGATCGACTGCTCGTCTCCTCGTCGTGTGGTTGCGGGCGGGTCCCCCACGACGAGGCCATCACCCTCATGCGCAACCTGGTCAAGGCGGCGGCCAAGGGCTAGCTGGCCTCCACGGTGGCCCTAGTTCGTCCACTTCGGTGAGTAGGCGGGAGCGGGTCCGGCCGCCAGTTCGACGGCATCGACGGCGCTGGTGGCGCGCGTGACGAGGGCGGCATTGTCGTCACTGACGAAGCCGGCCTTCACCGCCTGGTCGACGAAGTCGAACAGGAATCGGTAGAAGCCATTCACGTCGAGGAACACGATCGGCATCGAGACGAGCCCCAGCTGGTTCCAGGTCAACATCTCGATGGCTTCTTCCCAGGTACCGAACCCGCCAGGCAAGACGATGACACCCTCGGCCATCTCGGCCATACGGGCCTTGCGAGCGTGCATCGAGGGAGTGACCTCGAGGCTGGTCAGCCCATGATGGGCTACCTCCAGAGCCATGAGTTGGTCGGTGATGACGCCCGTCGCCTCCCCGCCCGCCCTCATCACCTCGTCGGCCACGATCTTCATCAGCCCGACGCTGCCTCCCCCATAGACGAGGCTGTGGCCGGCACCCCCGATGGCGGTCCCCAGGTCGCGGGCGGTTTCGGCAAAGGCCGGATCGTGTCCGGTGTTCGAACCACAGTAGACGCACAGTGTTGTCATGATGGTGGGGGAAGACTAGAGGACCCCGGCCCACAGATCTATCTCGTCGCCGGCTGGCCGGTTGGCGACCAGGCACGGCTCGTCGAACAACATGGTCGCCCTCGTGGTCGGCTCGTAGCGGGGCCAGTCGGGCAGGGCGGGATTGTTGGGGTTGCCATTGGTTGCGAACGCGACCCAGGCACTGTGGGTAGCCGCCGCCAGTTCCAGAGCCGTTGCCCCCTCGAAGAAGGCGTCGGCTTGGGGGGTGGTTGACATGTCGAAGGCGAACGGGACTTCGCTGAAGTGATGGGCCCCGAAGGCACCCCCACGGGACGGGTTCCCCCAATCGAAACGGTAGAGCCAGACGTCAGAGTTGTTGGCCACTTGGGCATCAGCCATCCGGATGGCGGGAACGGTGAACATACGGTCGGTCTCCAGGGCCGCGATCAGCTCATGGGGCTCGGCCCCCGGCCGGTTCCCTTGATACAGGGCCAGGGCCTCGGCCCCGCTCTTGCCCGCCATGCCGAACACGAGGTCCATCGTTGCTTCGACCGACGCTGGGTCGAACATGTCCTTCAGATCGACGAGGAAGATCAGGGCCTCTTCCTTCGTTGTTCCGGTCATGACCCCAATGTCGGCGGCTGAGCCAGCGGCGATGGCGTCGACGGGACGTTGGGGCAACAACTCGGTGCCATAGGTTGGTTGGAAGGCCATGGCTGAGGCTGCCGCTTCACCGAAGCGAACGGGATCGCGGCCTACCGCCAGCTCATCGGTGAGCTTGATCTGGGTCTGGAGCATGACGTCGGATGGGACCCGAGCCAGGGCTTCGGTATCGCCTGGCTTGACTCCCAACATGTCGAGCATGTGGCCCGCGATCATGGTGGCCGTCGGGGCGCTGATGCCATTGTGGCCAGCCCCGCTCTGGGGGATGGCTCGATGGAACAGTCCCTTGGCCCGAGGCATGGCCATCAGGGTCCCGGCTGACATCCCACCCGCTGACTCGCCGGCGATCGTCACCTTCGAAGGATCACCCCCGAAGGCGACGATGTTGGCCTGGACCCACTCGAGGGCGGCGATCTGGTCCAGCATGCCCAGGTTGCCGGATGAAGCCAGCTCGGAGAAGTGGTCGCCCAGATGCCAGAATCCCTGCACCCCCAGGCGGTAGTTGATGGTGACGGCAACGACCCCGTCGCGGGCGAAGGCCGAGCCGTCATAGACGTCGTCGATCCCGCTGCCGGCGTAGAAGGCGCCACCATGGATCCAGAACAGAACCGGAAGGCCGGTCGCTCCCGGGTCCGGGGTCCACACATTGAGGTTGAGGCAGGCGTCGCCGGCCGGGTTCTGGGGTGTCCCCAGTTCACCGAAGATGCCTGGCATGGCAGCTTGGATGCAGACCGGCCCGAAGGCGGTCGCCGGTCGGGCACCCTCCCACGATTCGGGTGGTTGGGGAGGTTGGAGTCGTAGGGGCCCGACCGGAGGAGAGGCGAATGGGACGTTCTTGAAACTGTGGATTCCGTTGGCGTCGGTTGCTCCCTCGACGACCCCGGACTGTGTCTGGATGTGTAGTGCCATGATCAGGCCCCCTGGTTGTTGGCTGACGATCCCGCGACCGGCCCCAGCTCTACTTCACTCCAACCTCGACCGCGAGACAAGCTCCAGGGACCCCAACGTCTGATTAGCCCAGAATCCCGTCCAGGAGGAGCTGAATGTATTGCTCCTCGGAGTAGCCAAGCACCTCTCTGACAACGTACTCATTGTGCTCGCCCATGCCTGGGGCACGGATCAGGCGATGGTCGCGGCCCCGCCATTGGGCCGTCTCCCGGTCTATGGGGATGTCGACGCTCGGGGCCGAGGGTTGGTTGACGATCTGGTAGTGGTGGCGGAGCTGGGGATCCCGCCCATAGGTATCGGCCAGGTGTTCGACGGGGGCGGCTGCGATCCTGGCGGTCTGACACTGGTCGGCGCATGTCCACTTGTCGACCTGGCTCGTCCAGTCCCGGACCAGATCGTCGACGGCGTTCTCGTGGTTCTTGCGGGCCTGGTGGTCGATGAAGCGTGGGTCGTCGATGAGGTCTGGTGCACCCATGAGCCGGCACAGGCTGGCCCACTCCTTGTCGTTGGCCACGGCGATGGCGACCCATTCGTCGTCGCTCAGGGGAGGCTCCGACCCATTGTCGGTCACTAGGGAGGGGTAGACCCCGTGGGGGCAGTAGTTGGGGTCGCGGTTGGCCTTTCGGGGCGGCTGGACCTCGGTGGCCACATACTCCATCCACTCCGCTCCCAGTATTGAAACCATGCCCGACAGCTGGGTCAGGTGGAGCTCCTGGCCACACCCGGTCTCTTCGCGCTGGTGAAGGGCTGCCAACAGGGTGGAGGCCAGGAGATGGGGGGAAGTGAAGTCGGGGTAGGCGACGCCCATCCCCCTGGGTCGTTCACCCTCGAATCCTGTCATGAGGTTGAAGCCAGAGGCCGCCATCAAGATGTTTCCCATGCTGGAGCGGACAGCCCAGGGGCCCTTGCGATGAGCCCCGGGCAGGTTGAGTAGAACGATGTCGGGCTTGAGCAGGCACAGCACCTCATAGCCGAGACCCATCCTGTCCATGGCTCCCGGCCTGAAGTTGTTGACGACGGCATCGGCGGTCGAGATCAGATCCTTGACTACGGCCATCCCGTCGTCGGTCGACAGATCAACGGCCAGTGACTTCTTGCCGGCGTTGACCGTGTTGAACAGCCCACCCAGATCAGGGTCGCCTTTGCCGTCGGGCCCGAGCTGGTTGCGCATCGAGTCGGGCTTGGCCGACGATTCGACCCGGATCACCTCCGCCCCGAAGCTGGCCAGCAGACGGGTCCCGATGGGGGCGGCCAGTACCCAGCCGAAATCGACGATTCGTACCCCGGCCAGGGCCTGACTGGGATCCGGCACCGCCGGCCTCCCTCGGGTCGCGGTCTTGTCAGGGACGGGAGTAGGCGGTAGCTCCAGGGAGTCAAGGAGGGAGCAGTGCTGGCCGAGGAGGGGAGCGGGCCGCAGCTCGACCCCGTCAGCCATGGCATCGGCGGGGGAGCGGACGAAGCCGAGGTCGCGGTCGAGGTCGGGGTGGTGCACGGTGAGGAACTGGTCGTTGACCATGTACTGCTCTGTCTCACCCAGGTCGTCGAAGCCCAGGACCGGGAGGCAGACGAGGTCGGCTCTGAGGGCTCCGGCCACGAACTTGTCACGGCCAACGGCGTCGGCCAGGGCCAAGACGGCGGCAGACACGGGATTGTTGTCCCGGGGGGCCGTCAGCAACGACCACTCCCAATCATCGGATGTCATGGAGTGATCGATGCCGACATCGTCGCACCAGGCCAGAAAGGCGTCGAAGCGGTCGGGGCGGACCAGTAGGCCGACATGGCCTCCATCGGCGCAACGGATGGCGTTCGACAACCCTGGTCTGCGGGGGATCCGTTGATGCCAGGTCCAATGGGTGGGCGAAGCGGTCTGCATGGCCGCCATCACCGTCGCCTCCTGGAGAGAGATGTCGATGTGGGTGCCATGAGGATGGTTCTGGCGCCATTGGCCGGTGAGGGCGATCATGACGGCCGAGGCAGTACTGAGCCCGGCCATGGTGTAGGACGGATCAGCCGCCCCCTGAACCGGAATCGACTGGGGTTCGCCGGAGAGCCAGACCAGGCCGCCGGCCGCCCCCGCCACCAGGTCATTGGCCTTGTGGCCGGCCCATTCACCATCGAGGCCGAAGGGGGTCACCGAGACCTGGATCAGGTTCCGGTTGATAGCGCGGAACCGATCATGGTCGAGGCCGTAGCGCTGCCGCTGGGCTGGGGTCGCGGTATCGATGATGACATCAGCGCTGGCTACCAGCGAGCGGAACCGAGCCTGGTCATCGTCGGTGCGGAGATCGAGCACGACCGACGATTTGTTGGCATTGAGATACTGATGAGCGAACGACTGCTCCACCCCGGGCTCGTCGTCGAGAAAGGGGGCGAGGTGGCGGATCGAGTTGCCGTCGGGAGGCTCGACCATGATCACCTCGGCGCCAAGGTCGGCCAGGATTCGGCCACCGAGGGCCGCCGACCGATCGCCAAGATCGAGGACGCGGACTCCTCCGAGTGCTTGACTCATGGTGGGGTCACAGGCGGGGGAGGGGGATGGTCAGGGTGCCAACGAGGGCCGTCGGCCCTTCGGCTAGGACAACCTCGAGGCCAACGTCGACCTGGTCGGGGGCGACCCCGGTGACGACGGCCGACGCCATGATGGTGGTATCGGCCTTGGTCGGTGCTTTCCAGCTGACATCGAACTTCGCCCCGTGGCTCAGGGCCCCGGGGCCCCACGCCGCCAGTAGCGGTTCGATGGCGAAGGCCAGCACATGAGACCCACCGGCGATGGGGCGTTCGAGGCCGGCCTTGCGGGCTGCTTCGGGGTCGCTGTGGATCGGGTTGTCGGGATTCGACGTGTCGCGGGCCGTCATCATCGCCAGCGACACCTCCATCTCATCACCGCCGAAGCGCTGACCGACCGTCGCTGATCTGATGGCATTGAGATGGGGGTTCTCGGCGGCTCTCTCCCAGTCGGGATCAGGGCTCGGGGTCTGGTCGAGGGGGAGGCCCTCGCTGTGATCGGTGACACCGGCCTCGACGGCGTAGGCCAGCAAGCCGTTGGTCAGGTTGGTGGCGATCAGTCGTCCGGCCGCGTCATGGCTCTGGGACCGAGTCGTTCCGTAGCGGCGGCCCTTGCGGACGAAACGTCCGGTCGAGGAACCAGTGACCGTGAACACATCGTCGACGGCCAGGGGACGGTGGATGGTGAACTGCTCCCTCACCCACACCCCGCCAGCAATGGGCGATGCCTTACCATCCTCACCATCCTGGTCATCTCCGCTGGCTTGGCTGGCGGGAACATCTTGGGGTCCCGCTTTCTGTTTGGCCAGGAGGAACAGGGTCATGCCGCATACCAGATCGGGGCTGACATGGCCGGCGGCGAGGAGAGCCTGGGTGACCGGACCATGGGCGCCCATGCCAGCCGAAGCACCGTCGATCCGGACTCGCCTGAAGGGGCCTTCGACGGGTTGGAGAGATTGGGGCCAGACGGCGGTGCTCAACGGGCTAGCGGTCCCAGTCGGAGTTGTTCGTGCATGCCAATCCCCCCTTGCGGATGTTCGTGACGGCAACGCTAGGGGATGGGATCGGGTGGGGCGAAGTGCAGGCAGGCACGGGTTCCGCCCAGGGGGCTGTCATCGAGTGTGAGCGAGCCCCCGTGAGCCTTCGTGACCTGGCGGGCGATGGCCAGGCCGAGGCCGGACCCAGGGGCCGTCGTCCCACGCTCGAATCGTTCGAGAAGGCGTGCTCGGTCGGCGAAGGCAATGCCGGGTCCATTGTCGTCGATGGTGACACGAGGGCCCTCGATCGAGACCCTTATGCGCAGTGGAGGGGAGGTAGCGCTGGGGTCGGGGCGACCATGGATCAGGGCATTGCGCACGATGTTGGCCACTGCAATCCCAACCCCATCAGGCCAGACCCAAGGTTGGTGGTGTGGCAATCGGTTTCCTTCGGCCCTGGCCACAATCTCGATCTCGGCCTCTCCCCGGCGGCCCTCGGCCGCCACTACGGCATCGACGAGCTCGGCCAGATCGGTCGGTTCGAACCAGGAGGGGTCGACGAACTCGGCTTCGGCCATGGCCCGAACCGCAGATAGGGCGCGCCCCATCCGTTCCACCTGATCGACGGCCAAGGCGATGACCTCGGCCTGTTCCTCAGCGCCCAGCCGTCCGCTGGCGGCCAGGTTCAGGTTGGTGAGGGCGCCCTGGAGGGGGATCCGCAGCTCATGGGTCGCGGATGAGGCAAAGCCCCGGGCCGCGTCCAGGGCGGCCTGGCGGCGCTCGGTGGCGGTGGCCAGTCGGCTCAGGGTTGCGTTGAGGGTTGCCGCCACATCGTCGACATCGGCGCTGCGGTAGTGGTCACCAACCTGCCATTGATCTGGGTGGGTTGTATCGAGTCGGCCAGTGTCTCGTCGTAGTGCCGTCATCGGTCGTGAAGCCAGTGACCCGAGCCAGTAGCCCCCGAAGCCGGTTGCGGTAGCAATGACCAGACCGAGTAGCCAGGCGCGACGGCGCAGCTGGCGGGCCTGAGCGTCGACATCGCCCAAGGGGGCAGCCAGTTGCACCAGAGCCTCATCACCGATCTGAGGGACATCGAAGACCTCGATGGTGTGGAGCCGCCATCGGGTCCCCCCGATCGTCACCGTCACCCATCCGGGCTCCACCGGAGGAGGGAGGGGGTGATCGGGAAGAAGGCCGAGCGATGTCAGCCGACCGTCAGCCAGGACCTGGGCTCCGGCCACGGTTGCCGATAGCTCGGAGTGGCTGAGCCGTTCGCCAACGGCGGCCAGGATCGGGGCGGTGTCGGCACGTGCCTCGAGTTGGCGATCGACTCGTTCGAGCAGGATGTTGGAGAAGACCCCCTGGAACACCGCGATCAGGAAGATCAGCGAGACGGTGGTTGACCCGAACGCGGCCAGCCCCGTCCGGGTCGCTAGGCGCATGGCTGTAACACCTCAGCTCACCTTCAACACGAACCCGACCCCTCTCACGGTCTCGATGATACGGGGGGCGTTGGCGGCGTCGAACTTGCGTCTGAGATAGCCGATGAAGACATCCACGACATTGGTGTCGGTGTCGAAGTCGTAGCCCCAGACCAGCTCGAGCAATCTGACCCTACTCAGGACAATTCCGGGGTTGGCGGCCAGTGCGGCCAGCAGATCGAATTCGCGCTGTGAAAGGTCGAGGCTGGCCCCATCGTAGGAAGCGGTCCGACGGTCGAGATTGAGCCAGAGGGCCCCGCAGGCCAGGGCTCCCTCCGACGAGACCGAGATCAGCTCGGAGCGTCGGACCAGGGCTTTCAACCTCAAAGCCAGCTCCTCGAGGTCGAAGGGCTTGACCAGATAGTCGTCCGCCCCGGCTTGCAAGCCCCCTACCCGGTCCTTGACCTGGTCCAGGGCTGACAGGATGAGGATTGGCACCTGGACCTCGATGCTCCGGAGCCGCTTGCACAGATCAATCCCTGACATACCAGGGAGGCCGACGTCGACGACGAGCACGTCCGGAGGTCGGGCCGCGATCCGAACGAGGGCTGTCTCGGCATCGGCGACAGAACCGACATTGAAGCCATGCACCCTGAGGCCTCGATCGACCGCCGTTCGCACGGCTTCATCATCTTCAACGACCAGTACCCGGTTCGTCTCTGCCGTCACGGAGTCAGTCTGCTCCCAAGTCGAGCTCGAGATCAGTCAGCAGCTGATCTATTTCGTCCAAGGCCCGTTCCAGCTCGGCCAGTTGATCCGGGC
The DNA here is from genome assembly GCA_024227975.1 of Actinomycetes bacterium. Next base: position 8,642 of record JAAETV010000274.1, read on the forward strand.
CAAACAGTTCATGGTCATGAGCGCTGGCGGCCGGTTCACCGGTGGTTGAAAGCGGTGCGGTGGTCGAGGGCGGTGCTGTGGTCGTCGATTGTGCTGTCGTCGACGGCGACATCGAAGTAGACGGTGAGATCGAGGTAGGGGTCGGTTCCTGGGAGAGCTCCACCGTCGTTGTTCTTGTCGCCGCCACCGCAGTAGCCCCGGGGGCGTCGTCACCCGTGTCGACAAAGCTCAGCGCCTCATGAGTTGTCTCGGCCGACTCGGGTTCGCCGCCCCAAGCTCCTTGGTCGACCCCGCACCCGAGCAGTAGGGCTGACAGAGAGACAATGCCGAGCCATCTGGCTCTCATAGATCGATCCCATGCTCGACACACAGGTCTCCATACGAGGCGATGATGTCACGCCGTAGTACCAGGATTTCCCTGACCTGGGTTCGGACCGTCAATCGGTTCTCGAGAACGGTCGCCCAGTGGTCACGCCCGTTTTCAGTGGCCACCGCTGCCTTGTCTTCCAGCCACAATAGTGAGCCGGGTACTGTCTCGTCACCGTCGATGACGCTCAAGATGTAGTCGAGGCGCGCCTCGACGAGGGGAATGCGGTAGCAGACCGCGATCATTCGAGGGCCGACCTCGTCCGGCTCGTGGGCTCCCACGGCCGATGGCGCCACCAGGGTCGCGGCTAGCCCTACTGCCGCCAAGGTCGTTGCGGCCAGGGCCTTTCGAGCCCGTGCTCTTCGTGTCCGTACCGCCATGTCCCTACCTCAATTCGTTCGTGAATCCCTCGTGGTGAGTCGGGTCAACCATGAACGCGGTTTCTAAGGAAAGCCTGTGAGTCGGGTGTGACGTAGGTCACGTCAAACCCGAGGGTTGGAGGAGGTCGATCAGGTGCGCGAGACTTCACTGAATAGGAGGTAGGCGCGTGAGCGACGTTGCTGAACAAGTTCCACTGGTTGACTATCTGGTATTGGGTGATGACCCTCATCTCGAGGCACACGAGTGCACGAGTTGCCAGGCCCGCTATTTCGATCGGCGCAATGCCTGCGCCTCATGCTTCGGTACTGATTTCAAGACGGTGGTGATCCCGAATGAGGGGACGCTGACGTCCTACACCATCGTGGCCTTCGCTGCCCCCGGCGTCGACGTGCCCTTCGTGGCTGGCGTCATCGACTGTGGCGGAACAAGCGTCCGGGGCAATGTGATCAACACCGAGCCCGATCCCGACCATGTCAGCCTCGGTATGAACGTGAGGCTCTCCACCTACACGATCGGCACCGACGACAAAGGCACCGAGGCCATTGGCTTCGGCTACGAACCGGCGTAAGGAGTTACACCATGAGTGCAAGTGATGACATCTGGATCCTCGGGATCCATATGACCAAGTTCGGTAAGCACCCCGATCTCGACACGGTCGACCTCGGAGCCCAGGCTGTGATGGGGGCCCTCTCCGATGGGGGAGTGACCATGGGCGACATGGGCATCATGGCCGCCGGCAACCTCATGGGTGGTGGCTCGATCGGTCAGCAGATCCAGAAGCAGGTCGGCCAGACGGGTATCCCCGTCTACAACGTGTCCAATGCCTGTGCCACCGGGGCTACCGCCCTGCGCACGGCGATCATGGCCGTGAAGGCTGGCGAGTGCGATATGGGTCTCGCCGTCGGCGTCGAGAAGCTGGCCGGTGCCGGTCTGCTCGGCGGCGGGGGCAAGCCCAAGAAGGACGAAAA
>JAAETV010000275.1 GCA_024227975.1 Actinomycetes bacterium
AAGGTGCTGTTGGTCAGACGATAGAGGCGATTAGTGCCAGAACATGTCACCTATATGTCCTACCGTGGGCTACATGGACATCCGCGAACGCGAGGAGCGACTACTGCGGCTACTTCGTCATCGGGCCCGATGCACCGCAGATGGACTGGCCGCCGAGCTCGGCGTCTCACGCCGTACGGTCCTGCGCGATCTGCAGCGCCTACGCGATCGAGGGTTTGACATCTCTTCGATGACTGGGCCGGGAGGCGGTGTACGCCTCGAACCAACATCGGTCATGATCACCTCCCAGCTCAAGGGACGAGAGGTAGTGGCCTTGCTCCTCGCCGTAGCGATCGCGAGCGCGTCACCGGGGATCCCGTTCCTTGCCGCCGCCGATACCGCGATCGCAAAGATCGAAGCCTCCCTCCCCAAAGCCAGAGCAGATGAGCTCCAACGATTCATGCATCGAGTCATGATCGACCCACCCCAAGGAACGGCCGGAGCCACTTCAGGGCCGGTGGTCGCCGGCCTCGTCGATGAGTTCGAGAAGGCCTTCACCGCAAACCGAATGCTCGAGTTCGCCTACACAGACAGGGCCGGCCGCCGGACCAAACGATCTGTAGAGCCGCACGGGCTTCTAGTTACGTGGCCCAACTGGTACGTCATTGCCTGGGACCCGCAGCCCGACGCAACGAGGCTGTTCAGGGCCGACCGTATCGAGAAGCCCAGGATGGCCGAACAAGAGTTCATCCCCCGCCCTCATGACCTCATCATGAGGCCGCACCCCAACGCCTTTTCCGCAAGAGCCGTCCCTCGCCAGTAGCTCCGAACCTCACACGAGCAGCCAGCCGCAGAGATACTGCCGACTGTGCCGGTTCCGTCGGTCGTCTCCAGCCACCCCCATTCTGCTGCTCTGATCGGGCCGCCAGGCGATCATTCTGCGTTGGCGAGAGTCATCACGATCTTGATCTGGTGGGTGACGAAGGCATCATCGAGGGGAAGGCGGGCCATGACGTGGTGGAAGAAGAAGCCGGCGGCGAATGTGCTCGCGAGTACGTCGGGTGGGAACGACCCAGAGATCTCGTCTCGTTGAGCGGCTCGTGTGAACACTTCGCTGACGACAGCACGGCGCCGGTCCGCGAATGAACGGTGGGCCGCAGCAAGCCTCGCATCATGAGCGACCGCGCCGAGCAGCGACGGCAACACTGCGCCCCACGCGGCATTTGAGAAGCCAGCAACTAGCTCGGCGGCAAGGAGTTCTAGTTCATCGGGCAATGAACCGAGGTCCGGAATCGAATCGAAGCTGCAGATGCGGTCAAAGGCCTCGGCGTACAGGTCGTCCCGGTTCGGCCAGTTGCGGTAGATCGTGGACCGTGCGACTCCGGTCCGCTCAGCGATGGCTTCGATGGTGATGCGTTCGAACCCATGGTCGACGAGTAGTTCTGCCGTCGCCTGCAAAACCAGCTGCCTCGTGTGGACGACTCGCGGGTCGAGTTCGGCGTTGGTCATCCTGGGGCGACTTCCTTCACGGCATCGGGCTCATCGGTCTTGTTCGGGTCCTCGGACAACGCTGCTGCGGTCTGCATCGACGCGTTGCACAGTAATGCACCGTGTTGCGTTACGCAACGGGATGTTGCAGAGCGACGCTGGCATCGCCCAGAAGAAGCCAACACACGTCGTGATGGTTTGATGCATCGACATATGTCAATGCATCGATGTATAGTGCGCAGATGGCCCACAAGGAGACCGGATCTGGACTGGACGCCGACGATCCACCGACCAACGACCCTGGAATACCGGAGCAACGGCCAGAGATCTCGTTTGACCAGTCCGAAACGAACTGGCGGGCCTTTGTCAGGATCTGGTCTGGGCAGACCTTGTCTGGGGTTGGGACGACTGCGACCTACTATGGCCTGGCGATCTGGACCTATCAGACAACCGGCTCGACAAGCTCGCTCTCCCTGGTACTCCTGGCCTCACTGTTCCCCCAGATTGCGGTCTTGCCACTGGCTGGCGCGCTGATCGACCGGCTCGATAGACGCCGCCTGATGATGGGAGCGGACAGTGTCGCCGCTCTTGCCACGGTTGTGCTCATCGGCCTGTTTGCCAGCGGTCGCCTCACCACGCTGAACATGGCTGTGGTGGTAGCGGTCGGAAGCATCTTCCAGGGCATCCAGTCGCCTGCGTTCAGTTCTGTCACAACCAGTCTGGTCGCGAGGCGAGACCGCAACCGGGCTGGGGGTCTCGCTCAGGTCGGCCAGGCGGTTCCCACCGTTGTCGGGCCCATTGTGGCCGGGGCGCTTCTGGCCGCGGTGGACATCGGGTGGGTCTTCGTGCTCGATCTGGTCTCGTTCGGCGCGGCGCTGTTGACACTGTTGCTCACCTCAGTTCCGAGGGCAGAAAAGACGGTGGCAGGGCAGGCGGGGGCTGGAACCATCCGACACGAAGTAGCGACCGCAGCCCGATACTTGCTCGACAAGAGGGGGTTGGCGTATCTCATAGCCCTGATCGCAGCGGCCAACATCCTGCTGGCGTTCTTCAACATCTACCTCTTTCCTGTCCTGCTGAGTGTTGGTGACGAGCGGACCGTGGGCCTGATAGCAGGGCTCGGGGCCCTTGGCATGACCGCTGGTGCGATCCTGATGAGTGTCTGGACCGGGCCTTCGCGTCGAATGCCGCTCATCTTCGGGGCGTCGGGCGCGATCGCTGTGGCTTCGATGGTGTTCGGAGTCGCGCACCACCGGATTGTCCTCGGTGCCGCCCTGCTCGTCGCCTATTCTGCTCTGGCCGTCGCCAGCAGCTCCACCCAGCCGATCGTCCAGAACAAGGTCGAGGTGGATCTCCAGGGCCGGGTGTTCGCGCTGAGGCGAATGGTCGGATTGTCGACCATGCCCATCGTCTACATTGCGGCCGGACCTCTTGCCGACCGGATACTCGCCCCCCGGGTCGTGGAAGACGCCGAAGGTTGGCTTGCCTCAGTAGTGGGTACTGGAGATGGTCGAGCGGCGGCTGCCGGCATCTTCTTGGTCGGTGCTCTCACCTTGATCGTTGTGGCGGCATTCATGTTGGTGAAGCCACTCCGCAACGTCGAGTCGGATTTGCCTGATCTGTCCTGAGCGCGCCGTCGGTCGGGGGTTGATGGGGAGAGCCGATTGCTCCTCCCCATCGCCAGCCTGCTTGATCTGAGCGAGATCGAGTAAGGTCGAGGTCTCTGACGAAGGCGCCCTCACCATGCCAGAAGATGGGAACGACTCGAGTTGTTGCACCCCGATTGTTGAGCTTGATGTGTCCGCTGTTGCGGCCGGAGACCTCGCGGCGCGGTTCAAGGCACTCGGCGATCCAACCCGATTGCGGCTGCTCGGCCTGATCGCGTCGAACATCGAAATGTGTGTTTGCGATCTGACCGAGCCCCTCGGCCTCACCCAGCCAACCGTCAGTCATCACCTCAAGATCCTGGCCTCAGCCGGCCTCGTCAGGCGCGAAAAGCGCGGGAGGTGGGCCTACTTCACCGTCGACAACGACGAGCTCGCCGATCTCGCCCGTGCTCTGCTCCCCGAGGGGCCCTTCGCCCGCCAAGACGCCGGATTGCCGATCGCGTAGAGGTCACCGTCGAACCGGATCAGCGCAGGAGTGGGCGCATACCAGCCCCGCAAGCTGCTTGGGATGGGTCATGGGTAGGAGGTGTCCAGCGCCCTGGACGACGCGCTTGGCACTTGAAGGCATGATCTCATGGAGCCCATCGACCAGGCTCATCATCGGCCATGGGCTGTTGTCGCCGCGCACCAGAAGCGTCTTGGCGGCGAGTCGTCGAAGGGCGTCACGGCCGGGATCAGCAGCGAAAGATGATTCCCAATCAAGCCGAATCTTCGCGGCCTGGTTCACCAACTGTTCCCGTGCGGCATCCGACATTGCCTCCCAGGCTCCCGCTCCGGTCCAGAAATCAATGAAGCCATGCAGGGCACCGGTGACATCGCCCCGTTCAAGCCTGTCGACGAACTGTGTGCGTACTTCTCCGAATCGATCAAGAGCACGATGGGCGCCCGCGTAGCGAAGCGCCGCGAACAGAACCGGCTCGATCAAGGTCAGGCTCTTGATCGGCCAGAGGTCAGTCAGAGCCATCTCGACCGCTACCGCGCCTCCGTAGGAGTAGCCGACCAGGTGCAAGGGGACGTTGGCAGCCGGCAGCACATCGGCAAGGCGTGAGACCTCGGTTCTGAGCGTGAACGAGTCAGACCCCTCCCAGCCTGGGGCACTTCCATACCCAATGAGGTCGGGGGCAAGCGCTCTCTCACAGAAGTGCTGCTCGAACGATTGCCACATTGCGCCCGCACCCGCTGACCCGTGCAGGAGTACCACAACAGGGTCACCTTGCGAGTCGTGACCTCGCGGCACTTGCTGGATCTCAAAAGTCGAGGCGGACCCACACGCCACCGCTGCTTCAGTCGTCAAAATGAGTCTCCCAATACATAGACCAATATCGATACGACCCCACTCTGACTGATACATAGATACATGTCAATGGATTGGGTGGGTCAGCCGCCGCATCGACGAAGCCCGACGACAGCTCCTCCAAGACGCCAAGTTCGCAGATGCTGCCCTCGACGTCGGTTTCCACGACCCAGCACACCTGACCCGGCATTTCAGAACCCACATCGGAATCAGCCGTGATCACGGGCGCCGACGAGCTGACGGAGGGCGAGCGGCTGCATATCGGCGGATATCGCTCGACAGGTGGGGGCGTGGCGGCCGCTGTTTCCGAGCAGTCTTCGGTGCCTCAGGTAGGACGGCGCGGGGCCTTCGACGTCAACAGCGGTACCTGGGCCATCGTGACTGACCGACCGCGGCCCTCAGGTTTTGAGTGCCCCGTCAACTGCCCCGCGTACCAGGGTCTCGGGTTCTGGCCACGGGTAGCCACTGATCGTGATGAGCCCTTGTGCAATGCCGTTGAGGGCACAGAACAGGAGCTCCGACTTCGCACCCAGCTTCGATGCCTCAATGCCGTCGGCCCGTGCGTCGGCAAGGCAGGTGCGTAGAAGGTCGAAACGGGTGATCAACACGGCGTCGTCGACGAAGGCGCGGACGTCGTCTTGGGTGATCCCGCCTGACATGAACACCAAGAAATAGTGATCGCGGTGCTGGAGCCAGAAGGCGACATAGCCTTGGGCCACGGCGTAGAGCCGGGCGACCGGGTCGGGTTCCCCAGCGGCGATGTCATCGAGCCCGTCGAACAGTTCGCCGATCACGTCTGCCCAAAGCGTGCGCAGAATGTCGAACTTGTTCTCGAAGTACTTGTAGAGCGTCATCGGCGTGCACCCCGATTCGAGCGCGAGCCGGCGTATCGAGATGGCTGCGTAGCCCTCCTGGTGAAACAAGTTGAGCGCGCACGCGGCGATGTGCGCTCGTGTCTCGGCGATGTGCTCGGGAGAGCGTACGGGACGGCCCCGGGGGGCGGGAGATGAGTCTTCTGGCTGCGTCATGGTCCTGCGGTTCATCGTCGCCGGCCAGTCAGGCCTTGACAAGGCCAATCCGATTTCGTAGAACGTGTTATATGAAAAGGATTGAGGCCACCGAGGGCGCAGCCGGCACGGCTGGACGTGAGTGGACGCGGTTCAAGCAGCTGTTCCTCGTTGCGGCGCTGTGGAATTTCGCCGGTGCTGTACCGGGGTTCTTCGACAGCGCTGGTTCGTTCTCCCGCGAGTTCGACCGGGAGCTGAGCGACCCGGTGATGATCGCGGTGTATCGCGGCGCTTGGGGCACGGCGCTGCTCTACGGCTTCGGTTTCCTGATGGTCGCCTGGAACCCGGTACGACACTCGGGCGTAGTACTGATGGGCGGCATCGGTAAGGCGTTCTTCGCCATCAACCTGCTCTACATGTACTCAAACGGTTGGACCTCCAGCTTTGCGCTAGTAGTCATCGGCGGCGACATCGTCTTCGTCATACTGTTCGTGGCCTACTTCCTTCGCATCAGGCAGCTCGGCCACACTCTGATCTGATCGGCGCTCGAGACACCACGTCACCATCCCGCGTTCGGGGGCAGGCAGCAGACCCCGGCCGCTACCAGGTCGACTGGCGGACGTCACCTTGCGGTTGAGTCGAACCGCCAGCGATATGGGTAGTCAGATGCCTGTCAGGATCTCCTCGAGCGCCTCGACGAAGGACAGGAATTCCTCGTGACTGGTGATGAGCGGAGGGTCGATCCGGAGCATTGCTCCCCGAGGGCAGACGATGTAGCCCCGCTCGAGAAGAGCCTGGAATACCTCGCGGCAGGTGTCTTCGCCGGCCAGATCGACGGCGAACATCAGACCCCGTCCGCGAACAGCGAGAACCGCCTCGTGGGTGAGAAGCCCCTCCAGGGCCTCCAGGAATCTCGGCCCGTTGGCGGCGGACCGTTCGATCAGCGCCTCGTCCCGGATGGTGGCGATGACCTCCTTGGCCACCGCCGCCCCCAGCGGATCGTTCTGGTGGGATTGCATGTACTTGAAGTCGGTGGCCGCCAACTCGCCAGCTGTCTCGCCATTCATCACCACGGCGCTGACCGGGTAGCCATTCCCGATCCCCTTCCCGATCACGATCAGATCGGGGCTGATGCCATAGTGATCGAAACCGAACCATGAACCAGTCCGGCCGATCCCCGTCGTCACCTCATTGGCGATGATCTTGCCACCCTTGCTCCTGACGAGATCGACGACCTTGCGAACCAGCGGGACCGGGGCGAAGCGGACCTGGCCCGATGAGCTCCCCGGTTCGAAGATGAACTCCGACACATCATCGGGAACCTCGTCGAGGTGGTCGCATTCGGCCGATCGGTGACCACCGGGACACGATCCACAGACCTCCCAGTCGAGGATGGACCAATTGCTGGTTCGGTCGAGAACTGAGCTGAACGAGCCCAGGTAGGCATCGTGGAAGGTCATCGAGAGAGTCCGCCCCGTGATCTTCTTCGAAGCCTGACGGGCGTAGTCGATTCCCTCGCTTCCCGAACAAAGGAACACGCCAGATCCGTCGTGGCGGTCGCAGACCGAAAGTAGAGCGGCAGCTGCTTCTTCGACGACGGGGTTCGAGTAGCAGAAGCCGGCGTGGGTGAGGCCGTCGATCTGGTTCCGGATGGCCTCATTGACACGACGATTCCCGTGACCCAGCGAGGTACACCACACACCCGACCCGAAGTCGACATAGCGCTTGCCCTGCCCGTCGGTGAGATGGATGCCGTCGCCGGAGACGATTTCGGGAAGTTCGAGCCGGTGCCCTGTTGAGTTGAAGATGGCGCTCATCCTGGCGAACTTATCGCTAGTAGAAGAGTCCCGAGTTTCCTCCGGTGTGGACGAAGAGCGCGGCACCGTCGCCCAACCGGCCCGTCGACGCATAGTGGAGTAGGGCGGCAGCAGCCTTTGCGCTGTAGACGGGGTCCAGCAGCAGCCCTTCGCTGCGAGCAAACAACTCGGCCGCACTGGTGCCTTCATCTGACGGGATGGCGTATCCAGCACCGACGAAATCGTCGTCGACCAGGATCTTTGACTCGTCGAGCTGTGTCCCCAATAGCCCAGCCGTGTCCATTGCGAGCACTCGGATCCTTTCGGACTGGGTGCTGGCTTCGAGCCGGGCACTGATCCCGACGATCTGGGTGTCGTAGGGCTGGAGGCACTGCCCGACGACGAGGCCGGCCTGGGTGCCAGCCGAACTGGTCGAGTGGATGATGTGGGAGAAACGAGTCCCCGAATGCTGGGCGTGATCCACGATCTCGTGGAAGACCTGCACATAGCTCAGCGCCCCGATCGCATCGCTCCCACCCGGGTGGAGGTCATAGACGATCCGTCCTTCGGATCGCAGGCGTTCAGAAACATCTCGGCTGATGGCCTCGGCGCCTTCTTCCGGCTCATGGGTGTAGTGAAGCTCGGTGCCGAACTTGTCGAAGAGGGCCCGGCTGAGGGGGTTGTGGTCGGCCTCGGTGCCGGGCAGAACGACGTGCAGTTCGAGCCCACAGGCGGTTGCTGCCGCGGCCGCGTTTCGACTGAAGCTCGTCGCCTTCGAGGTGACCAGGGTGTCGGCTCCCTTTCTGAGAGCGTCCCCTAATAGGTAGTCGAGCTTCCTCGTCTTGTTGCCACCCAGGCCAAACCCGGTCAGGTCATCTCTCAGCACGTGGAGGTCGCAGCCCGTTACCGAAGAGAGGCGGGGCAGTCTGTGGATGATGGGGGGAGCCTGCAAGATCCCGGCCCGGGGATGGGCCTCCAAGACATCCGGGATCGATCTGTGTTGACTCATCACCCGACCCTCCGCAGTGGGCTGATCACTCAGCGGGTGCGAACCCCGTTGAGGAACAAGGCTACGGCGAGTTGGGACATGTCGTCGGGGTCGACCTCGCCGGTATGCGCCCATCGCTGGAGCACCGCCATGTTGGTCCCGCCCATGAGTGAGGAAATGGTGAGAGCGATGCCGAGGTCCTCGGCCGGTGGGCAAGAGACAGTTGGGCTACTGGTGGGGATCGGGTTGGTCGGCCGCGAGGTCGTCGAAGATGATCTCGATCTTTCGGACGCAACTTCCGGTGTGGTGCATCGAGCAGAGTGGCCCGGTTGGCGTGGCCTGGTAGTTGAGGCCGAGAGCATCGAGCCATCCATAGATGCGTTCGTAGATACCGCACTCATACTCGGCGGCGACACCGAGCCCCGTGACACCCTCGAAGGCAAAGCACTTGCTGATCTCGAACTGGACGGAGTTGCTGTCTGGCGACCACTTCACGTCGAAATTCATGAAGTCGGGTATGACGAGCTCAATCGCGGTGTCAAAGAACCGACGAACCTCGTCGGGGTTTCGTACGCTTTCGAGGCCGGCGACTTTGCGGAGGCGTGCCGCCTCAATGCCAGCCATGTCGTGGACGGCTGCCTTGTTCAGGTGGTTGGCACGCTCGATGCCGAGCTCTTGCACGGCGTGCATGAACCACATCGCATCGTGAGTCATCCAGCCACGTAGCAGGAGTGCTCGGAGCTGTTCCTTGTCGATTGTGTCCAGGGTGATGGTCATGGGCCTTCCTTTTCCTTCAGTTGGGATGGCTGCGGGGACTGAGACAGCCAATCGAGTTGGGCGGTAATCATGGGGCCGGGGCCGACATCCGCTCCCTCTAGATCGAGGCGCTGAACAAGGGTGAACGTCAACCCTGTGCCGTTCAGAATGGTGGCGACGACGTGGGGGTCGAGGTCGCAGCGAATGACGCCCTGATGCTGGCCGCGTCTCACCAGCTCCTCGAAGAAGGCGATGTAGCGAAGGTGGTTGGTCCGCAGCACCGCAGCGATTTCGGGGTCTGCGGTTTCGGCCAGTGCTTGGAACTGGAGGGCGGCCTCGGCGCGGTGGTCACGCAGGTTGTCGACATAGATCTCGCCCGCTCGGCGCAACGCCTCCAGGGCGTCCGTTTCGTTGGCGACAGCTTTCTCCCAGATCTCGACGATGCGGACACCAACCCGCTCGAGAATCTCGCAGAACAAGGCCTTCTTCGAGGGGAAGTGCTTGTAGAGGAGAGCTTCGCTGACTCCCCCGGCCTCCGCGATGGCGGCGACTCGTGCCGCTCCATAGTTGGACTCGGCAAAGACTCTCGTAGCGGCAGTGAGGATCTGCTTGCGCCGCTCGTCGGCATTCATACGTGAGCTCACGGTCCGGGCCATCCCCGCAATCGCTTAAGTAAGTGAGTACCCACTTACCTTACCACGAAGTGAGCCCCAGGCATCATCTGCCCATCGTCAGGCCGAAGGTCGGCCGGGGCAAGGTCATGTCGGTCGACGCTGGGTCCAGGTGTCGATAGCGACCGCGGCGAGGATGACCCCGCCTTGGATGACGCGTTGCCAGATCGGATCGACCTGGTGGAGGTTGAAGCCATTGGTCATCAAGGCGATGAAGAAGGCGCCCGTCACGGTCCTCCAGACCGCGCCTTCGCCGCCAGCGATGGAGGTACCACCGACCACCACCGCGGCGATGACGCCGAAAACGAAACTGAAGTCATCGGACGGCAAGGCAGACAGCGAACGGGACGAGCTGACGACCCCGGCCAGACCGGCGGCCGCGCCGGCAAGACCGAAGCTGATGGTGAGAACGCGGCCGACGGGCACGCCCGCAAGTCGCGCCGCTTCGGGGTTTCCGCCGGTTGCGTAGACGTGGCGACCGAATCGGGTTCGGCTGAGAAGAAGCCAGGCCACAGCAACGACACCGAATGCGATCCAGGTAGCCGTGGTCAGGCCCCAGAACCGGGTGCGAGCAATCGCCGGGTACCCGTCGGTGGTTGACCGAAGGACGCTGCGGTCGCTGATCAGGAAGCCAGCACCAAAGACCATGAACGAAGTAGCCAGAGTGGCGATGAATGAGTTGACCTTGAGGGCGGTAACAATGAGCCCGTTGGCGATGCCGACAACGAGCCCCACCGCCACACCGACGGCGACAGCCAGAGCAACACTCCCGGTGGCGTTCTCGACCTGCAATGAGAACAAGGGTGCAGCCACGAACACCGAGGCGACAGACACGTCGAAACCTCCGGCGATCATGGTGATGGTGACGAACGAGGCGGCAATGAGCAGCGACGATTGCTGATCGAGCACGTTGCGGAAGTTTGCGTGGCTCACGAAGCCGTCGGTGGTGACGACCAACAGGAAGAAGAGGCCCACGGTGACTACGGCGATGCCATAGCGGCGAAGGGCGGGAACCAGTTGGGTCATGACTGCTCCTGGCTCGAAGCCGGATGCGACTTGGCTTCGCTGTCGCTACCGAAGGCCGCGTTGAGAATGCTCGATTCGGTCATGTTCTCGCCCTCGTATTCGGCAACGAGCCGGCCCTGGTGCATGACAAGCACTCGGTTGCTCAGTCCAATCACCTCTTCAAGCTCTGATGAGATGAGGAGTACCGCGCTGCCGGCGACCGCGAGGTTGGTCAGAACGTCGTAGATGGCCCGCTTGGCCCCGACATCGACACCGCGAGTGGGTTCGTCGGCAATGAAGAGCTTGGTTTCGCCAAGCATGGCTCTGGCAAATAGAACCTTTTGCTGGTTGCCGCCCGAGAGCGAGCTGACTGCAGCACCCATGCTCTCTGTTCTCACCCCGGCGTCTTGGCAGGCCTTCTCGGCCGCAACCCGTTCGCGGTCACGCTGAATGCCCATCCAACCACTGAATCGGGCCAGGTGAGGCAACGTGGTGTTCTCTTCGACCGATCGTCCGGCCACGAGACCTTGGTCGCGGCGCGACTCGGGAATCAAGGAGATCGAACTAGCGAGAGCGTGACGGATGGTTCCGCCAAGCTTGACACCTGCAATCTTGACGACACCGGCTGTTGGACGGCTGGCCCCGTAGATGGCGTGGGCCACCTCGCTGCGTCCGGCCCCAACAAGCCCGGCCAGACCGACGATCTCCCCCTCCCTGATGTGGAATGAGACATCGTCGAATTCGCCGGGGATGGTGAGGCCGCTGACCTGGAGGACAATGGATGCGGATTCTGGGGGTGGCGGGGCTTTGGGGGGAAAGGCATCATCGAGCGAGCGGCCGGTCATGGCTTCGACGAGTGAGTCGTGGGTTTCCTCTTCGGCTGGTCGGGTGCTGACGATCTGGCCATCTCGCATCACGGTGATGGTGTCTGCCACGGAGAGAACCTCTTCAAGGAAGTGAGAGATGTAGACGACGGCAGTGCCGTTGGCCGCCAGGTCTCGCACGGTTTGGCGCAACTCATGCGCCTCGTGGCTGGCCAGCCGGGCCGTGGGTTCGTCGAAGACGACGAGGCGCGCCTTGCGCCCAAGGGCCCGGAGGATCTCCACCTTCTGTTGATCAGCGACAGAGAGTGAGCCGACCCGTGCGTCGAGCGGCACCTCGAGGCCATGCTCGACGATCAGGGCCTCGACCCTCTTGCGGTTGGCCCGCTGGTTCACCAGGGGGCCGCGGTGTTCTTCGGAGCCCAGGACAATATTGTCGACCACGGTCATAGCGGGAAGGAGCGACAGCTCCTGGGCGACGCCGACCAGTCCGTGGCCCGCGGCGTCGGCCGGCCCACTCAGTTGCCGCTGTGTACCGTCGAGGGTGAGCTGGCCATCGTCGGGTGTGTGCACCCCGAGGACGATCTTGCCGAGAGTCGATTTGCCGGCTCCATTTTCACCAACCAGGGCGTGAACCTCGCCCGCTCGGAAGGCAACGGTGACTTCCTCGAGGGCACGAGTCGCGCCGAACCGCTTGCTGACATCGTTGAGGGTCAGAAGCGGTTCGACGCGGCTCATGGGGTATCCCTGAAGGGGTCTCGTCTGGGTCCTACTCGATCAGCCAGCCCACTGGGCGGTGAACGCCGAGACATTCTCGGTTGTCATCAGGCCGTCGTCGGGCAGGTCGACGAGTGGGTCGACGCCACCGATGTCGGGACCACCGGTCAGGGCGGAGATCAGAGCCTCCATGGCCAGGCGGCCTTCGTCGGCTGGGGCGCCGAAGACGCCGCCGAACCAGGTCCCGCTGCTGATCCCAGCAATAGCGGGTTCGGAGCCGCCAAGACCAATGAGGGCAACCTGATCGAGCTTGCCCTCGTCGCCCAGCACAATCTCTGCACCTTGGACCGACTGGTCGGCGCCAACGAGCACATTGAAGTCAGGAGCGATTTGAAGGATGTCCTGGGTGGCGTTGATACCACCCTCTGGGCCGAGGTACTGGCCCTCGCCTTCGGCGACCACCGAGATAGCGGGATGGTCCGCTAGCACCTCGTCGAAACCTGCCCTGAGGGCATCATCGATGGGGATTCCCTTGATGCCGTAGATGTAGACGACCTCGCATGGATCCAGATCGGCGCAGGCCTGGACGGTGAGATCGCCAAGACGCTTGCCGTTCTGGAAGGGGGGTGCCATCACACTTGCACTGACACCATCGACCTGAGGTTCGGCGGTAGTGAAGTCTTCGCCAACGACCTGGTTGAGGATCACGACCTCGAGGCCGGCGTCGAGGGCGGCTTCGATGTCGGGAGCCGAGGCAACGCCGCCAAGCGAAACGAGGATCACACCGTCGTAGTCGCCAGCGGCGATCACGTCCTGGAACTGGGTAGTCTGCAAGCTCGGGTCGAACTGGGCGTCGAACTCGACGATCTCCACGTTCTCCGTTGCTGCGATCTTCTCCATTTCATCTAGTGATGAGAGCAGCCAGGTGTTGGCTGAACTGGCCGAGAGATAGGCCACCCGCAGGGGCTCTTCATCGGCGGGATTAGTCGTGGCCTCATCATCAGCCGCCTCGTCATCGGCGCTGTCGTCGCCGGATGTGGTGTCATCGCCAGATTCAGATTCTGTTGTAGCTGTGTCATCGCTCGCTTCGTCGTCACTGTCGCCACAGGCAGCAGTCACAAGGGCGAAGGCGACGAGCAGAACCAGCCAGAGCGGCCGGCGTTTGTTGAATCGTGTGGTTGCCACGGGCATCCCTCCTCGGTGTTCAGTCGGCAGCGTGCCGACACGATAGGGATCGTAGAAAGGACCCAGTCACAACTGAAGAGGCGGTTCGCACAAGCATCGACTCCGTGGTGGGCGTATCGCCTACCTGGTCGCATCAACGATTGATTCGAAGTACCCGACACGCCAGTTGGAGGGAGAGCCGGGTTTCAGGGTCTTCGAGACGAACGTCGAGGACGTCGGTGACCTTGCTGATCCGATTGGCGACGGTGTTGCGATGGACCGAGAGTTGGTGGGCGGCGTCGGTTGTCGAGCAGCTCGAATCGAGATAGGCCTCTAGGGTGCGCAACAGCTCGTGGTCTGGGTCCAACGCGAGGATTGGTTCGAGGATCGAGCGTGCATAGCGGGCGAAGTCCTCGGAGCTGAACCAGCCCATCAAGACCCGCTGCATACCTAGTTGGTCGATGTGGGCTGCACCTGAACGATCACCGGATCGGGCGTTGGCGATGACCGCGGCTTCGTGGGCCTCGGTCAGCGAAACTCGAAGCCCGTCGAGATCTGGGTGGGGCCGCCCGATCCCCCCATGGGCAACCAGGCCGGAGTGGGCGCTCACGAACGTCTGAAGCACTTCCCCGATCTTGTGGACCAGCTCCGAGTAGGTCTCGACCGCCGGTTCGGTGGGATCGGAGACCCAGCCGCTCCAACCGTCGTTTCGCTCGACCAGCGGGCCGTCGAGTCCGGCTTCGCGGAGCCGCTCGCGCAACTCAGAGTGCAGCTCCACAATCCGTGCCGCATCGGCTCCCCGCAACTTGATGTGAAGACCAGTGTTCCAGCCCGCCGCACTCCATCCGAGCTCGCGCAACTGCTGCTGGATATCGCGCTCGACGAGGTCGCTGGTATCGAGGATCTCGTTGAGAACGGCGATGCGCCGCCTCGCGTCGCTCTCGGCGCTGACGCGGACTGATGCGATGAGCGCCGTCAGATACCACGAACCGATCTGAAGCAGAGTTCGCAACAGTCGCTGGGCGCTGTCGGAGCCTGAGGTCTCGCCGATGAGCCAGTAGGCGATGTCCTGATCCGAGGCAAGCACGATCGCAGTGCTGTGCAAGGCAGCCGGCGAGGACAGATCGGTACCGTGGGCGCTTCGAGTGGCGAGTCTCCTGTCGCCGACCTCGATCGGCGTGCCCGCGATCAGTGTTCGGTCGCGGTCCAACACCGCGACCGGTGCCGCGCTGAGCTCGCTGATGAGGGTAGTGACATCTTCGATGCTGGTTACTCGCATAGCGCCGAGTGCAGAAAGCAGATTGTCGATGAGCGCTGCCTGCTCGACATCGGCTGCCCAGAGCCTCTCCCGGAGTCTGTGGGTGAGACCCAGTGCGTCGGTGTCGATCACCGACAGGAGGGGCAGGCCGAAACGGTTGGCCAGTCGCTGTGCTCCCAGCCCGATCTCGAAAGAGTGATTCGTGACGATCAGGGCGGCCACGCTGGCATCGGCGCAGACTCGGATGGCGACATCGATCTGGTACTGGTGTTCACCGATGGCGGACGCATCGAGCACGATGGCGTCGCCCGCTCGAGGAACCGAGCTCTTGTCGATCCGGGTGCGGAGGTCGATATCGAGTACTTCCGCGTCGAGGCCATCACTGCCGGCCAGCAGGATGGCATCGCTCAGAGTCGGCGAGGTGATCAGCTGTCCCACGGTTGCGGGACGGTCGTTGCCCATCCCTGGAACCTATCCGGGCTCAGTCACCAGGGGCCGGCCCTTGGCCGTCAGGGTGAAGTGAGACACGCAGGACCCGGTCCATTGCATCAGGGTCGGTGTGCCGGTTGGTGTCACGATGGCTTCTGGGGAAGGTGGGAGCGGAAGAAGTCCAACATGTTCTGACTCGCCATCTGCCGGGCCCGTTCATGGCCTACGCGCTCGACCAACATCGCCGACAGGTGCGGGTAGTCGGCCGGGGCTTTGAAGTTGTCGATAGGGGTGAGGTCTTCGGGACGAACGAGTAGTTGACGGCCCAGGATCGGATCGACCTGGCGCACGAGGTCGACGATGAAATCGGCACCGACCGCGACATGTTCGGCACCGCTGATCGTTTCGACGTGTTCGAGGTGGTCGATGAAACCACCCAACGTTGGAGCGGACTCCGAGATGAACCCTCCGAAAGCGTTCACGGCAACGAACCCACCCGACTCAGCGACCGTCCTGATCTGGGCGTCAGTGAGATTCCGCGGGTGGTCGCACAGCGCACGACACGACGAGTGAGTAGCGACAAACGATCCGGTGGCAAGCTCAGCCAGGTGGTCGACTCCGGGCGCGGAGAGGTGGCTGACGTCGATGACCATCCCGATCCGTTCCATCTCCGCGATGGCCTCGATCCCGACGGAGGACAGGCGGCCATAGGTCTCGGTCTCGCCGATCCCGTCGGCCATCATGGTGCGCCGGTTCCAGGTCAGCGACGCCATGCGCACCCCCAGTCGCCATAGCGTCTCGAACATCGAGACCGACGAGCCAATCGGTTCTGCCCCCTCCAACGCGAGCAGCAACGCGATCCGGCCACTCTCGATGATGGGGTCGATGTCGGCGGCCGAGTCGACGATTGCGACCTCGCTCGAATGGGTGGAGGCGATGTCGTGAGCAAGGCCGATGATCTCCAGGGTGCGGCGCAGCGCTCCCTCGCCGATGAACTGCTCCTCGGTGAATATGGGCAGCACTTGGAAGACGACCCCGCCAGCCCGAAGCGCCGGCAGCCAATCGTCACCGAAAGGATCTGCGATCCCTCGCTCTCTGCGGTGTTGGCAGGCTAGGAGGAGATCATTGTGGGAGTCGGCGATGGCCAGCGGAGTGGTGGTCACGGCAATCCTGTTCGCTGGGCCGCAACTGCACCTATGCCAGCGGTCCGGCCGCTTTGACCATCACCCGACAGCCACCCCCGGGGACATAGGTCATTGGCACCTCATTGACCGTCGTGATGCGGATCATGTCGGGATCAGCCCCGGCTCTCACTGCGGCGTTGGTCGCCAGATCGCGGGCATCGTCGAGGCAACTGTCGCGTCCCGCATCGTCGTAGCTGTAGACACGATCGACGGTTCCGGAGGCTTCGGCAATGCAGGCTCCGTAGGCGTTGGCCACCGAGTAGTTCTCGGGGCGTAGTACCTCTGAAACTCCTGGAACGGTGTCGGCGATGAGGTGGGCTCCACCGCCAACCGCAAGCAGAGGGATTTCGGCTCGGTTGGACTTCATCCGCTCGCTCATGACCGAGACCTGTTCGTCGACCCAGGCCAGGGCGTCGGTCACCAGTTGGCGATCCAGTCCGGCCACGAGATCGGGGTCGCCGAACCCGTCCAGGCGTCCTGCGGCCAGGGAGACATCTGACAAGGTGAGGATGGTGCCACCGACGCAGATCGCATCGGTGGAGACGGCGTAGCCAACAGAATCTGGGCCAATGCTGAGGCTCCCACCGACCCCAACCCGGGGGTCTCGAACGATGGTGCCGCCACCCAAGCCCATGGAGATGAGGTCGGGCATGCGGAAGTTGGTGCGGACCCCACCCACCTCGACCGCGGCACTGGACTCGCGGGGGAAGCCGTCTACCAGGATGCCGGCATCGGCGGAGGTGCCCCCGACGTCGATCACGACTGCGTCGTTGACATCGGCCAGGGCGCAGGCCCCCCGCATGGAGTTGGTGGGTCCTGAGCCAAGGGTGAGGACCGGGAACCGTCCCGCCTCGCCGGCGGTCATCAGGGTGCCGTCGTTCTGGGTGAGGTAGGAGTCGATGCTGAGTTGGTGAGCCGAGAGGGCCTCTTCGAATCCGTCGACGACTCCCGTGGCAACGCTCAGCAGTGCTGCGTTGAGAATGGTGGCATTCTCGCGCTCGAGGAGTCCGAGTGAGCCAATCTGATGGCTCAGCGACACCGAGAACTCGGCGCCAAGCTCATGGCGGAGTACCTCCAGAGCCCGCAGTTCGTGGTCGTTCACCGCCGGGCTGAAGGCGGCCGACACAGCAATCGCGGTACAGCCAGAGGCCACGGCATCGCCAGCCAAGCGACGGATTGCATCCTCGTCGAGGGGAGCGATTTCGGCGCCCGTGTACTCGTTTCCGCCCTCCACGATGGCGGCCGTGCCGATGACCAGGTCGCGAATGTCGTTGGGCCATGCTGCACCGGGTCGAACGCCAAGAGATGAGGGTGCGGCGAGGCGAAGCACCGCGACCTTGTCGAGGCCCTTGCGTTGGATGATGGCGTTGGCGGGGTGGGTGGTTCCCAGCATTGCCTTGGCGACCAGGGTCTTGTCGACAGGCCCAAGCACCTTGTCGAGTGACTGGCGGATTCCGTCGATGGGTTCGGGGGTGGTGGCCACCTTGACGGCGCTGACCACCCCACCGCTTCCGTCGATGACCACCGCGTCGGTGTTCGTCCCACCAACGTCGATGCCGATTCGAAGCTCAGTGTTCTCGCTCATCGGGGCAGCTCCACATAGTCGATTTCGTAGCCGAAGGCCGCGGGACCGACGAGGTCGAGCATCCCGTCGCGATGCCATTCGGGTGCGCAAGGCATACCGATGACGACAGCCCGATTGCCGTAGGCCAGTGCTTCGGTGGTGATTGGGTCGTGACTCTCGTGGTCGAGCAGGCAGATCAGGTTGGGGGTGGTGATCACCGGCTCGCCGTCGAGGAAGGCGATGAGGTTCTCGTTCTGGACCTCGATGCGCATCGTGGCGTCAGACCCGTGGAGATCTTCCAGGATCACCGTTGATCTCGCGAACCCATCGGTGGTTCGTCGGTCGAGGTCGACCACCTTGCCGGTGAAGAACTCGACCGACCCGGACTCGTTCAGGAAATGCTCCCAGGCCCCTTCCTCGCCGTCCTTGACGGCTTGGAGCTGACGCCCGACCTCGATGCAGTAGGTGATCGAGCCCTGGATGGCGTGCTCAGCAACCTGGGCCGCGGTCATGGGGTAGCAGCTGATCGAGTTGGCCAGCCCGAGTTGGATCACTGCGGTGCGAGCCAGCGTCTCGGCAATCTGGTTCGTCGTCGTCTCGAACACACACTGGTTTCCCTTCTCGTCGGCCACCGACAGTGGACCAGCGGGGACGCCGGCCAGGGTGAAGACCGTCATCTCGATCTGGGGAAAGGCCCGCCGCATCGAGTCGGCATTCACGATGGGAAGACCCATCTCGGCCGCGGTGGCGATGGGCAACAAGGTGTTGAGCCCGCCCACCTCGATGGGCATGATCGCCGCTGGTTCCTTGCCGAGGTATGAGGCCAACGCTTTGACACCGGCCACGAACTCTGTGCCAGCGGGGATCTTCTCCAGGATGACCGTCGGCGCACCGATGGCGGCGGTGGTCAGAACCAGGGCATCGGGAGGTAGGTCCTCGGCGTTGACCACATCAACCGGCCCGTATTCCTCAAGCGCCTGGTGGGCGACCAACTTGGCGATGTATGGGTCGCCACCACCCCCGGTCCCGAGAAGAGTGGCGCCGAGGCACAGCGCCTCGATGTCTTCGGCGGTCAATGTGTCCATTGCGGCTCCAAGTTCGAATTGAGTTCGGGGACGTCGGTCACGAGCGCGGATCGCGGTTGACGATCGGCTCGAGGAGGGGAATCCAGTCGAGCTCGCGGGCGGGGACTGAGTCGTAGCCACCAACCCGGCTGGTCCTCCAGCCATGGTCGCGGCCGAGCGTGGCCAGGAACTCGGCGTACCGGATGGGGGCGGTGATGGCGTCGATGACGGGGACCCCGATCTTCTCCTGGACCTGGCGGTAGAAGCCGAACTCG
Source organism: Actinomycetes bacterium (assembly GCA_024227975.1). The sequence continues at coordinate 19,128 of JAAETV010000275.1, forward strand.
ATGGTGCAGCCCAATACAACAGCATCGGCGCGGTCTTCGTCGACAGCCCGCTTGGCCTCGGTCAGGATCCGCTCTTGGGTGATGGCGGGCTCGGCCTGGAACTCGTCGACGCTCATGTCGAGGACGCGAAACGAGGCCAGATGGTGGGCGTAGCCATACTTGACGACGTTCTCGTTCATCTCGGGAATCCACTTGCGGCGGCCAACCAGAATCGAGAACTGCTCGCCGATCGTGGCTGCGATGTGCATGCAGGCCTCGGCTGGTGCGGTCACGGCCATGGGGCCGGCAAGCTCGCGGGCTGCCCGCAGGAAGGGGTCGTAGAAGCAGCCGATCACGGCGGCGTCATAGCCCTCGACCTCGGTCGCCCAGCGAATGACTCCCATCGTCGGGCCGGACACGACAGCCTCTAGGGCGTTCCATTCGAGATGCTGCGGCCCGACGTGAGGCAGCGAGCACACGTCGACCCGGGTTGAAGGTCCTGCTTCGCGGCGCAGCTCCTCGCCGATCGGAGCGTCGTAGGCGTCGGTGCCGACGGGATTGATCCACAGGATTCGGGTCATGAGGTCCCTTATTGCCGAAGGTACCTGTGACCCTAGGAGGCGGCCCTCACCTCGGCGATAGGCACTTCGCACAATCGGCGAACGTCTGCTATGCCTCCCGCACCGATCCTAGGCCGCAGCGGCCCTACGCCGCCGCGGCCCCAGATCTTCGGCACCCTAACGGAGAAGCAACCTAGAATCCCGATCGGGATAGGGCTTGGTGGATCTATCAGCTGTAACTGCTGACGAGCTCGTTGAGGTCGTCGGCCATCCGCATCATCTCGTCGGCCGCAGCCTTGGTGTCGTCGGTCGCCTGGCGGGTCTGTTCGGCTGCCCCGGCCACTTCGGTGATGGTCCCGGCGATGTCCATGGTGCCAGTGGCCGCTTCCTCGACCGATCGTCCGATCTCGGTTGTGGTGTCGGACTGTTCCTCGACCGCGGTCGCAATGCTGGTCGAGATCTCGTTGATACGGGTGATCGTCTCGCTGATCTGCTCGTTGGCGTCGACCGCACCGGAGGTATCGTCCTGGATGGCATTGATCCGCTGGGAGATTTCCTCAGTTGCGACTGCCGTCTGGTTGGCTAGTTCCTTCACCTCGTTGGCTACGACCGCGAACCCCTTGCCCGACTCACCGGCACGGGCTGCTTCAATGGTGGCGTTGAGCGCCAACAGGTTCGTCTGCTCAGCAATCGAGTTGATCACATTGATGACGTTGCCGATCTCTCGGGAAGAGTCACCAAGTTTGGCGATCTTGGACGAGGTGTGCTTCGCTACATCGACCGCACCCGAAGCCACCGAGGACGCCTCAGTGGCGCTACGAGCGACCTCACGGATTGAGGCGTCCATTTCCTCGACGGCGGCGGCAACGGTAGCGACGCTCGACGAGACCTGACCCCCAGTGGCCGACGCCGAGGTGGCCTGGGTCGACGTGCGCTCAGCAGATTCTCCCATCGAGGAGGACACAGCGGTTAGCTCCTCGGCTGCAGCTGCGAGGCGGGTAGAGGAGCCCTTGAGCTGCTCTACCAACGACTTCAACGCGTCGACCATGACCCCGAATGCGTCACCGACCTCGCCGGGGAGCCGGACGTCCAGCAACGGTGAGGACAGCTCCCCATCAGCGATCGTCTTGGCCTGGGTGCCCATCTGGCCGACCATCTCGATCAGCCCATCAAACGAGGTGGCGAGGTCGCCGAGCTCGTCGTCTCGTGAGAGCGCCAGCGGTTCAACCGACAGTGCCCCCACCGATACCTCGCGAGCCCGTTCGGAGGTGCGTCGCAAGGGGAGAGCAATCGATCGGTTCAGGAACAAACTCACACCGGCCACAAGGAGAGTGGCTGCAATCAGCCCACCGACAATTATCGACTTCGTCGATGACACACTGTTTGCGGTGGCTTCCGAACGCACGACCAAGAGGTCACTCTCTTCGCTCCCGAGCGCGTCAAGGGTGGTTCGGATGTCGTCCATCATCGCTTTCCCGAGACCTTCCGCTACCGCCGCGGACCCAGCCTCGGCTCCATCGTTGCGACGGATCTCGATGATGCGATCGGTCTCTTCCTGGATGTCGACGAGCTTTGGTTTCAGGTCGTCCCAACGTTGGGTCTGAACCGGGTTGTCCAGGGTCAGTTCCCTCCCTGCTGTGACGTGGGCCCCAAGGGATTCCACACCGCCGCGGTATGGCTCGAGAAAGTCCTCGTCTCCGGTAGCCACGAACCCACGCATACCGGTCTCGATGTTCACCAGAGATAGGAGAACACCATCGACCTCTTCCAAGACGGCGTGGGTGTGGGCCACCTGATCGGCGTTGGTCGCTAGTTGGCCCACGTTGCGGTAGGACATGATCCCTACGGCCAGGAACACAGCTAGTACGACGGGAAAGCCCGCCATGAGCTTCATGCCAATCGTTATCCGCCGGCCACGCGAAAGCGTAGACACCACGCCAGATCCAGTGCCATCAGTGTGGCTCTTCATCGCTCAATCCTCCAACTCATGTGATTCAGCCATTCGTTCGCGCAACAGCGCTCGGTCAGTGACCCGAATGTGCAATCACATAGCTCATCGGCAGCTTCTCCAGGGGAGTTGAGCACCAATACGCAACAGCTCATCCCCGGCCAAAGTCCCGGAAGCCACAACGACCTTCGCCACCGGGTCGACGGTGTTTCAAAACCCCACCACCCAGCGGAGGCGGAACCGGAATCCGAGGACTGCTTCATGTCGGTGGTGAGCTAGAGGTGTCGTACATGGGGTTTGGCGCCGGTTGGACAATGGCTTGATACTGCGGTTAAACAAGTACTTGTTCGGCTAAGTAGGCTAGGTGGTCACCGTCAAACAGCGAGAGAACAACCGCGGCGTGGCCTTACTGGATGCGGCGGCGCTCCTCTTCGCCGATCAGGGCTACCACCGAACGACGATTCGCGATGTCACCAGTGCAGTCGGGATGGGCCCGGGGTCCTCCTACTACCACTTCGCGTCCAAGGCCGAGATGCTGCTCGCCGTGTACAACGAGGGTGTCAAACGGGTGATGGCGTCGGTTCAATGTGGGCTCCAGGCCAGCGGGAGCGACCCGTGGGCCCGCTTGGAAGCGGCGGTGATCGGCCATGTCGAAGCCGTTCTCGCCCCCACGGCCTATGCCAGGGTCATCGTCGCCGTATTGCCCGATGACGTCCCCGAAGTAGAGGTCGACCTGCGCCGGGCCCGGGCCGGATATGAGTTGCTGTGGAGGCAGCTCATCGATGATCTCGGTCTCGACACCGACCGCGGGTTGCTGCGTCTGTTCCTGCTCGGAGCGGCCAACTCAACCCAGGTGTGGTACCGGCCCGGTGGGCGCTCACCGGCGGATATCGGGTCCGCCTTTGTCAGCTTCCTGCGTCAACCCTTGGAGGAGCAGTGACCGATCCAATCCGAGTTCTCGTCACCAAGATCGGACTCGATGGCCACGACCGCGGAAGCCGCATAGTTGCGACCTACCTCCGCGACGCGGGCCATGAGGTCATCTACACACCCCCATGGCAGGAGATCGACGCCGTCGTAGCCCTCGCTGTCCAGGAAGACGTAGACGTCATCGGCGTGTCTTCACTCGCCACCGATCACCTGATCATCCCCGACCTCATCACCGCGCTACGGGCAGCGGAGATGGCCCATGTTGGAGTGGTCGTTGGCGGAATCATCCCTGCCACCGAGCATCAGCTCCTGACCGATGCCGGTGTCGATGCCATCTTCGGTCCTGGTTCCTCCCGGGCCGAGATCGTCGCCAGCGTCGAGGCCCTCGGGAACCGTGTCCACGAACAGAAGTTGTCATCAGGAGAATTCGCATCGTGAGCCTCAGCACTGACAGAGCCGCTGACACCGAACCAGAGCCCACAGGCCCCGGAGAGCAACTCAGCCTTCCCGGCTTCGATGAGGCAGAGCGACGTTGGCAAGACGATTTCGCCCAACAGATCCCCTCCGACAAGACAGTCCGCAACCGCTCCGGCCTCGTTGTCAAGCCGATCTATACCCCCGCCGACTGGTCCTCTGAGCGCCATATGGCTGATCTGGGCTTTCCGGGCCAGGAGCCGTTCACGCGAGGCATCTACCCAACCATGCACCGGGGTCGCACCTGGACCCAGCGTCAACTCATCGGGCTCGGCACACCGACGGACTACAACGAGCGGGTCCGAAACATCTTGGACCTCGGTGCGACGGCAATCAGCCTGATCCCCTGCAATTCAGGATTCCGCGGCGTCGACTGTGATGAGGTCCCCCTGGCCCTGCTCGGTACGTGCGGCACCGTTCTGAACACGTTGGATCATATGGACACCGCGCTCACGGGTGTCTCGCTGGGCGAGATTTCTACCGCTATGAACGACCCGACGCCGTTCACCTTGTTGGCGTTCGTGCTCGGTGTGGCCAAACGACGGGGTGTCCCACTCGACAAGATCACGGGAACGTCGAACCAGTCGGACTACATCTCCCACTATGTCGCCAACCACATGTTCTACCGACTGTCCCAGCCTGGGTCGCGGCGAGTGCTGGTCGATCATGTCGCCTACTGCCTCGAGCAGGTGCCGAACTGGAACCCACTGTCGGTTGTCGGCCAACACATGCAGCAGGCCGGAGCGACCCCGGCCGAGACGATGGGATTCACTTTCGCCACCGCCATCCAGTACGGCGAGGACTGCATCGCCAAGGGCATGGATCCCGACGCAGTGCTCCAACGGCTCACCTTCTTCTTCGACATCTCGATCTCGGTGTTCGAAGAGGTGGCTAAGTTCCGCGCCGGGCGTCGCATCTGGGCCCGAATCGCCAAGGAACGCCTCGGCGCCAAGGATCCCCGCTCATGGCGATTCAAGTTCCACGGCCAGACCTCGGGCATCGACCTCACCGCCCAGCAGCCGCTCAATAACATCGCCCGAGTCGCCGTCCAAGCCACCGCAGGGATCTTCTCAGGCCTCCAGTCGATGCACACCGACAGCTACGACGAAGCCATCACCTCCCCAACCGAAGAAGGCGCCCGCATCGCCATCTCGACCCAGAACATCCTGCGGGAGGAAGCTCATCTCTGTGACGTCATCGATCCGCTGGGCGGTTCGTACTATGTCGAGGCCCTCACCAACCAGATGGAGGAAGAGATCATCGCTGTCATGGACCAGATCGAGTCCGCCGGCGGCATGTACGAAGCGGTAGGAGCCGGCATCGTGCAGACCATGATCGGTCACTCAGCCATTGCGGCCCAGAACAAGATCGACAGTGGTGAGGAGAAGGTCGTCGGCGTCAACTGCTACCAGTTCCCCGAAGGCGACTCCGAACAGCCAACCCCATTCCGGGCAGACCCGGATGTCATGGCTGCGCATGTGAATGCGTTCAAGGAATTCAAGGCCCAGCGAAGCCGATCAGAAGTCGATGCCGCCATCACCGGTATCCGCACCGCCGCCAACGACGAGAAACTCAATGTGTTCGAGAAGGTCGTCGATGCAGCCGAGGTGGGCGTGACCCACGGGGAGATCGTGTCGGCCTTGCGCGACGAGCTCGGTTTCGGCCACCCCCTGATCGTGACCTGATGGCGGCGACGGGGGAGGCCTGGTCTCCGACGGCCAGCGCATTCGAACGTCTCTTGGGCGGTGACTCCGCCGCCCTGGCCCGCGCCCTCTCGATTCTCGAACGGAGCGACACGCGGGCCGACGCCCTCGCGGCCCGACTGCGTCCCCACACCGGGCGGGCACTCGTAGTTGGCTTCACCGGCCCACCCGGTGCCGGCAAGTCGACACTGATCGGCGCATACATTGCTGCCCTCCGCGCCGATGGCGAGAAGGTGGCGGTACTGGCCGTCGATCCGTCGAGCCCTTACTCAGGCGGAGCGGTCCTGGGTGACAGAACCCGCATGGGCGCCCACACTCTCGATCCAGGGGTGTTCATCCGCTCGGTGGCATCGCGGGGACACCTCGGCGGGCTCTCCCTCTCGATCCCGGTATTGGTCGACGCCGTCGACGCCGCGGGATGGCCGACCATCATCCTGGAGACCGTTGGTGCCGGACAGTCCGAAACCGAGATCATCGACTTCGCCGACATCAAGGTCGTGCTCAACGCACCCGGACTGGGCGATGACGTGCAGACCATGAAGGCCGGCGTGCTCGAAATCGCAGACGTTCTGGTAGTCAACAAGAGCGACCTCCCTTTCGCCGAGCAGACCCGAGGACAGCTGGAAGCCATGCTGGAGCGGCGCGATCCGAGCACCCCCAAGCCACCGATCGTCTGCACCAGCGCTTCCAACGCAGAGGGCATCACCGACCTGGTCGGAGCCATTCATGCCCGAAGTGCTCAGCTAGGTAGCACGACAGCTGACATTCGCATTGCCAGACGGCTTCGAGGCCTTCTCACCCGATCGGTCGAAGCCGAGCTTCACGCCCGACTGTCACGGATCGACGACGCTCACATCGACGACGTCTGCTCCAAGATCCGCGCCGGCACCGTCACCATGCACGACGCCACCGAAGACCTCCTCGCCGCCTGCCTGAGCTCAACAACAAGGCTCGAAAGCCGTGCCCCAGTGACACAACGGAACCAACGATGAGCAGTGACGTCCTCCCCGTTTGGCCAGGGCGGCTACATGTCGGATCGGGTGATCGCTCTGGGGGCCGGTATCGGTCGGAAGGCGCCGGGTAGGCCTGGGGTCGTGATCGGTCAGGATCTATCCGCCCGACTACGGAAGGTGGTGGGCCAGGAAATGGTCGACGACAGCCCGGCCCCGACGCTTGGACACCCGCCTACCCAAGATCACATGTTCGAGCATGAGGGGGCCGGCCAACTCGTGAACCAACTCTTGGGTGTCGCCGGTGAGCTCACCCCCATCGATGGCGGCATCGATCACGGTGTGAAATGCGGCCAGGATTCCGGCTGCGAATTCCTCGGCAACATTGGCCATCCGCTCGGACCGGCGGCCGTACTCGATGCAGGCAGCGAAGAACGCTCGTCCCGGCCGACACTCGAACTGGTCGAGCAAGATATCCACCGCCGTCTTCAGGTCCCGTTCGAGGTCGCCACTGAATGCGGTCTCGGGCGGAGCCTCGATGGCGTAGCCAAGCATGATCTCGATGAGATCCTCCGGTTCGGGCCAGTTCCGGTAGATAGTTGCGCGACTCACCCCACTCTCATTGTGGAGGCGGGTGGGCGTGAGCGCCTGGCCGCCCTCATCAAGAAACAGTCGAAACGCTACGGGAAACAGCTTGGCCAGCGTGTCGTCATGCGGCCCGGGTGGGCGACCGACTCGTGCTCGGGGCTTGACCATGACCGGAGCGTAGCTCACCCATTGGCGAAACAATTCGTCTTGATATATCCGTAATACAAAACGGCTTGTAAATCGAAGCCTCGCCGGCTGGCTCATCGTCAGTCAGACCATTCAGCGATCCTGCCGGCAGGTCGAACCCAGCTTGGTCGACCCAGACCTCGGCCTCGGCTGAGCGGTGGTGAAGGTGGATGGACCTCTAGCTCAGATTGACCTACTCGGCTTCGAAGATGACCGATGTCGAGTCGGCGTGTTCATGGCGGATGGCCTTGACCGGTGTGTACTCGTCGCTGTCGAAAAAGGCCTGCGCTGTATCCATGTCGGGAAACTCCAACAGGACGAGCCGGGTTGGTGACCACAGCTCATCATCGACGATCTGCATCGCTCCACCCCGAGCCAGGTAGTTACCACCGTACTTTTCGACCAGGGGCCGGGCCAGGGCCTTGTACTCCTCGTACTCCTCCGAGTTGTGGATCTTGGTGTCAACTATCACGTAGGCGGTCATCAAGCCAGGTTCTCAAACGATCGAGGAGTGGTCAACGGCCCCAACGTTGTGGACTGGGACCGCGACCTTGCACCTCGAACCTATTGCCGTCGAAGCCGGCGTCAGCTCTCCTCGATGAAGCCGTCGACCCATGCCTCATCCGTGTTCTCCGTGTACAACACGGCCGAGCGGAACCCGCCCAGGAGAGTAGGGCAGGTCCGACCAGCTTCGCCGCCGCTTCAGCGTCCGGTGAACACGGGCATCCGCTTCTCGATGAATGCGCGCGGCCCCTCCCGGGCGTCCTCGGTCTCTACCAGTTCGCGGCCCCGCTCCGCTTCGAGGGCCAGGGCATCGAGTTCGGTCAGGTCGTCGCAGGCCCGGATGACCGACCGGGCGGCCCGTGCCGCGAGGGGAGCGTTGGCTGCAATCGTGCTGGCCAGATCGACGGCGGCCGCCAGCACGTCTTCCACCCGAACCAGGCGGTTGATCAACCCGGTCTCGGCCAGGGCGTCGCTCGACATGGGCTGGGCGGTGAGGAGTAGCTCCATCGCGATCGCCCTGGGCACGTGCCGCGCCAGACGAGCGGTCCCACCCATCCCGGGGATGAGCCCCAACGCCACCTCCGACAGGCCCAACCGAACACCAGAGGCCACCGCACGCAAGTCGCACGCCAACATGAGCTCCATACCGCCGGCGATTGCGTGGCCGTTCACGGCGGCGATCGTCGGTTTGCCTGGATCGAAATCGCGCAAGGTGGCCCGACCCATCAGTCCCATATCGTCCGCCACCGCTTGCTCGTATTCGTCTTGGGGTTCACGACTCCCGGTCATGAGTGGGATCGTGGTCCCGAGATCGAAACCCGAGCAGAATGTCGAGCCTTCGGCCCCGGTGATGACAATGGCTCGCACCGAGTCATCATCAGCGAGCTGCTCCCACGACCTGGCCAGCGCGACTATCAGTTCAGGGTTCAGCGCATTGCGCGCCTCTGGTCGGTTCAGGGTGAGCACGGCAACATAGTTATTGATCTCGATCTCGACAACAGCCATCAACGAATCGTAGACGGGGCACGGCGACCGCTTCCCGACAACGAAGGAGCGGCGACCATCGAGCCCG
>JAAETV010000276.1 GCA_024227975.1 Actinomycetes bacterium
CAACATGACTGATACCCCACCAACGGATGAATCGCAGGAACCGATCGACAATATCGAGCCGATCGAGATCCAGAGCGAGATGGAAGACTCGTTCCTCGAGTACGCCATGTCGGTCATCGTGTCGCGGGCTCTGCCCGATGCCCGAGATGGTCTCAAGCCGGTTCACCGCCGGATCTTGTGGTCGATGTTCGATGCTGGCCACCGGCCCGACCGCAGCCATGTCAAGTGCGCAACCGTCGTCGGTGACGTAATCGGTCGCTTCCATCCTCATGGCGATTCGGCCATTTACGATGCTCTGGTCCGGATGGGCCAGACCTTCTCGCTTCGTCACACCCTGATTGATCCTCACGGCAACTTCGGCTCGCCTGACGATCCCCCCGCCGCCTATCGCTATACCGAGTGCCGCCTGACTCCGCTGGCCATGCGTCTTCTGGCCGACATCGACGAGGACACCGTTGACTTCAGGGAGAACTTCGACGGAAAGCACGAGGAGCCGACGGTTCTGCCGGCCCGGTTCCCGAACCTGTTGGTAAATGGCAGCCAGGGGATTGCGGTTGGTATGGCTACCAACATCCCGCCCCACAACCTGCGGGAAACGATTGACGCCACCATTCACCTGATCGACAATCCTGAGGCCACACCTGATGACCTGATGGAGTTCATCAAGGGCCCCGATTTCCCGACCCGAGCTCAGATCTTGGGTCGGGTCGGTATCCGCGACGCCTACCGGACTGGGCGGGGGTCGATCCGGTTGAGGGCGGTGGCCGAGATCGTGGAGGGTCGAACCAACGATCAGATCGTTGTGACCGAGGTGCCGTATCAGACATCCGTCGATCAGATCGCCCGCAAGACTGCTGAGCTGGTTGAACGGGGGGACATCACCGGCCTGCGGGAGATCCGCAATGAGTCAGCCAAGGGCAAGACCCGGCTGGTGTTCGAGCTGAAGCGCGATGCCACCGCTCTGGTGATCTTGAACAACCTGTACAAGTACACGCCAATGCAGACCACCTTCAGTGTGAACATGGTTGCCCTGGTCGACGGGGCTCAGGTGCCTCGGACCCTGAACTTGCGTGACGCGTTGGTCGTCTACGTTGAGCATCAGCGCGAGGTGGTTCGGCGTCGGACCGAGGATCGGTTGAGGCGGGCCAAGGCCCGAGCCCACATCCTCGAGGGTCTGCTGCGGGCCCTCGACATCATCGACGAGATCATCACCGCCATTCGAGCCAGCGAAGACCGGGCCGAAGCTCGGGATCGGCTCATGAGCGACACCTTCGGATTCTCCGAGATCCAATCCAACTTCATCTTGGATATGACGCTGTCGCGCCTAACCCGCCTCGCTCGGTCCGAGATCGAGAAGGAACTCGAGCAGAAGCGCGTCGAGATCGCTGAGTTGGAGGCGATTCTGGCCGATGACAACAAGCTCCGAGATGTCATCAAGACTGAGATGTTGGAGATCCGGGAGGAGTTTGGGACCGATCGGTTCACCGCTCTGGTTCCGGATCCAGGTGAGCTCGATATCGAAGATCTGATTGATGACGAGGATCTGGTAGTCACCTTGTCGTCGTCGGGGTACATCAAGTCGATATCGGCTGAGGAGTTCCGAACCCAGGGTCGCGGTGGCCGAGGAGTTACTGGAGCCAAGCTCAAAGATGATGACGACGACCTCATCTCTCATCTATTGCACACGACGGCTCATGCCTATCTGCTGTTCTTTTCCAACCGAGGGCGGGTCTATCGGATCAAGGCCCACGAGATCCCGGTTTCGAGCCGGACATCTCGGGGCATGGCTCTGGTCAACCTCTTGCAGCTCCAGCCCGATGAGCAGATCCAGACCATCGTCGACACGCGCGACTATGAGACGAATCGGTTCCTTTTCTTCGCTACCCGGCAGGGTCGGGTCAAGAAGACTCTGTTCACGGCGTACGACTCGTCACTTCGTAGCGGGTTGATCGCGATCAACTTGAACGATGGGGATGAGTTGGTGGCGGTCGTGCCGACCAATGGTGAGGACGAGATTTTCATGGCCTCTCGTCAGGGCCAGGCTTTGCGGTTCTCCGAAGATGATGTGAGACCGATGGGTCGAACCGCGGCCGGGGTCGTCGGGATGAAGTTCCGCCAAGGTGATGAACTGGTCTCATGCGCAGTGACCACGGGAGAGGACGAGTTCCTCGTCGTCACCAGCGAGGGGTTCGGAAAGCGGGTCAGTCCTGACCTGTTCACCCGCAAGAAGCGAAGTGGTCTTGGGGTGCGGTGCGTGACCGTCAACGAGAAGAAGGGCAAGGTTGTCGGTGCAATGTTCGTGGCACCTGAGGATGAGGTCATGCTGATCTCCTCCGGCGGGGTCATCATTCGCACGGCGGTGTCGGCCATTTCACAGCAGGGGCGTGACGCAACCGGGGTTCGGGTCATGAATCTGGATTCGTCGGACCAGGTCTCAGCCGTGGCCCGAATGTTCCCCAATGGCGATGAAGACGATTTCGAGGGCGATGCCGACCTTGATGGCGTTTCTCGTGGCGAGCTCGGGGTTGGTGGTGGGATCGGTGAGCCGGAAGGGTCGTCGACCAACGGGAGCGGGCCCGTCGACAACGGCGACGAAGCGCCTTCCTAGGGCTGTTTCACTGCTCCACTTGGCCTCTCGGGGCCCGTCAATCGGTGACCGAGAGAAAGGCGCTAGCCGATGGGGGAGCGCGAACGAGGGTCAATCGTGCCCATGATTGGGGTCATTCTGCTCCTGGTGGTGGTCGTACTGGCGATCATCGTCGAGATCGGGGTTCGAGCCGTGCACCGGGCCGACGCCCAGACAGCGGCCGACATGGCGGCTCTGGCTGGGGTCTTCGAGGGCCAGGCCGGGGCCACTGACCTGGCAAGACGCAACGGAGCGGTATTGATGTCCTATCGAGAAGAGGGGGTCGTGGTATTGGTTCAGGTGGCCATCGACGGGGCTCGGGCCGAAGCGGTGGCGGTGTTGGATTACGGCATCGGGCCAAATGTGGAGAATGAACCACCGGGGTGACCAGTAGACGCTGCGTCGCGGGCCTACACTTGCTTTGAGTATGAGCGCAGATCGAGGTCCAACGGAGGGCACTCCGCCAATCGGCGATGCTCTCGTGGCCGCGCTCGGTTTTGAGCCCACTGACACCGATGCGGACGAAGTAGCGGCTGGGGCCAAATCGGTCGACACTGCGGTTGCTCCACCAGTGAGTGAGACAAATGGCTCTTCGGCTGGTGATGGGGTCATGGGAGTCGGCTCCGATGAGGCGTTGGCCCGGAAGACGGTGGCGGCCCCCACTCCCGAATCAGTCCAGTCCCAGGCGAACGTCAATAGGCCGGTGTCGGAGAAGGGCGCCTCGGTGGGGCGGCACTCGAATACGGGGAAGGGCGCAGGATCCACTTCGGGTTCAGCCACCAGCTCCCAGTCCGGCGTGGCCAAGGGCAACGGGAGTGGACCAAGCGGTTCCAGCTCCCTTGCTGCCGAGGTCGCTACTCCGGCCGACGGTGTCAACAGGGCCGACAACACAGGGCCAATTGTGGTTGATGTCGCCGCCCAGGAGAGCGACGTTGCGGACCTCACCGACTCTCATTCGTCGGGAGTGAAGCCGATCGTTCCGGCGCCCCCTGACATCGTTGCTCAGCCTCCTCCGCCAACCGTTGTCCCTGAGCTCGTTGGTGAGGCAAATGCGCTTCTCGCCGGTGACACCGCAGTGGGCGAGCGGCACACCCAACCAGTTGTCGTGCCGGACGGTCCTCCCATGATCGGCGACCCGGTTGCTCCCGTCAGCCCTCCGCTGGTCGGATCGGTGACGAAGTCGCCCAGGGGGAAGATCCCCGACAATGTGGTCGGCAAGGTCGGCGACCTGGCGGCGAGGGTGCCGAAGCTGCTGGAAGAGAGGCCGTTTCAACGGACCCGCCGGGTCAGGGCCCGCAAGGTCCGCCGGGTCGTGCGCCATATCGATCCGTGGTCAGTGCTGACGTTCTCGGTGTTGTTCCACCTGTGCGTGTTTGCTGCATTGTTGCTGTCGAGTGTTCTGGTGTGGAACGCGGCCGTGGCCGCAGGGACGATCGAGAACATCGAGAGCTTCGTCCGTGAGCTCGGTGACTATCAGACCTACGAGATCAACGGCGACGTGGTATTCCGGGCGGCCATGGTCATCACCGGAATCCTGACCCTTGCGTCGTCGGTGTTGTTGGTGCTGTTGACGGTCGTGTTCAACCTCATCTCCGACCTGGTGGGCGGTATCCGCTTCACCGTCGTCGAAGAAGAGACGGTTCGGGTCAGACGGCAGCGAAATCAGTAGCTACCACTACCTCGAAGCGATAGCGTTGAACCTCGCTCGGGGGCTATAGCTCAGTTGGTTAGAGCGCACCCCTGATAAGGGTGAGGTCCCAAGTTCAACTCTTGGTAGCCCCACAAC